>JAJTHZ010000257.1 GCA_021299185.1 Lysobacteraceae bacterium | reverse complement strand
GCGCGGACGGGATCCTCACCTATTTTGCGGTGGAGGCGGCGCGGTGGTTGCGGGAAAAGGGGTGAAGCGGGGTTTGCCGCCGCACAGCGGCGGCCCGCTGAACGCCCGCGCGAGTAGCGCGGGCCGGGTTGAGGGCCCAGGGCCCAGGAAGCGACGCGAGGGTCCACGTCGATCGATCCCCGCCGCCCTATACCCTGGGCCCTATACCCTGCCGTCCGAGCCAAAAGCACCGCCTCGTCAGCCACAGCGGTCACTCACTGGGCCCTGGGCCCTCCCTTTCTCCCTACAATCGTGCAGTGCACGACGTCCCGATCCCCGCCAGCGGGCATGACCTGCTCGCCACGCCGGTCCTGCGGCTGGCGGCGGACGGCAAGGTCGTGGCGGTCAACCCCGCCTTCGCGGCCTGGCTGGGCTACTCCGCCCGGCGCTTCCTCGACCTGCCGGCCGACCAGCTCGCGCCCGGCGACGAGGACTTCCAGCGGCTGCTGCTGCGCACCCGCGAAGAGCGGCGCGCGGTCCGCGCGCGCCGCGTGCGCTTCGCGCCCTCGCCCGACCACGAGCGGTTCGCCGATGTCTGGCTGAGTCCGCTCGATGGCGGCGGCTGGCTGCTCGAATGCCACCCGGTCGAGGAGTTCCCCGGCGCCGATCCGGCGACCACCGTGCCGGCCGCCCTGCACGAGGCGCTGAAGGGCCTCGCGCACGAGATCCGCAACCCGCTGGCGGGCCTGCGCGGCGCGGCGCAACTGCTCGGCAAGCGGGTCAGCGAGCCCGACAGCCAGCGCTATCTCGAAGTCATCGTGGCCGAAGCCGAGCGCCTGTCGAGCCTGGTCGACCGCCTGCTCAACCCGCCCCCGCCGCGCGCCCCGCAGCCGGTGAACGTGCACGAGGTGCTGGAGCGCGTGCGCCTGCTGAGCGAGGCCGAGAACGGCTGGTCGGCGCTGGTGATGCGCGACTACGACCCCAGCCTGCCCACCGTGATGGGCGACTCCGACCGCCTGACCCAGGCCGTGTGGAACCTGGTGCGCAACGCGGTCGAGGCGGGCTCGAGCGAGGTGCGCCTGCGCACGCGCGCCGAGACCCAGGTGCCGATCGGCGAGACCGTGCATCGACGCGCGCTGCGCATCGAGGTGGTCGACAACGGCCGCGGTGTGCCGGAGGAACTGGCCAGCCGCATCTTCCTGCCGCTGGTGTCCGGCCGCGCGGAAGGCTCGGGACTGGGCCTCACGCTGGCGCAGCAGGTCGCGCGCGAGCACCGCGGATCGCTGACCTACCGGTCGCGCGCGGGGCATACGGTTTTTACTTTGTTGTTGCCGATGGAGGATGCTTGATGGCCGGTCGGAACGCTCTTGCGTTGGACGGGGACGCGCCGGGCCGAGGGTATAGGGCCCAGGGTATAGGGCCCAGGGCCCAGGGCTCAGGGCCCAGTCAAGAGCCGGTGACCACGGCTGTCTCGGCGCCCGGTGGTGGGGCTTCGCTCGCACGCACCGTGCGCGGCCTGCCGTGCGAACGGCCCTGGCCTTGGTCCGGTGCCTCCATTCGAAGCGCTGAACGCCGGTGCCGCGACGCCGGGAGTGCCCCGCTCTTTACTGGGCCCTGGGCCCTGTACCCTGGGCCCGTGCTTCCGTCCGAAGCGCCTCGCTCGACGCTGGCCGCACGAGTCGCCCGATGAAAGAGCTGTGGGTCATCGACGACGACCGCTCGGTGCGCTTCGTGCTGGCCGAGGCGCTGCGCGAGGCGGGCTTCATGGTGCGCGATTTCGACAACGCGCGCGCCGCGCTGTCGGTGCTCGCGCACGCGCGGCCCGACGCCGTGTTCACCGACGTGCGCATGCCGGGGATGAGCGGCATCGAACTGCTGGAAGCGCTCAATGCGCGCATCCCCGACGTGCCGGTCGTGGTGATGAGCGCCTACACCGACGTGGCGAGCACGGTGGGCGCGTTCCGCGGCGGGGCGTTCGAGTTCCTGTCCAAGCCGTTCGACCTCGACCAGGCGGTGGCGATCGCGCGGCGCGCGGTGGCCGGTGGCGAGGCGCCGGCCGCGCTCCCGCCGGTGGCGCCCGAGGCCCCGGCCGCCGATCCCGAACTGGTCGGCAGCGCGCCGGCGATGCGCGAGGTGTTCCGCGCGATCGGCCGCGTGGCGCGCACGCGCCTGAACGTGCTGGTCACCGGCGAGACCGGCACCGGCAAGGAGCTGGTCGCGCGCGCCCTGCACCGCCATTCGGACCGCGCGCGCGGGCCGTTCGTGGCGCTCAACACCGCGGCGATCCCGGCCGAACTGCTGGAGTCCGAGCTGTTCGGCCACGAGGCCGGCGCCTTCACTGGCGCCCAGCGCCGCCACGCCGGCCGCTTCGAGCAGGCCGCCGGCGGCACCCTGTTCCTCGACGAGATCGGCGACATGCCGGCCTCGCTGCAGACGCGATTGCTGCGCGTGCTGGCCGAAGGCGAGTTCTACCGCGTCGGCGGCCGCGAACTGATCCGCACCGACGCGCGGGTGATCGCCGCCACCCACCAGGACCTCGCGCGCAAGGTCGCCGAGGGCGGCTTCCGCGCCGACCTGCTGCACCGGCTCGACGTGGTTCGCATTCACCTGCCGGCGCTGCGCGAGCGGCGCGAGGACGTGGGCGAGCTCGCCGCGCGCTTCCTCGCCCAGGCCGCGGCCTCGATGGGCCTCGAGCCCAAGCGCTTCTCGCAGCGCGCGCTGGAGCAACTGGCGCGCTTCGACTGGCCGGGCAATGTGCGCCAACTGGAGAACCTGTGTCGCCGGCTGGCCGCGATGGCGCCCGGCCGCGAGATCGTCGCCGCCGACCTCGCACTCGACTTCGGCGCCACCGCCGGCGCCGGCGGCGACTGGACCCAGGGCCTGCGCGCCTGGGCCCAGGACCGCCTGCGCGACGGCGACGACGGCGTGTACGCGCAGGCCAGGGAGCATTTCGACCGCGCGCTGCTCGACGCCGCGCTGGAACTGACCGGCGGCCACCGCCAGCAGGCCGCGGCGCGGCTGGGGCTGGGCCGCAACACGATCACGCGCAAGCTCGGTGCGACCCGCCGGCGGCGCCCGCGCACCCCGGGGACCTGAACCGATGGACGACGCCACCCGCCTGCGCGACGCGACCCGCGCCGACCTCGAATCGCTGGTCGCCTTCAACGCCGCGATGGCGCTGGAGACCGAGCACAAGCGCCTCGATCCGGCCCTGCTGCGGCCCGGCGTGGCCGCGGTGTTCGACGATCCGCGGCGCGGCTTCTACCTGGTCGCCGAGCGTGGCGGCACGGTGGTCGGCGGCCTGCTGGTGACCTGGGAGTGGAGCGACTGGCGCTGCGGCGACTGGTGGTGGGTGCAGAGCGTCTACGTCGTGCCGCCGGCGCGCGGGCAGGGCGTGTTCGGCGCGCTGTACCGTGCGATCGAGGCGCGCGCGCGGGCCGCCGGGGCGGTCGGCCTGCGGCTGTACGTCGAGCGCGACAACCGCCGTGCGCAGCGGACCTATGCCGCCCTCGGGATGGAGGAGACGGCCTACCGCATGTACGAGCGGCCTTTCGGTCCCGCCGATGGGCGGTAGCAAAGCGCGCGCTGGCCGGGGCGGGCGATCCGCGAAGCTGAACGCTTAACGAGAGGCTAACCCGCCCCTGCCGCTATACTGCGCGCCAATTTTGGCGGAGTCCGCGCATGGCGTCGTTTCGTTCCCAGTCGTTGCTGCTCGCCGCGCTCGCGCTCGGCCTGGCCACCAGCGACGCGCAGGCCCAGTCGGTGCTGGTGCGCGGTACCTTCAACGGGATCCCCCTGCCGCCGGTCTGCGCCCCGCCGCCGGGACAGAACATCCTGTTCTCGCTGACCCCTCCTCCGGTCGCGCTGCAGGCCCAGTTCCGCTGCAATACCGCCCCGGTCGCACTGCAGTTGACCTGCCGGCCCGGTGCCCTCGCCGCCGGCGTGAGCGCGTCCTACGGCGTGCGCCCCAGCACCAGCGGCGTCAGCGAGCTGCTGGTCGAGTGCCCGACCAACGCCAGCACGGTGGTGAGCAACCTCGAGATCAACATCCTCGACCTGTTCCCGGACCGCGCCACGTACCAGGCGAACCCGGGCGCCGGGCAGCCGCAGGTGGCCTGCCGTGCGCCCGAACAGCAGGTCACGCGCGCCAGCTACGATCCGGCGACGCGGATCCTCAGCTTCGACTGCCTCGAAGGCACCACCACCACCAGCACCGCCTGCTTCACGTTCGACGGCTTCCCGGTGTCCTCGCCGGCGTCGACCACCGGCATGACCTATCCCACCGCCGGCACGCCGCCGGTGAGCCAGAACCTGCTCACGGTGGCCGACTGCATCGGCTTCGGCGCCAACAACGACCGCGCGTTGAACAGCCCGGCGCTGATCCCGGGCAACGGGCCGGTCAACCCGAACGTGTTCCTGATCGACGGCTTCGAGCCGCCTGCGGCCGTCGGCACCACCACCACCGTGGTCTCGGTGACGCCGACGCCGGCGACGATCGGCGAGCCCTACACCGTCACCCTGCGCGTCGATGCGCCTGAAGGCCGCCCGGCCGGCGTGGCGCTGGTCTCGGACGCCGCGGGTGCCAATTGCACGGCAACCCTGGTGCCGGACGCCATCATCGCCACCCGCGCCAACGGCAGCTGCGCGATCACCTCGCAGGCCGCAGGCACGCGCACCGTGCGCGCCACCTTCACCGGCCGGCTGGGGTTCAACGGCAGCACCGGCACCCTGCAGCAGACGGTGGGCATCGGCAGCCAGGCGATCACGTTCAGCAGTCCGGCCGAGGGCGCGAGCGTGACCTTCGCCGCGTCCGGCACCGTGCCGCTGGTCGCCACCGGCGGCAACTCGGGCAATCCGATCGTGTTCGCGTCCACCACGACGGGCACCTGCACGGTCAGTGGCAGCACCCTGACCACGGTCGCCGCCGGCACGTGCACGATCACCGCCAACCAGGCCGGCAACGCCAACTACAACGCAGCGCCGCAGGTCACGCGCAGCTTCACCATCGCCCGCGCGAACCAGACCATCACCTTCGCCGACCCGGGCCCGCAGCCGTTCGGCCAGACCTTCCAGGTCAGCGCCACCGGTGGCGCCTCCGGCAACCCGGTGGTCTTCTCGTCGACCAACAACACGCGCTGCACGGTCAGCGGCACCACGGTCACGCCGGTCGCGGTGAACATCTGCACGGTGCGCGCGCAGCAGGCCGGCAACGCCAACTACAACGCCGCGGCGCCCGTCGAGCGCCAGGTCACGATCACGCGCGGCATCGGGTCGCTGACCGTGCCGCAGCAGGGCCCGTTCACGGTGGCCGGCGGCAACTTCACGCTGGCGTTCACGCCCGGCCCGTCCACCGGCCAGGTGACCTTCGTGTCGCTGACGCCGACCGTGTGCACCCACGTCAGCGGGGGCACCTTCACCCCGCTGACCACCGGTACCTGCACGATCTCCGCCACGCACGAAGAAGACGCCTTCTACTTCGCCTCGCCGACCGTCGAGCGCGACATCGTCATCAACTGACCGGTCCGGGCCTCGCGCGGCATCGCGCACGGCCCGGCCCGCGCCTGCCCGGGGGGCGCGGTGCGTGCCGGGCAGGCGCGAGGCGGGTCGCGCTGCACGCAGCGCTCCATTGCTCGCGCGAGCAGCGCCATTCGGCGGATTGCGCCGCAGGCGGCGTTTCAGTCGTGCGGTGAGGACGCCACGCAGGCCGTGAGCGGGATCGACCCGCCGTCCGGGTCGGCGTCGAAGGCCGCGCCCAGTGCGCCACGCGTGCCGCGTGCGGCGGCTTCATCCAGCGGCCAGGCGCGCGCGATCACCGTCGGGGCCTTCGCGCTGCCGGCCACGACGGCGAACCCGGCCGTGCCGAGCACCGGATGGGTCAGCGCCACGACGCGACGTCGATCCGGGCCTTGCGACCCGCCATCGCCGGTCGCCGGCGCGGCGAGGCGTTCCACCAGCCGCGCGCCGTCCAGCAACGGGCCGGCGAGCAACGCCGCGTCCAGCGCGGCATCCCCGAGCGCGGGGTCGGCTGCCACCCACGACGGGGGCAGGCCGTGCGCCGCCAGCAGGGCGGCGGCGCGGCGCTGCATCAGCAGGGTCTCGGCGAAGCCCTCGGCACGCGCCGGTGGCGCCAGCGCCGCGCCCGGGCCGCGCGCCCAGGCATCGAAGCCGAAGGCCGCGCCGCGCACCGAGCCGGATTCGCAGCGCCAGCCCGCCCCGCCCTCGCTGCGCACGAACTGCGCGCTGTCGGGGGCCAGCAGCGCGGCCTCCAGCAGCGGCCACACCGGCCCCAGTCCGGCATGGTCGAGCTGGATCGCCATCAAGGCGCACAGGTCGAAGCGCGTGAGGTAGCGCGCGTGTTCGACCGCGAGGCCGAACCCCTGGGCGAGGAACAGCGGCACCTCGGCGCCGGCCAGCCCCTGTTCGGTGAAGACCTGCTCCATGCGGGCACCGATCGCCTGCGCCAGCGCGTCTTCGCCGACCAGGACCCACGGCACCAGCACCAGCGGGCCGCCGCCGAGCCCCGGCTCCGGCTCCAGCACCGGGCTCGCCATCCGCCCGCCGGCGGTGCCGAAACCCATCACCGCCGGCGCCGGGTCGGACCGCCGCTCGCGGCGGTACAGCAGGGCCAGTTCCTGGAACAGCGGCCAGCCTGGGCGCAGCACCTGGGCGACGTCGAACAGCGCGCCGGCGACCGCCAGGCCCAGGCCGTCGACGCCTGGCAGCAGCCGCGAGAGGTCGGCCGCGATGGCATCGACCAGGCGCGCGGCCTGCTCGGTCGGCACGCAGGGCAGGGTCGCGGGCGGCGGGCCGCGCAGTTCGATCGCCAGCACGGCGGGGCAGTGGGTGTGCATGCGCCATTGTCGCGCCATCACCCGTCCAGCGCGCGTCGGCGGCGGGCGGCGCTACCATTCGCGGCCCCGCCGAGTGCCCCGCCTTGTCCTGGTCCACCCACGTCCGCGATGCCATCGAGTGCGTGCTCGTCCCGGCGACGATCGCGCTGCTGCCGTTCCGCGCCGGCCTCGCCGTGGCGCGCGCGGTGGCCCGCATCCCGTGGCTGTACCGGCAGTACACCGCGGGATTCGCCGAGGGCGCCGCGCGCTTCGGCTTCGCGTCCGATCCCGTGGCGTTGCTGCGCCGCCGCCGCCTCTACGTGCTGCTCGACCACGCCGACGTGTACTGGACGCGCTGGCGCTCGGACGCCTGGATCGACCGCCAACTCACGGTGCAGGGCGATTGGCCCTCCGACGGCAAGCCCTTCGTGGTGCTGTTCGTGCACTGGGGCAACGGCCTGTTCGGCATCCGCCACCTGGCCAGCCGCGGGTTCCGCGCCAGCTTCATCAGCCGCACGATCGACGACGACGCCCTGCGCCCGTTCCCCGTCGCCCGGTGGTACTCGCGGGCGCAGTTCGCCGCGATCGCGCGCAGCGGTCGCGCGGAGACGATCTACTGGGGCGGCGCCAAGGCGAAGATCATCGACGCGCTGCGCGATCCCCGCCGCACCGTGATCGGCGCGATCGACGTGCCGCCGACCGAGATCCACTCGCTCAGTCCGGTCACCCTGTTCGGGCAGCCCACGCACTTCACCCATGGACTGGTGCAACTGGCGCGCGACCAGGGCTGGCGCCTGGTGCCGATGCACCTCGGGCTGGACGCCGCCGCCCGCACGCGCATGCTGCGCATCGACGCGCCGATCGATCCCGCGGCCGAGCCGCTGGAACACACCATGCAGCGCCTCGCCGACCTCACCGGCGAGCGCATCGCCGCCGATCCCGCGGCGTGGTGGTTCTGGGCCTGGATCGTCAAGTTCTTCCCGGAGCCGCGCGGCTGACGCGCGCGTCCCGAGCCTTCGCTCGAAACGCGCTGTGGTGTAATCCGGCGTCCGCTTCGAAGGTCCCCTCGCCATGCGCCAGACCCTGCTCAAGCCCGCCGCGATCATCGGCGGCGTCCGCATCCCCTTCTGCCGCAGCAACACCGCGTACTCGGACCTCGGCAACGTGCCGCTGTCGATCAAGGCGGTCTCGGCCCTGGTCGAGCGCTTCGGCCTGTCCGGCGCGCAACTGGGCGAGGTCGCGCTCGGCGCGGTGCTCAAGCACTCCAGCGACTGGAACATCGGCCGCGAGGTGGCGCTGTCGTCGGGCCTGTCCGCGCTGACCCCCGGCATCACCCACCAGCGCGCCTGCGGCACCTCGCTGGACACCGTGATCACGATCGCCAACAAGATCGCCACCGGGCAGATCGAGGTCGGCATCGGCGGCGGGTCCGACACCACCTCCGACCCGCCGATCGCGGTCTCGAAGCGCCTGCGCGCGCGGCTGATGGCGATGAACCGCGCGAAGTCGCTCGGCCAGCGGCTGGGCGCGGCGTTGAAGGGTTTCTCGCCGCGCGAACTGGTGCCGGAGTTCCCCGGCGTCGGCGAGCCGCGCACCGGCAAGGCGATGGGCGACCATTGCGAGATGATGGCCAAGGAATGGGGCATCGCCCGCGAGGACCAGGACCGCCTCGCGCTGGCCTCGCACCAGAAGGCAGCCGCCGCCTACGAGCGCGGCTTCTACGACGACCTGGTGTGCGAGTTCCGCGGCCTCAGGCGCGACAACATCCTGCGCGCCGACACCACGCTGGAGAAACTCGCGCAACTGAAGCCCGCATTCGACAAGACCTCGGGCAAGGGCACGCTGACCGCGGGCAATTCCACGCCGCTGACCGATGGTGCCGCCGCGGTGCTGCTGGCCTCCGACGACCACGCGCGCGCGCGCGGCTGGCAGGTGCAGGCCTACCTCACCTACGCCAAGGTCGCCGCGGTGGACTTCGTCGGCGGCGAGGGCCTGCTGATGGCGCCCACGGTGGCGGTGAGCGAGATGCTGAAGGACGCCGGGCTCACGCTGCAGGACTTCGACTTCTACGAGATCCACGAGGCCTTCGCCGCGCAGGTGCTGTGCACGCTGCGCGCGTGGGAGAGCGAGACCTACTGCCGCGACCGGCTGGGCCGCGACAAGGCGATGGGCAGCATCGATCCCGCGAAGATGAACGTGGTCGGCAGCTCGCTGGCGCTGGGCCATCCGTTCGCCGCCACCGGTGCGCGCATCGTCGCCACGCTGGCGAAGTTGCTGGCGCAGAAGGGCTCGGGCCGCGGCCTGATCTCGGTCTGCACCGCCGGCGGCATGGGCGTGGTGGCGATCGTCGAGCGGCCCTGAGGGCGCGAGGCCGGCTGCGGTCCGCGCGTCGCGGTCAGTCGCCCAATACGCGCGGCGGATTGCGGAACAGGTCGATCCGACCGGCGGGCGCGCCCGTCGCCGGTGCATCACCGCGGTAGCCGTCGCCGCGGCTGCGATAGCGGTCGCGTGCGCGCAGGTCGAGCGGATACGCGGGTGACTGCGGCACGCGCGTCCAGCCATCGGTGCCCCGCGCATAGGCGCCCAGCGTGGCGCGGGACGCATCGAAGGCGTTCGCGGCGGGCGGCGCGTCCAGGGTCGCGGTGCGCGAAAACCACAGGACGGCCGCGACCTCGGCGGGCGCGTCGGTCCCGGCCGCATCGCCGATCCAGCGCGCGTACGCCGCGCAGCCGCGCACGCAACGCAGACGGTAGGCCGGGTTGCCGGCCGAGCGGTCGCCGAGGAACGTGCCCGCAAGTGGCTCCACGACCACCTCGGCATGGATCGGGACCGGCAGGCCGTCGGCGCCGAAACGGCCCTGGGCGGGGTCGGCGACCCGCAGCAGCCAGCGTCCCTGCACTTCATCGAAGGCGCTGCGGTCGAACGGGACGCGCGTGTAGGTCACGCGCCGCTCGACGGCCTCGCCGCGCAGGGTCGTGGCGGTGAGCGCCGACCCGTCGTCGGCCGGGATCGCGAAGCGCAGCGATCGCTCGTCCGCGGTGGTGCCGGGCGCGCGCCACGGGCAGCCGATGCACTGGCCGTCGCGGTGGCGGTAGATCGGTGACTGCAGCACCGGCGTGCCGGCGGCGCCGGCCGATGCCACCGGTCCCACGACGGTGGTGAAGTCCGCGCTGCCGTCGGCGCGGAAATCGAACATGGCCACCAGCCCGGTCGCCACCGGCGCCGCCAGGCGACCGCCGACATCGACCATCAGGCCCACGCCGGGCCGCCCCGGATCCCACCACAGGCTGGCGCGCAGCGAACCCAGCGGGTCGTCCGGTTCCTGCGGGCCGCGCGGTGTGTCGACGGTGGGCGACGGCAGGGGCTGCCGGTACAGGCGCAATGCCTCGCCCGGCACCCGGCAGCCGCGCGCCTGGGGCAGCGCGTCCAGCGACTGCGGGCTGGGCGACAGGGTGTACTGCACGCCACCCGGCAGCGGCACCAGGCCCTCGCCACCCTCGACGTAGCGGCCGAGTTGCCACGTCGTCCCGTCCCCGTTGGACCACACGAGCACCCTCGACAGGGGTCCGCCGGCCCATTCATGGAACGCGCCGCAGCCGCTTTCGCAGGTGACGAAGCGCGCATCGGCGACCGCGCCCGCGCCGCTGCACACGCCGTCGGAAGGAGCCGGCAGCGACTGCATGCGCAGCGGCGGGCCGATCGAGACCCCGGCCAGCACCGGCCCGCGCAGCGGGGCATCGGCGCGCGCTTCGACCAGCATCAGGAAGCGACCCGAGATCCACTGCGCGGGGTCCTCGGTCAGCGCGATGCGCTGCATGTTCCATCGCTGGCCGGCGATGTCGAGCGTCAGGCGGCGGGGCTCGACGAAGCGCACCACCGCCTCACCGAGCGCGGGCACAGCTTCGGTGACGACGCGGGCGGCCGGATCATCGGCGGCCCCGATGCGCCGGCTCTGGTGGACCGGCGAGCGCAGCGCGCCGACGATGCCGGCGTCGGCGGCGGGCAGGTCCTCGCGCGAGAGCCGGCCGTGCACGGTGTAGAACGTCGAAGCCCCGTCGGCACCGTAGGCGGCGAACCCGCCGAGCAGGGTGCCGTCGAGCCCGATGTCGAACGAAAAGGCGACGCCGGGCTGCGTCGGGTCGTAGTAGATGCCGGACTGCGGCAGCGGCCAGCCGGTGCGCTCCTCGAAGGAGGACGGCGCGGCCTGCGCGATCGCTGCGGGCGCGGTTGCCAGCAGGGCGAACAGGGCGAGGACGGGGCCGGCGCGGCGCATGCGGGACCCCTTGCTTCGACGCGGTTCGCCGCCCTCCGGCGCAATCCTGCGCCGCGGCGATCCGCCAGCGACGCCGACTGTAGGCCGGAAGAGGGGCCGCGGCAAGGCGGCCGCGCTGGCCGTGGGAGCTGCTTCAGCGGCGACTGTGGCGCAGCGGGCCACCACCGCCGCCGCCGGAGCGGCTCCCGCAAGACCAAGGGATCGCCGCCGGGGCGGCGATCACGCGGGTCAGCGGAAGCGGAACATCGCCCCGGCGCTGTCGCCGCCGCTGTAGCGGTCGCGCTCGCGGCGGCGCTGCATGCGCTCGTGCAGCTCGCGGCGGCGCTCCTCCAGCCAGTCCTCGCGGTCGAGCGTCGCGGGATCCACGCCGCGCTCCACCGACTCGGACTTCACGAACGCGCGGAAGTCCTCGTAGGCCTCGATCTCGTGCTTCAGTTCGCGCACGCACAGCTCGATCATGATCGCGTCGTCGAGGTAGCCGACCACCGGCACCGAGTCGGGGATCACGTCCTTGGGGTCGGCGAAGTAGGCCAGCGCGGTGAGCACGCGCTGCTTGTCGTCGTCGCCGAGCGCCCAGCCCTTGTCGTGCACCATCTTGATCAGGTTGTCGAGCTTGGCCAGGCGCTGGCCGATGAACTCCGGCACCTGCACCCCGACCGCGCTGGCGACCAGCTTGCCGGCGGCGTCGGTGATCTCCTGCGCCGACTTGCTGCCCGCGTTCTGCTGGGCGCGCTTCAAGACCTCCTGGAAGTGGTCGAGGTCGTTGTCGGACAGGTCGATGGTGATGCTCAGCGTCATGGCGCGTCCCCGGACTCGTAGACGCGCGAGGCTAGCCGTCGGGGGGAAGGGCGTCAATCGCGGCCCGCCCGGCCGCCGCCGGCGGGCTCAGGCGCGGCCGACCGCCATTACCCGCTTGCCGTAGCGGTGCTGCTCGTAGGCGCCGTCCGGCGGCGGCACCAGCGCCACCTCGCGGAAGCCCACCTTGCGCATCACCCACAGCAGGCCCTCCACGCTGGGCGCGAGGCAGATGCCGGTGGTGCTCATCTCCGGGCCGTGGGTCTCGTAGGTCTCGTCGACCAGCCCGAACACGCCCTGCAGCGGCTTCACGAAGCGGTAGGCGCCCCAGTCGACCGGGCCGGACAGGTTCGGCACGACCTGGGTCTCGACCAGGCAGATGCCGCCCGGGGCGGTCAGCGAGCGCGCCACGCGCAGCGCCCCGACCGGGTTTTCCAGGTGGTAGATCAGGCCGAAGCACAGCACCAGTGGATGGGTGCCGAAGTCGGCCGGCGTGACGGCGTGCACGTCGCACTGGCGCGCCCGCACCGTATCGCCGAGGCCGAGCGCCGCGGCCACCAGGTTGCAGTCGGCCACGTGCTCCGGCCGGGCGTCGATCGCGGTCACCGGCGCGCAGCCGCGGCGCGCGAGCTCGACCGAGAAATAGCCCTGGTGGCAGGCCAGGTCCACCGCCGAGCGGCCGGCCATGCCCTGCGGGAAGGCCTCGCCGAGCGCGCGGTCGAGCATCGCAAGCCGCGTCTCGTGGATCGCGTCCAGCGCGCCGTCGTCGTACGAGCGGGTGACCGCGCCCGACGGCAGCCGGAAGCGGTAGAACCAGGTCTTGGCGAGGACTTCGGCTTCGAGGGCGGACATGTGGCGCGCGGCGGGGCGTGGGGAGCGCGCCAGTATACCCGCCGCCCCGGCGCGGGCTGACCGGGCCACGGATCGCCGTTGGCGGGCATCCCGGGCGCCGCCGGGGACCGCGGGGCCTCGCCGGCGGCGGGCGCTTCCGGATGCAGCGCCTTGCCGTGGCGGTCGCGGCCGCGCCGCGTTCAGCGCACGCCCGCCGACGACCGCTGCACGACCATTCGCAACGGCCCGACGCCGTCGAACGCCCCCGGGCCGCGCCAGCCCTGCGTGCCGGTCGTGCACTGCAGGCGCGCGCGCGCGTCGCCCGCGGGCAGGGCGGGCAGGTCCACGCAGCGCGCGGCCAGCCGCTGCGCCAG
>JAJTHZ010000133.1 GCA_021299185.1 Lysobacteraceae bacterium | reverse complement strand
CGCGGGCGTAGGGACGGGCGGCTGCGCGGCGGGCGCAACGGCGTCCACGCCCGTGCCGTCGACCGGGGCCGCGGTGGTGCCCGCGAACGCATCGGTGCGCGGCGCCGAGCCGGTGTCGACGGTGACCACGCGATCGGGATCGGCGACCAGCGGAGCCCCGGGCGCCGCGGGCTGCGGCTGCGGGCCCAGCGGCACGACCTGGGTCTCGAAGGTCTGTCCCGGCTGCGGCGGGATGGTGAGGTCGATCGCCTCGCCCTCGCTGCGCGGCGTGGTGTCGACCAGCATCGGCACGAAGATCACGGCCAGCACGACGAGCACGGTCGCGCCCACCAGGCGTTGTTTCAGGGCTGGGTCCATCGCGAGGGTCCGGAGCGGGAGCGCGGATTATAGTGCCGATCGCACGCGCACCGGATGCGCGCGTGGCGCGACGGGTTCAGGCGCGATCCAGCCCGCAGGCGCGCATCGCGCCGGCCACCGTGTGGAAGGAACCGAAGGCCAGCACGCGCCCCGCCGGACCGGCGACCTCGCGCGCCGCCGCCAACGCCTGCGCGACGCCGTCGCTGGCCGTCGCCGCGATGCCCAGGGCGGCCATTCGCGCCGCGGTGGAGGCCGCATCGAGCCCACGCGGCGAGTCATCCCGCAAGCCGGCCACGAACCAGGCGTCGATCGCTCCGCGCAGCGGCGCCACGATGCCCGCGTAATCCTTGTCGCCGAGCGCGGCGAACACCGCCACCGTGCGGCGCGCCGGCTGCGCGGCCAGCCACAGCGCGAGTTCGCGCGCGGCCTGCGGGTTGTGGGCGACGTCGACCACCACTTCCGGTGTCTCGCCGACGCGCTGCAGCCGCCCGGGGCAGCGTGCGCTGGCCAAGCCCGCGGCGATCGCCGACGGCGATACGGGCAGGGTGTGCCGCAGGGCGTGCAGCGCCGCGATCGCGGCCGCCGCGTTGTCGAACTGGAACGCACCCGGCAGCGATGGTCGCGGCAGGTCGATCGACGCGCCGTCCCGGTGCCACCAGGTCCAGCCGCCGGGTGCATCGTGCACGCCGAAGTCGACGCCGGCGCGCTGCAGGTCGGCGCCGATCGCCGATGCATGCGCCAGCAGGCTCTGCGGCGGCGCACGATCGCCGCTGATCGCGGGCCGCCCGCTGCGGAAGATGCCGGCCTTTTCGCGCCCGATCGCATTGCGGTCGGGACCGAGGAACTCCTGGTGGTCGAGGTCGATCGTGGTCACGATCGCGGCATCGGCATCCACCACGTTGACCGCGTCGAGGCGCCCGCCCATGCCGACCTCGAGCACGGCCACGTCGACCTCGCGCGCCTCGAACACCGCGAAGGCGGCCAGCGTGCCGGCCTCGAAGTAGGTCAACGTGGTCGCTTCGCGCGCGGCCTCGACGCGGCGGAACGCGGCGATGAGTTCGGCATCGTCGACGCACTCGCCGTCGATTCGAACGCGCTCGTTGTAGGACAGCAGGTGCGGCGAGGTGTAGGTGCCGACCACGCGCCCCGTGGCGCGCAGGATGGCATCCAGCATCGCCACCGTGGACCCCTTGCCGTTGGTGCCGCCGACCGTGATGCAGGTCGGCGCCGGGCGCGACAGGCGCATCCGCTCGGCGATCGCGGCCACCCGCTCGAGCCCGAGGTCGATCGGTCGCGCGTGCACGCGCTCCCAGTGCGCGAGCCACCCGGCCAGCGTGTCCGGAGCCGCCATCCCCTGCCCCACCGACGGTTCAGGCTGCCGGCGCGGCCGAGACTTCGGCCGGCAACGCCGGCTGGCGCAGCAGGAGCGCGAACAGCGCGGCGATCTTCTCGCGCTGCTCGCGGCGGTCGACGATCAGGTCGATCGCACCGTGTTCGAGCAGGAACTCGCTGCGCTGGAAGCCCTTGGGCAGGGTCTCGCGCACGGTCTGTTCGATCACGCGCGGCCCGGCGAAACCGATCAGGGCCTCCGGCTCGCCGATGTTGAGGTCGCCGAGCATGCCGAGGCTGGCCGACACGCCACCGGTCGTGGGATGCGTCAGCACCGAGATGAACGGCAGCCCCGCCTCGCGCAGTCGCGCGATCGCGGCCGAGGTCTTGGCCATCTGCATCAGCGACAGCAGGCCTTCCTGCATGCGCGCCCCGCCGGTGGCGGAGAAACACACCAGCGGCAGGCCGTGCTCCAGCGCGTGCTCGGCGGCCAGCGCGAAGCGCTCGCCGACCACCGATCCCATCGATCCGCCCATGAAGGCAAACTCGAACGCGCAGGCCACCACGGGACGCCCCTTGAGCGTGCCGCGCAGGGCGACCAGCGCGTCTTTCTCGCCGGTGGCGCGCTGCGAGGCCACGACGCGGTCGCGGTACTTCTTGGAGTCCTTGAACTTCAGCGCGTCGACCGGCTCGAGGTCGGCGCCGATCTCGGTGAGTTCGCCCTCGTCGAAGAACCCGCGCAGCCGCTCGCGCGCGCCGATCGGCATGTGGAAGCCGCACTTCGGGCACACCTTGAGGTTGCGCTCGAGTTCCGGCTGGTACAGCGCCGCCGCGCAGCGCTCGCACTTGACCCACAGGCCCTCGGGCACGTTGCGCTTGTTGCCGCCCTGCGTGCGGATGCGCGAGGGCATCAGTTTGGACAGCCAGCTCATCGGAACGGTCCGGATGCGGTCATGGCGGATGGCGCATCGTAGCGCAGGGCGGCGGCTCAGGCCGCGCTGCGCGCGCGGGCGGCGTCGATCGCGGCGCGCAGCGGCCCCAGGAAGGCGCGTGCGGCGGCCGCCGCCGCGGCGGGCTCGGCATGCGGCGCGAGGTGCT
>JAJTHZ010000218.1 GCA_021299185.1 Lysobacteraceae bacterium | reverse complement strand
TCTACACCCTGGTCGCCCGCGAGGGCCTCAAGCGCCTGCACGCCCGCCACCACCCGCGCGCGTGAACGGCGCCCCGTCGCGGTTTGCGGCACAATCGCCGGCTGGGCCCGGCCCGGGCCCGGAACTTCGGGCCCCGGACGTGGTCCAGCCCCCATGGCCTCTGCCATCCCCGCAACCCGATCCAGAAGGAAAGCCCCGATGCTGAAGGTCCTCTTCGCCGCCACCGCGCTGCTGGCGGCGGGTTCGACGCTGGCCCAGGACGGCGCCGACGAGCGCGTCCGTGCCGCGATCAAGGCCCTGGTGCCGGAGGCCAAGGTCGACCAGGTCGAGAAATCCGTCCTGCCGGGCTTCTACGAGGTGGTGATGGGCGGCCAGGTGATCTACGTCAGCGGCGACGGCAAGTACGTCGTTTCCGGCGTGGTGTGGGACGCCGCCGCGCGCAAGAACCTCACCGAGGCGCGCTATGCCGGCATCCGCAAGGCGGCGCTGGCCAACGTGCCGGCCGACAAGCGGATCATCTTCCCGGCCAAGAACGCCAAGTACAGCGTCACCGTGTTCACCGACATCGACTGCGGCTACTGCCGGCGCCTGCACCAGGAGATGGCGCAGTACAACGAGCGCGGGATCACCGTCGAGTACCTGTTCTACCCGCGCGCCGGCAAGGGCTCGGAGGCCTGGAACAAGGCGGTGTCGGTGTGGTGCGCGGACGACCACAACGGCGCGATGACCGCGGCCAAGAACGGCGAGCCGATCCCGAACAAGACCGATTGCAGCAACCCGGTCGAGGCCGACTACGAACTGGGCCAGAAGATCGGCGTGTCCGGCACCCCGGCGGTGATCACCGCCGACGGCACCCAGATCGGCGGCTACCTGCCGCCGGACCAGATGCTGGCGCGCCTGCAGCAGCTCGAAGCCGGCCGCTGAGGCCGCGCCCGGGCGCCCACGGGCCGGCGGCTGCGGTCGCCGGCTCCCCGCACGGGGCGGCCCACGCCGCGCCGCCTGCCGGTAGAATGCCGGCCCTCGCGCGGCCATCGCGAAGCCCCCCATGATCCTGCTCGACGGGCGACCCGCCCTCTCGCCGTTCCGTCTCGAACGGCTCAATGCGCGGCTCGCCGCCCTCGCGACCGGGTGTCGCGTGGTCGCGGTGCACTGGCTGTACGCGGTGGAGGCCGCGCCCGGCGCTGCGCCCGACCGCGCGCGCCTGGCGGCCCTGCTCGACGCCAGCGGCGACGCCGCGCCCGGTGACGGCGGGCGGGGCACGCTGTTCGTGCTGCCGCGCCTGTCGACGATTTCGCCCTGGTCGACCAAGGCCACCGAGATCGCGCGCGGCGGCGGCCTGCCGGTGGCGCGCATCGAGCGCGGCCAGCGGCTCGAGGTCGAGGCGCTGCCGCCGGACGGCGACGCGCGCCGCGCCGTGCTCGGCGTGCTGCACGATCCGATGACGCAATCGGTGCTGGCCGCGCTGGACGAGGTCGCCGGCGTGTTCCTGCACGGCGAGCCGGCGCCGCTGGCGCGCGTCGCGCTGGGCGCCGATCCGCTCGCCGCCCTGCGCGCCGCCGACGCCCGGCTCGGGCTCGCGCTGTCGGCCGACGAGATCGAGTACCTCGCGCAGCGCTATGGCGAACTGGGTCGCGATCCCAGCGACGCCGAACTGATGATGTTCGCGCAGGCCAACAGCGAGCACTGCCGGCACAAGGTGTTCAATGCGACCTGGACGGTGGACGGCGCGGCGATGCCGCTGTCGCTGTTCCAGATGATCCGCAACACGCATGCCGCGCATCCCGCGCACACGCTCAGCGCCTACAAGGACAACGCGGCGGTGGTCGCCGGCGGGCCGGCGGCGCGCTTCTTCCCCGCGCCCGGCGACGCGCGCTGGGGCGCGGCGCAGGAGGACACGGCGTACGCGATCAAGGTCGAGACGCACAACCACCCGACCGCGATCGCGCCGTTCCCCGGCGCCTCCACCGGATCCGGTGGCGAGATCCGCGACGAGGGCGCGACCGGTCGCGGCGCCAAGCCCAAGGCCGGCCTGACCGGATTCAGCGTTTCGCACCTGCGCATCCCGGGCCTGCCGCGCCCGTGGGAGGCGCCGCGCGCGCTGCCGCCGCGCATGGCCAGCGCGTTCGAGATCATGCGCGACGGCCCGCTGGGCGCGGCCGCGTTCAACAACGAGTTCGGCCGCCCGGCGCTGCTCGGCTATTTCCGCAGCTTCGAGCTGCCCACCGCCGACGATGCCCTGCACCGCGGCTACGACAAGCCGATCATGCTCGCCGGCGGGTTGGCCAACCTGCGCGTGCCGCACGTCGAGAAAGGGCACCTGGCGCCCGGCGACGCGGTGGTGGTGCTCGGCGGCCCGGCGATGCTGATCGGCCTCGGCGGTGGCGCCGCGTCGTCGGTCGCCAGCGGCGATTCCTCGGCCGAACTCGACTTCGCCTCGGTGCAGCGCGACAACCCCGAGATGCAGCGCCGCTGCCAGGAAGTGATCGACCGCTGCTGGGCGCTGGGCGAGGCCAACCCGATCGCCAGCATCCACGACGTCGGCGCCGGCGGGCTGTCGAACGCGATCCCGGAGATCCTCAACGATTCCGGCGTCGGCGGGCGCATCGAACTGCGGCGCATCCCCTGCGACGACCCGCAGATGTCGCCGATGCAGATCTGGTGCAACGAATCGCAGGAACGCTACGTGCTGGGCGTGCCGCGCGCGCGGCTGGCGGAGTTCGAGGCGATCTGCGCGCGCGAGCGCTGTCCGTTCGCGGTGGTCGGGCACGCCACCGCGGACCGCGGGCTGGTGGTCACCGACGAGCGCCTCGGCGGCGCGCCGGTCGACCTGCCGCTGGATGTGTTGTTCGGCAAGCCCCCGCGCATGCACCGCGACGCGCGGCGTGTCCCGCCGTCGGGACTGCCCGGCTTCGACGCCGCCGGCATCGACCTCGCGCCGGCGCTGGACCGGGTGCTGCGCCACCCCACGGTCGGCAGCAAGTCGTTCCTGGTCACGATCGGCGACCGCACGGTCGGCGGCCTGTGCGCGCGCGATCCGATGGTCGGGCCGTGGCAGGTGCCGGTGGCCGATTGCGCGGTGACCCTGCGCGACTTCGACGGCTACGCCGGCGAGGCGATGTCGATCGGCGAGCGCAGCCCGGTGGCCCTGCTGGACGCCGCGGCCGCCGCGCGCCTGGCGGTGGGCGAGGCGATCACCAACCTGATGGGCGCACCGATCGCCGACCTCGGCGAGGTGCGCCTGTCGGCCAACTGGATGGCCGCGGTCGCGCACCCGGGCGAGGACGCCGCGCTGTTCGACGCGGTGCGCGCGGTCGGGCTCGACCTGTGCCCGGCGCTCGGGGTGTCGATCCCGGTCGGCAAGGATTCGTTGTCGATGCAGGCGCGCTGGCGCGACGCGCAGGGCGAGCACCGCGTGGTGTCGCCGGTGTCGCTGGTGGTGTCGGCCTTCGCGCGCACCACCGATGCGCGCCGCGCGCTGACGCCCGAACTGCGGCTCGACGCGGGCGAATCGACCCTGCTGCTGGTCGACCTCGCCAGCGGGCACCAACGCCTCGGCGGGTCGATCCTGGCCCAGGTGCACGGCGGCTTCGATGGGCCGGTGCCCGACCTGTGCGACCCGGCGCGCCTGCGCGCCACCTTCGGCGTGGTGCAGGCGCTGGCCGCGCGCGGCCTGCTGCTGGCGGTCCACGATCGCAGCGACGGCGGCCTGCTGGTCGCCGCGCTGGAGATGGCCTTCGCCGCGCGCGCGGGTCTCGACCTCGACCTCGCGGGCGTGGCGGGCGAGCTGCCCGGCCTGCTGTTCGCCGAGGAACTCGGCGTGCTGCTGCAGGTGCGCACGGCTGACCTCGACGCCGTGCGCGCAGCGTTCGCCGCCGCGGGGGCTCGCGCCGCTGCTGCATCGCATCGGCGCGCCGCGCGCCGACGCCGAAGTCGTCGTGCGGCGCGCCGAACGGGTCGCGCTGCGCGCGCCGCTGGCCGCCCTGCTGGCCGCCTGGGGCGAGACCAGCCACGCGATGCAGCGCCTGCGCGACGAACCGTCCTGCGCGGACGAGGAATACGCGGCCCTGCGCGATCCGGCCGCGCCGGGCCTCGCTCCGCACCTGACGTTCGATCCCGCCGCCGACGTCGCCGCGCCGTTCGTGGCGCGCGGCGCGCGGCCGCGGGTCGCGATCCTGCGCGAGCAGGGCGTCAATGGCCAGGTCGAGATGGCCGCCGCCTTCACCCGCGCCGGCTTCGATGCCTTCGACGTGCACATGTCGGACCTCATCGAGGGGCGGGTGGCGCTGGCCGGTTTCCGGGGTTTCGTGGCCTGCGGCGGCTTCTCCTACGGCGACGTCTTGGGCGCCGGCCGCGGCTGGGCGGCGTCGATCCGCTACCGCGAGGCGCTCGCCGCGCAGTTCGCCGCGTTCCTCGCCGACCGCGCGCGTTTCGCGCTCGGCGTCTGCAACGGCTGCCAGATGCTGGCCGCGCTCAAGGACCTGGTGCCGGGCGCCGCGCACTGGCCGACGTTCCTGCGCAACCGCTCCGAGCAGTTCGAGGCCCGCCTGTCGCTGGTCGAGGTGCTCGATTCGCCCTCGCTGTTCCTGCGCGGGATGGCCGGTTCGCGCATCCCGGTGGCGGTCGCCCACGGCGAAGGACGGGCCGCCTTCTCGGACCCGGCGCACGCCGCGGCGGCCACGGCCTGCCTGCGCTTCGTGGACGGCCACGGCGCCGTCGCCGGCGCCTACCCGGCCAACCCGAACGGCTCCGACGGCGGCTTGACCGGTTTCACCAATGCCGACGGCCGGGTCACGGTCATGATGCCGCACCCGGAGCGCGTGTTCCGCTCGGTGCAGATGTCGTGGCGGCCGCGCGAATGGGGCGAGGATTCGCCCTGGATGCGCATGTTCCGCAACGCCCGCGCGTGGTTGGGATAACCTTCGCCGCATGAGCGCCGCATCCGACGCCGCCGAAGCCCCGCCGTCGCTGAAGGCCTTCCTGCTGACGGCCGTGCTGTGGCTGCCGCTGGCGTTCTTCCTGTGGTTCGTGGTGCGCAGCGTGGTGGTCTACCTGCCGATCAAGCTCGCCGGCGCCGGGCTGCTGGCCTGGATGCCGGACTTGTTCGACTCGATAACCCAGGAATTCGCGAATGCGGTCGTGATTACCAAATTCGAGGTTCCGGGCTTCGAGGCTGTGGCCGACGGTCAGCTGGCAGTCATTAGTACCGATGTGGATGCGCTGATGTACTGCTACGGCTGGCCAATCCTGCTCGCGCTGGTGATGGCCACGCCAATGACGTGGGCGCGCACGTTCTTGCAGCTCGGGATAGGCTTCGTCGTGCTGGTCCCGACGCAGGCGTTCGGAGTGGCCGGTGGGATCCTCCGTGATCTTTCCTACCTTGCCGGCGATCCTTTGCGCATTGCAATCGAAGGGCAGGGCTTGTCGCAGTACCTGATCGCGTTCTGGTACCAGACTGGGTACCTGATCCTGCCGCCGATCATGCCGGTGGTGGCCTGGATCCTCATGAACCGCCGTTTCATCGAGTCGATCGCCGGCCCGTTCCGGGAACCCGACGCGCCCGCTGGTGGTCCCAAGGATCCCGCGCCATGAACCCGCCGATGAACGCCGCCCTCGCAGAAGCGCCAGCCGCCGACGCCACCTCCGCGCTCGACGAGCGCATCAGCGCCGTGCTGACCTCCCGCGGGCGGCTCAAGGAGGCCGACGTCGCGCGTGCGCGGCGGCTGTACGACGAGGACCCGAAGGGCTCGTTCGTCATGCTGCTGGCGCGCCTCGGCCTGATCAGCGAACGCGACCTGGTCGAGGCCGCCGCCGAGGTGCTGCGGCTGCCGATGCTGGCCGCGCGCGAGTGCCCCGACGCGCCGCCGCCCAACGTCCAGGTGTCGGTGAAGTTCCTCAAGGCCCACCACGTGGTGCCGATCACCGAGAGCGAGACCGAGGTCGGCCTGCTGGTGGCCAACCCGCTCGACCCCTATCCGATCGACGCGATCCGGCTCGCCACCGGGCGCGAGGTCGCGGTGCGGCTCGGCCTGCAGAGCGAGATCGACGACCTGATCGAGCGCTACTACGGCTCCGGTCGCAGCGCGATGGGCACGATCGTCGAGAACCTGTCCGACGAGGCCAACCGCAGCGAGGACGACGTCGAGCACCTGCGCGACCTCGCCTCCGAGGCGCCGGTCATCCGGCTGGTGAACCTGATCATCCAGCGCGCCGTCGAGGCGCGCGCCTCCGACATCCACGTCGAGCCGTTCGAGAACCGGCTCAAGGTGCGCTACCGCGTGGACGGCGTGCTGGAGGAAGTCGAGGCGCCGCCCTCGTCGAGCACCGCGGCGGTGATCTCGCGCATCAAGATCATGGCCAAGCTGAACATCGCCGAGCGCCGCCTGCCGCAGGACGGCCGCATCATGCTGCGCGTGCAGGGCAAGGAGCTGGACCTGCGCGTGTCGACCGTGCCGACGGCCTACGGCGAGTCGGTGGTGATGCGCATCCTCGACCGCGAGAGCGTGGTGCTGGACTTCCACGCGCTGGGCTTCACCGACGAGTTCCTGCCGCGCTTCCAGCAGGTGCTGGAGATGCCGCACGGCATCCTCCTGGTCACCGGCCCCACCGGTTCGGGCAAGACCACCACGCTCTACACGGCGCTCAGCAGGCTCAACACGCCCGACGTCAAGATCATCACCGTCGAGGATCCGGTCGAATACCAGATCGAGGGCATCAACCAGATCCAGGCCAAGCCGCAGATCGGTCTCGACTTCTCCCACGCGCTGCGCTCGATCGTGCGCCAGGACCCCGACATCATCATGATCGGCGAGATGCGCGATCTGGAGACCGCGAAGATCGCGATCCAGTCCGCGCTCACCGGCCATCTGGTGCTGTCGACCCTGCACACCAATTCGGCGGCCGGTGGCATCACGCGCCTGCTCGACATGGGCGTGGAGGATTACCTGCTGACCTCGACCGTCAACGGCATCCTCGCCCAGCGCCTGGTGCGCCGGCTGGAGCCGACCCATGCGCAGGCCTACATCGCGATGCCGGAGGTGGTCGAGCAGTTCAAGCTGCGCCGCTTCACCGACGCCGACCCGATCCGCCTGTTCAAGCCCGGCCCTTCGTCGATCACGCCCACCGGCTACCTCGGGCGCACCACGATCATGGAGTTCCTGGTCATGAACGACGCGATCCGGCGCCTCGTGATGAAGCATGCCGGCGAGGGCGACATCGAGGCCGCCGCCCGCGAGGCCGGCATGCGCACGATGTACGAGGACGGCCTGGTGAAGTCGCTGGCCGGCACCACCACGATCGAGGAAGTGCTGCGGGTGACGCAGGAGAGCGAAGGGTGACCGCGGCGGGTTGCGGTCGGACGCGGTCGATGGAGCAGCGAATGGCGAATGGCGAATGGCGAATGGGGCGCGAAGCGCAGCGCCCGGTTTGCCGAAATCGCGCGGCATGCGCGGAGCGCGCCGCAACGCCCGGCGAGCGCCGGTCCGACGCGGGCTTTTCCCATTCGCCATTCGCCATTCGCCATTCGCTGCCCTTCCCGCCCTTCGCCAATCGCCAATCGCCGCGCTCCTGATGCCCCTCTTCCGTTACAAAGCCGTCACCCCCCAAGGCGACTCCATCGAAGGCACGATGGAGGCGCTCTCGCGCGAGGACGTGATCGGCCGGCTGCAGGAGGCGGGGAACCTTGCGCTCGATGCGCGCGAGGCCGGTGCGGGTGGGCTGGGCGGCGGGCTGGAGCAGCTGTTCCGCCGCGCGCCATTGTCCGGGCCGGAGATGGTGTCCTTCACCCAGCAGTTGGCCACCCTGATGGGCGCCGGACAGCCGCTGGACCGCGCGCTGCAGATCCTGATCGACCTGCCCGACAACGACCGCGCGCGCAAACTCATCCAGCAGGTGCGCGAGGTGGTGCGCGGCGGCACGTCGCTGTCGGCCGCGCTCGAGCAGCAGCACGGCGCGTTCTCGCGCCTGTACATCAACATGGTGCGCGCGGGCGAGGTCTCGGGCTCGCTGCAGGCCACGCTCAAGCGGCTGGCCGAATACATGGAGCGCTCGGCGCAGGTGCGCGCCTCGGTGATCAACGCGCTGATCTACCCGGCGATCCTGATGACCGTGGTGGTGATCGCGCTGGGCGTGATGCTGACCTCGGTGGTGCCGCAGTTCGTGCCGCTGTTCGAGAGCCTCGGCCAGGAACTGCCCTGGTACACCCGCCTGGTGCTCGGCATCGGTCAGTTCTTCGCCGGCTGGTGGTGGGCGCTGCTGCTGGGCGTGGTCGTGCTGGCCTGGGCCGGCGCGCGCCGGCTTGCCGATCCCAACGCCCGGCTGCGCTTGGATGGGCGCCTGCTGGAGTGGCGGCTGACCGCGCCGCTGGTCTCGCGCATCGAAACCGCGCGGCTGGCGCGCACGCTGGGAACTCTGCTCACCAACGGCGTTCCATTGCTGACCGCGATGTCGATCGCGCGCAACGTGCTGGACAACCGGGTGCTGATGGCGGTGGTCGACGAGGCCACCGACGACGTGAAGTCCGGCGCCGGCCTCGCCTACGCACTGGGCAAGAGCAAGCGCTTCCCGCGCCTCGCGCTGCAGATGATCGCGGTGGGCGAGGAATCCGGCGAACTCGACGGCATGCTGCTCAAGGTCGCCGACACCTTCGACATCGAGGTCCGCAACACGATCGACCGCCTGATGCAGGCCCTGGTGCCGGCGCTGGTGGTGGTGCTGGCCGGCATCATCGGCCTGATCGCGATCTCGATCGTGCTGCCGATCCTGCAACTGGCGCAGACGCTCGGCGTACAGTAGTCCCACCGACCCGCATCCACCGGAGCCGCGACATGAACCTGCATCGCCCCAGCCGCCTCGGCAGCCGCATCGGCCGCGCCAGCCGCCAGCGCGGCTTCTCGCTGATCGAGATCATCATCGTGCTGGTGCTGATCGGCATCGTGCTCGGCATCATCGCCAACCAGTTGGCGGGTGCGGGCGACAGCGGCCGCACGCGCGCCACCGTGATCCAGTTGCAGGGCCTCGCCGGCAAGATCGAGACGTATGCACTCGACAACGGCTCGGCACCGGACCGCCTGGAAGACCTCGTGCAGCGGCCCGCCAATGCGTCCAACTGGATGGGCCCCTATGCCAAGGCCGAAGACCTCAAGGACCCCTGGAACCGCGAGCTCGTGTACCGCAAGCCCGGCACCAACGGCCGCGACTTCGACCTGCTGTCCTACGGCGCCGACGGCAAGGAAGGCGGCGAGGGCACCAAGGGCGCGGACATCGTCGCCAAGTAAGCCCGCGCGCCGCGCAGCCGCGGCCGAACCGCGATGCACACGACCCGACCCGCCCGCGGCTTCACCCTGATCGAGGTCATCCTGGTCCTGCTGCTGATCGGCGTGGTGGTCGGTGTCGCGGCGGTGTCGCTGACCGACGGCCTGGCGACGGCCCGCGTGCGTTCCGCCGGCCAGGACCTGGTCGCCGCGCTGCGCTACACCCGCGCGCAGGCGATCGTGAGCCGGCGCCAGCAGGCGCTGGAGCTCGACGTCGAGGCGCGCAGCTACGTGGCGCCCAAACGCGAGACGGTGCAGTTGCCGAAGAACGTCGAGCTGCGCCTGCTCACCGCCGCCGAGGAACAGACCGGCTCGACCACCGGGCGCATCCGCTTCTGGCCCGACGGCAGCAGCAGCGGCGGCCGCATCAAGCTGGTGTACGGCGAGCAGGCGTGGGACGTCGAGGTGGCCTGGCTCACCGGCGAGGTGCGGCTGCGTCCGGGCGAGGTCACGCCATGAGCCGTCGTCGCGCCGCCGGCTTCACCCTGATCGAGATCCTGATCGCGCTGCTGATCTTCGCGCTCGCGGCCGGCGCGCTGCTGCAGGTCGCGGCGTCCTCGCTGCGCGGCGCGCGGGTCGGCGCCGACCTCACCCTGGCCGCGCTGTACGCGCAATCGACCCTCGATGCGGCCGGCGTCGGCGAGCCGCTGCGCGAAGGCAGCGACGGCGGCCGCTACGACGACGAGCGCTTCGAGTGGACGCTCGAGGTGCGCAAGGAGGACGCGCCGGCCTCCGAGACCGGCCTGCAGGAACAGGTGCCGGTGGACCTGTACCGGCTCGACCTCGAGGTGCGCTGGCGCGAAGGCGAGCGCGAGCGCAGCGCGCGCTTCGCCACCGTGCGCGCGATCCAGCCGGGCGGCACGCCTTGACCCGCGGTGCGCGCGGCTTCAGCCTGATCGAGGTGCTGCTGGCGCTGCTCCTGCTGGCGCTGCTGTCGGCCGGCGTGTGGGGCGCGATCGCCACTTCGACGCGCGCGGTGCGCAGCGGCGACCTCGCGATCGAGCGCACCAACAAGATGCGCGTGACCCAGGAACTGCTGCGGCGCCAGGTCTCGCAGGCACTCGCGGTCGCCTTCGACCGCGACCCCGGCGATGGCCGGATCACCAATTTCCTCGGCGAGCGCGACCGCATGACCTGGGTTTCCGCGATGCCGGGTTACCTCGGGCGCGGCGGACCCTACGTGCAGGAACTGGCCTACGAGCGCGACGCGGGCGGCGGCACCCTGGTGTTCCGCCATGCGCTGCTCAACGGATTCGAATTGCGCGAGGGGTTTCCGGAAAAGCCCGGCCCGGTGGTGCTGCTCGAGCGCGTGGCCGACGTGCGCATCGAGTACCGCGGCACCACGCCCGAGGGCCGGCTGGACGACTGGCAGGACGACTGGGACAAGTCCGGGCCGCTGCCGCTGCTGGTGCGCATCGCGGTCGAATTCGATCGGGAAAGCGGCCTGCGCTGGCCGCCGCTGGTGGTGCCGGTGATGGTCGACCCGGGCGCGGTCGGTGCGTCGCTGGAGCCGTCGTTCTTCACCCCGCCCACGCAGGCGCCGACGCCGACACCGACGCCGACACCCACCGATCCCGCGACGGGGGGAGGCTGACGTGGCTCGAGGCTCCGGTCGGCGCGCGGGCTCGCGCGGCGTGGCGCTGCTGCTGGTGCTGTGGGCCGTCGCCCTGCTCGCCATTCTGCTCGGCGGCTTCCTGCTGCTGGCGCGCAGCGAGACCCTGCAGTCGCGTTTCCTGCTCGATGCCACCCGCGCGCGCTACGCGGCGGAGGCCGGGATCTCGCGCACCGCCTACGAACTGCGCCGGGCCGATCCGCTGGCGCGCTGGGTGCCCGACGGCCGCTCCTACAGTTTCGAGTTCGACGGCGCCAAGGTCGAGGTCGAGATCGAGGACGAGTCGGGCAAGATCGACATCAACGCCGCCGACGAGGTGCTGCTGCTGCAGTTCCTGCTCGCCTCCGGCGTCGAGGAACCTAAGGCGCGTTCGCTGGTCGATGCCATCATGGACTGGCGCGATCCCGACGACCTGGTCCGCGCCAACGGCGCGGAGCAACCCGACTACGAGGCCGCGGGGCTCGCGTACAAGCCGACCAACTTCGGCTTCCAGATGGTGGCTGAATTGCAGCAGGTGCTGGGCATGGACTACGACCTCTTCGAACGCCTGGAGCCGCACCTGACGGTGTATTCGCGCAACCCCACCCCGAACCCCGCCTACGCCGCGCCGCAGGTCCTGCAGGCGATGGCGGCGCTGACCCCGGAAGCTGCGCAGCAGCTGGTCGAGCGCCGCCGCCAGACGCCGGCCCAGCAGCTCGCCGCCACGCCGCTCACGCTGCCGGACGGCACGCCCTTGGTGGCCGGGGGCGGGGGGCTCACCTATACTGTCCGGGCCAAGGCCACGCTGCCCAATGGCACGTGGACCCTGCTGGACGCGACCATCCGCCTCGGCGGGCCGCCGGGGGGCCGCGCCTACAGCATCCTGCGCTGGCGCGAAGGGAGCGCCGACTGACATGGCCGAGTCCATGCTGGCCAGACAAGCCGCGCGCCTGGGGATGGCCTACGCCGCCAGCCCGCTGGCCCGCTTCCTCGCCTGGTGGGGCCGCGAACTCGCGACCCTGTTGCCGGCGCGCGTGCGCGCGATGCTGGCCGAACGCCGCGACGAGGTCCTGCTCGTGCTGGGCCCCGAGGCGGTGGTGGTGGAACGCCGTGGCCGCGCATCGCGGCCCGCCGAGTCCCTGCCGCGCGCCGAAGCCGACACCCTGCGCGCGGAGCTCGCGCGCCGCATCGAGGGCGGCGAGGAGCCGCCGCGCGTGCTGCTGTGCCTCGCCGAATCGCGCGTCCTGCGCCGCAGCCTCGCGCTGCCGCTGGCCGCGGCGCAGAACCTGCGCCAGGTGCTGGCCTTCGAGATGGACCGGCAGACGCCGTTCCGCGCCGACCAGGTCTGGTTCGACTGCCGCATCGCGCGCCACGACGAGGCCGCGCGCAGCGTCGCGGTCGACCTGGCGGTGGTGCCGCGCGCGGTGCTCGACCCCGAGGTCGCCGCGCTCGGCGAACTCGGCGTGGCGCTCGACGGCGTCGACGTGCGCGGACCCGACGGCGAGCCGCTGGGCTTCAACCTGCTGCCGGCCGAGCGCCGCGCGGTGCGACGCAACGTCTGGCTCGGCGTGAACCTCGCGCTGGGCGCCGCGGCGCTGGGGCTGCTGGTGCTGGTGATGGTGCAGTCGGTGGCCAATCGCGAGGCCGCGCTGGAGGGCCTGCGCGCCGAGACCGATGCGCGGCGCGCCGCCGCGCGCGAGGTCGCCGCGCTGCGCACCGAACTCAAGACCGCGGTCGAGGGCGCCAACTTCCTGGCCGAGCGCAAGCGCGCGCGGCCGCCGATCAGCGACCTGGTGCTCGACGCCACCGAGCGGCTGGGCAACGACACCTGGCTGCAGCGCCTGTCGCTCAACGGCGACCAGTTGCAGTTGCAGGGCCAGTCGCGCGAGGCCGCGGGCCTGATCTCGGTGCTGCAGCAGTCGCCGCTGGTCGAGTCGCCGGCCCTGCAGGGCGCGATCACCCCCGATGCGCGCACCGGCAAGGAGCAGTTCCTGATCCAGGCCAAGGTGCGGGTACCGCCCGCGCCGGTGGCCGCCGCCCCCGCCGCCGCTGCGCCGGAGAAAGCCGATGCAACTGCTGCCGAGTCCTGAGCGCGGCCGCTTCGTGGCGCTGGGCCTGCTGGTCGCGGCGCTCGCGATCGTCTACTTCGCGGGCGTGCACTGGTGGTTCACCGCGCGCCACGTCGAGATCGCGACCGAGATGGGCGACCTGCGCGACCAGGAAGCTCGTTTCCGCCGGGTGGCCGACGAGCGCCCCGCGGTCGAGGCGCGGCTGGCCGAGGTGCGGCAGTTCGAGGCCGGCAATCCCGCGTTCCTCGCCGAAACCGACTTCGATTCCGCCGCGGCGGGCCTGACCCAGCGCCTGAAGCAGATCGTGGGCGAGCACGCGCGCGACGCGCAGAGCTGCCAGATCATCATGAACCAGTATTCGCGGCCGACCGAGAAGGAGCTGTTCGAGCGCGCCTCGATCCGGGTCCGCCTGCGCTGCTCGCTGGAGGAGTTCGCGCCGATCCTGTACGACCTCGAGGCCGGCAGCCCGATGCTGTTCGTGGACGAGCTGCAGGTCTGGAAGCAGACCGGCTACCGCGCGCCCGGCAGCAACCAGGTGACCAGCTACCTCGACGTGCAGTTCACCCTGTCGGGCTACATGCGCCAGCGCGTGGCCACCGGCAAGGAGGGCGCGTGATCCTCGGCAAGAAGATCGCGGTCGCGCTCGGCGGTATCGCCGGCGTGCTGGCTTTGCTGGCCGCAGGGCAGGGCGCGGGCATCGGGCGCGGGTATTCGCTGGCGCCGCCGCAATCGGCCGAGGCCGAGCCTGCGCCGCCGCCCGCGCTGCAGCGCGAGGCGGTGCGCATGCGCGACTGGGGCGACTACGCGCAGGTGCTCGCGCGCCCGCTGTTCAACGAATCCCGCGCGCCGGAGATCGAAGAGACCGCCGATGCCGGCGACGCGCCGGCCACCCAGCCGCTGACTCTGGCGCTGACCGGCGTGATCCTGACCCGCGACCTGCAGATCGCGCTGGTCACCGATCCGGCGAAGAACGAGACCGAGCGCGTGCGCATCGGCCAGCCGCTGGCCGGCGAGCGTGCCGGCTGGACCCTGGTTGAACTCAAGCCGCGCGCGGCGGTGTTCGAGGGCGCCGGGCTCGGCCGCACGGAACTCGAGCTGGCGGTCGACGTCCAAGGCGCGGCCCCGCCCGCGCCCGCCCCG
>JAJTHZ010000012.1 GCA_021299185.1 Lysobacteraceae bacterium | reverse complement strand
GGCATCGAAGTCCGTGCCCGCGACATACCACGGCGCCTCAACCCCCAGCGCAGCCTCGAACAGCTTTCCGGTCGTCACTTCGCATGCTCCGCGGTCCGTTCAGGCGGGGACAGATTACCCACTCGGATTTCAAGAGAGGCTTTTCTTTGCGCGGCGCGAAAGCACGCGCCGCGGCAGCGGGTCTTTCGGCTGCGGTGGTCCCTGACGGCTGTCGCGGACCCTATGCGATAATCGCGGCCTCGCGCACAGTCAGATGTGCGCGGCCGGGCGTCCGTGGGGGCCGTCCGGCCACCGACCCGACCGCATCGAGGAGTCCGCCGTGTCCAACAGCGTCGTCCTGACCGACCCCAACAACAAGGCCGTCAGCCTGCCGCTGGTCTCGGGCACGGTCGGCCCGTCCGCGGTGGACATCGGCAAGCTGCACAAGGAAACCGGGCTGTTCACCTACGACCCCGGCTTCATGTCGACCGCGAGCACGCGGTCGGCGATCACCTACATCGACGGCGACGCGGGCGTGCTGCTGTACCGCGGCTACCCGATCGAGCAGTTGGCCAAGCACTCCAACTTCCTCGAGGTAGCCTACCTGCTGCTCAACGGCGAACTGCCGAATCCGAAGCAGTTCAGCGAGTTCGAGCACCAGATCACGCACCACACGATGATGCGCGAGTCGATGCGCCACTTCCTCAACGGCTTCCACTACGACGCGCACCCGATGGCGATGATGTGCGCGGTGGTCGGCTCGCTGGCGGCCTTCTACCACGACTCCACCGACATCGACGATCCGAAGCAGCGCTACCTCGCCGCGATCCGCCTGATCGCCAAGATGCCGACCATCGCCGCCGCCGCCTACCGCTATTCGATCGGCTGGCCGATCCGATTCCCGCGCAACAACCTCGAGTACTGCACGCGCTTCCTGCACATGATGTTCGAGGTGCCGAGCGAAAAGCTCGAACTGCCGCCGGTGGCGGCCAAGGCGCTGGACCTGCTGTTCATCCTGCACGCCGACCACGAGCAGAACGCATCCACCTCGACCGTGCGCCTGATCGGCTCCACCGGCGCCAATCCCTACGCCTGCATCGCCGGCGGCATCGCCGCGCTGTGGGGGCCCGCGCACGGCGGCGCCAACGAGGCGGTGCTGAAGATGCTGGAGGAGATCGGCACGCCCGACCAGGTCGGCAAGGCGGTCGAGAAGGCCAAGGACAAGAATTCCGGCTTCCGCCTGATGGGCTTCGGCCACCGCGTCTACAAGAACTACGACCCGCGCGCGGCGATCATCCGCGAGATGACGCACAAGGTGCTGGCCGACCTCGGCGTGTCCGACCCGCTGCTCGACGTGGCGATGAAGCTCGAGGAGGCGGCGCTGAAGGATCCGTACTTCATCGAGCGCAAGCTGTACCCGAACGTCGACTTCTACTCGGGGCTGATCTACAAGGCGCTGAACCTGCCGACCGAGATGTTCACCGTGATGTTCGCGCTCGGCCGCACGCCGGGCTGGGTGGCGCACTGGCTGGAGCAGCACGTCACCGCCGACGCCAAGATCGGCCGCCCGCGCCAGGTCTACACGGGCGCGACCAAGCGCGACTACGTGCCGCTCGCCGAGCGCGCCTGATTCCCGGCGGACCGCAGGCGCGGGGTCTTCAGGGCCCCGCGGCCAGCAGCCGGCGCAGGTCGGCCGCCGAGGCGCGCGGCAGCGGCGTGCGCTCCAACGGCGACAGCGGGGGCTGCCGCAGGGCATGCAGCGGCAGCACGACGACATCGAACGGCACGCCGCCGGCTTCGAATTCTAGGACGGTCGCCTCGACCGTGCTGCCGTCCGCCAGCGGCAGGCGGCGCCCGCCTTCGTCGTAGCGCACGCCGAGGGTGTCGAGCGCGCGCAGCACGTCGCCACCGTCGTCCGCGTGCAGGAACAGCAGCACGGCGTCGCCCGGTCCGGGCGTGCCGTCCAGCACCGGTCCGGACAGGCGCGGCTCGAAGGCGGCGAGGAAACCCATCGCTTCCAGCGCCGCGGCGCGCAGTTCCTGCACGCGCTCCGCGCCCGCGGCGCCGCCGAACGGCCGCCGGTGCTCGGCCAGCGCCGCTTCGATTTCCGGCGCGCCGGGCAGGTCGCGTTCGTCGCGCGCGCCCAGGCGCTGCGCCGCCTTGCGGCGCGCAGCAGCCACGTCGCCGCCGCCGTGCTGGGCGAGCAGTCGCGCCGCCTCGGCGGCGACGCGGGCGCGCAAGGCCTGCGGGTCGGGCCTGCCGCGCGAGCGCGCCATCAGAAGATGTCGACCGCCTGGCGGTCGTCGACGCGGCCCGCCTCGGGCGTGTCGCGCTGCGCGGCCAGGCGCGCGATGTCCTCCACCTTGAACACCTCGAGCACGCCGGCGTCGCCGGACAGCGCGCCGAGCGGCAGGCCGGTCGAGGGGTCGATCCGCGCGGTGGTGATGCCCGAGGGCACCTCGAGCGGCGTTTCCGGCACGCCGTCGAGCGCGACCTTCATGAAGGCGGTCCACATCGGTACCGCGGTGCGGGCGGCGAACTCGCCGCGGCCCAGCGGCGTGAAGTCGTCCTGCCCCACCCACACCGTCGCCACCAGGCGATCGTTGTAGCCGGAGAACCAGACGTCGCGGAACTCGTTGGTGGTGCCGGTCTTGCCGGCGAGGTCGTTGCGACCGATCTCCATCGCCCCGCGGCCGGTGCCGCGGCGGACCACGTCGCGCAGCAGCGAGGTCACCAGGTAGGCGTTGCGCGGATCGATCGCACGCGGCGCGAGCCGTGCCGCGCCGGTGGCCGCGGCGTCTGCCGTGGGGGTGGGTTCGGCCGGTGCCGGAGTCGCCACCGTGCCCAGCAGGGCGCCGAGGTCCTGCGCAGTGCCGGTCGCGCCGCCGGCCTCGGCGAGGCGTTCCGGGCAGCGCGCGCAGGCGCGCGCGGGATCGGCGGTGAACACCACGTTGCCGCGGTCGTCCTCGATGCGGGCGACGAACCACGGGTCCACCAGGTAACCGCCGTTGGCGAACGCCGCATAGCCGCGCGCCATCGCCAGCGGCGGCACCGAACTGGTGCCCAGCGCGAGCGAGAGGTTCTCCGGCAGGGTTTCCGGCGCGAACCCGAAGCGCATGATGTGCTCGCGCGCGAAGCGCACGCCGATGGCGTCCAGCAGGCGCACCGAGACCAGGTTGCGCGAGCGCACCATCGCTTCGCGCAGGCGCATCGGGCCCTCGAACTCGTCGTCGTCGTTGGACGGCTTCCACAGGCCGTCCGGGCGCGACGGGTCCGGGAACACCACCGGGGCGTCGTTGACGATGCTGGCCGGGGTGAAGCCGCGCTCGAAGGCGGCGGAATAGACGAAGGGCTTGAAACTCGAGCCGGGGTTGCGGTTGCTCTGCACGGCGCGGTTGAACTTCGACACGCCGAACGAGAACCCGCCGACCAGGGCGGTGATCGCACCGTCCTCGGGCGACATCGCCACCAGTGCGCCCTGGGCCTTGGGCAGCTGCGCCAGCGCCCAGGTGCCATCGTCGCCGAGGCGTGCGCGCACCACGTCGCCGACCGCCACCACGTCGGCCGGCCGGCGTGGTGCGGGACCGCGGCTGTTCTCGCTCAGGTAGGGGCGCGCCCAGGCCATTGCCGCCAGCGGCAACTCGACCGTGCGGCGGTCGACGAGGTAGACCACCGCTGCGTCCTCGCGCACCTCGGTCACCATGCCCGGGACCAGCCCGGCCAGCGGGCGGAAGTTGGCCAACAGGTCGTCCCACTGCGCGGGCCCGGCGTCCACGCCTGCCTCGATCCGCGCCTCCGCGCCGCGCCAGCCGTGGCGGCGGTCGTAGTCGGCCAGGGTCTCGCGCACGGCGCGGTTGGCGGCTTCCTGCAGGCGCCCGTCGAGCGTGGTGTGCACCACGTAGCCCGAGGTGAGGGCCTCGTTGCCCAGCTTCTCGATCGCGAACAGCCGCACCATCTCGGCCAGCCAGGGGGCTTCGACCTCGATCGGCGGCTCGTGCGGCGTGGCCGTGTCGGGCGTGGCCACGGCGGCGTCGTGGGTCGCCTGGTCGATGAAGCCTTCCTCCAGCATCCGCAGCAGGACGTAGTCGCGGCGCTCGCGGGCGCGCGGCGGATTGGCGATCGGGTTGGCGGTCGACGGGAACTTCGGGATCGAGGCCAGCATCGCGGCCTCGGGCAGGGTCAGCTCGTCGAGCGACTTGCCGTAGTAGAAGTCGGCCGCCGCGACCACGCCGTAGGCGCGCGAGCCGAAGAAGATCTTGTTGAGGTACAGCTCGAGGATCTCGTCCTTGGACAGCTCGCGCTCCATCTTCAGCGCGAGGAAGATCTCGGTCAGCTTGCGGGTGTAGGAGTACTCGGGGCTGAGGAAGAAGTTCTTCGCCACCTGCTGGGTGATCGTGCTGCCGCCGGGCACGCGCTCGAGGTCGGAGGTCGCCAGCAGCCACACGGCGCGCGCGATGCCGACCACGTCGATGCCCGGATGTTCGTAGAAGCGGGCATCCTCGATCGCGATGAAGGCCTGCCGGACCTGCTCCGGGATCGCCGCGATCGGCACCGGCGTGCGGCGGGTCTCGCCGAAGACGGCGACCAGCTTGCCGTCGGCGCTGTAGACCCGAAGCGGCACCTGCAGCCGGACCTCGCGCAACTCGGAAACGTCCGGCAGGCGCGGCGCGATCAGCCAGTAGGCGACCCCGATCGCTGCGGCGCCCATCAAGGCGGCGAGCACGCCGAGCAGCAGTCCCCACTTCAGGATTCGACGAAACCAGCGCATCGGGCGGCGGGCGGGAGTGTGAGTGCGGCCACGGAAACCACGGCGGGCCGCAGAGTATAGATCGAGGCGAGAACGGCGCCCCGCCACCGGGATGGCCGTTCCGGGGCAAGGCCGGCCGGGACCAGCAGATGGTGCGTCGCAACGCCCTTGCGACGGGCCCCGTTGATAACCGGTTAAAGATTGGATTTAATGTAGGTGCGCATCTTTGGCTCGTAAGAGCCCGTGGGAAGGGGAAAAAGTGTGGGCCTGTTCAGCACGAAGACGCCGCCCCTGATCGGGGTGGACATCAGTTCGACGGCCGTCAAGCTCCTTCAGCTGACCCCGGCGGGTGGCCGCTATCGGGTCGAGCACTACGCCGTCGAGCCACTGCCGCCGAACGCGGTGGTGGAGAAGAACATCGTCGAGGTCGAGGCGGTGGGCGAGGCGATCAAGCGTGCGCTGGCGCGCTCGGGCGCCAAGACCCGCTTCGCCGCCGCCGCGGTGGCCGGGTCGACGGTGATCACCAAGGTGATCCCGATGCCCGCCGACCTGTCGGAAGACGACCTCGAGTCGCAGATCCAGGGCGAGGCCAACCAGTACATCCCCTACCCGCTGGAAGAGGTCAGCCTGGACTTCGAGCTGCTCGGCCCGGTCAAGGACAACCCGGACATGATGAACGTCCTGCTCGCCGCCTCGCGGACCGAGAACGTGGACGTCCGCGTGGCCGCGCTCGACATCGGCGGCCTGGTGGCGCGGGTGGTCGACGTCGAGGCGTTCGCGATGGAGAACGCCTACAAGCTGATCGCCGACCAGTTGTCGGTGCCGAAGGACGCCACCGTGGCGGTGGTCGACATCGGTGCGACCATGACCACCCTGATCGTGCTCAAGAACCAGCGCACGATCTACACCCGCGAGCAGGTGTTCGGCGGCAAGCAGCTCACCGATGAGGTGATGCGCCGCTACGGCCTGTCCTACGAGGAGGCGGGCCTCGCCAAGCGCCAGGGCGGCCTGCCGGAGAGCTACGAGATCGAGGTGCTGGAGCCGTTCAAGGAGGCGATGGTCCAGCAGATCAGCCGCCTGCTGCAGTTCTTCTTCGCCGGCTCGGAATACACCAAGGTCGACCAGGTGGTGCTGGCCGGCGGCTGCGCGTCGATCGCCGGCATCGCCAAGATGGTCGAGGAGCAACTGGGCGTGCCGGCCATCGTGGCCAACCCCCTGGCCGGGATGGCGCTGTCGTCGCGCGTGCAGGCGCAGACGCTGCAGCAGGACGCGCCCGCCCTGATGATCGCCTGTGGCCTGGCGCTGCGGAGCTTCGACTGATGGCACGGATCAACCTGCTCCCGTGGCGCGAAGAGCGCCGCAAACTGCGCAACCGGGAGGCGCAGACCCTGCTTGGCGCGACCGCCGTCGCCGCCGTCCTGGCGGTGCTGCTGATCGTGTTCCAGTACGGCCGGCTGATCGACGGGCAACTGGCCCGCAACCGCATGCTGGAACAGGAGATCGCGGCGGTCGACCGCAAGATCAAGGAAGTCGAGGAGTTCGAGAAGGAACGCTCGCGCCTGCTGTCGCGCAAGCAGATCATCGAGCAGCTGCAGTCCAGTCGTTCGATGATGGTCCATCTGTTCGACGACCTCGTGCGCACCATCCCCGAGGGCGTGCGCCTCAATTCGATCAAGCAGGCCGGCGACCAGCTCACGCTGGAGGGCGCGGCGGAATCCAACGCCCGCGTGTCCGAGTACATGCGCAAGCTCGAGGTGTCCGACTGGATGGGCAACCCCGACCTGCAGATCGTCGAGGCCAAGGGGGCGGACAAGCGCAGCCGCTACATGTTCACCCTGCGGGTCAACCTCAAGAAGCCCACCGTCGAAGGTGAGGAAGGCCAGGAGGGCGATCCCGCGGCGGCGACCGCGGCGACCGGGGGGGCAGCACCGTGAAACTCAGCGAATTCGACCTGAACGACCTCGACTTCCAGCGGATGGGCTCCTGGCCCACGCCGGTCAAGTCGGTGTTCGCGGCACTGATCTTCATCGTCATCGTCGGCGCCGGCTGGTGGCTGTACGTGCAGCCCAAGCGCGAGGCGCTGGCCGGACACGAGGCCAAGGAGCAGGAACTGCTCGACCAGTTCCGCTTCAAGCAAGGCAAGGTGGTGAACCTGCCTGAGTTGAAGAAGCAGCTCGAAGAAATGAAGGAACTGCTGCGGCAGATGCTGCGCCAGTTGCCGAGCAAGACCGAGATGCCCGACCTGCTGGTCGACATTTCGCAGACCGCACTGTCGACCGGCATCGACAACCAGAAGTTCGAGCCGGGTCCCGAGGTGGTGAAGGAGTTCTACGCCGAGAAGCCGATCAGCCTGCGCATGGTGGGCACCTACCACCAGTTCGGCTCGTTCGTCAGCGGCGTGGCCTCGTTGCCGCGCGTGGTCATCCTCACCATGCACGACATCTCGCTGCGGCCGCAGGGGGCCGGTGCGCCGGGCTCGGCCGCGGCCGCCCCGGGCGAGTTGCTGCTCGAGGGCACGGTGAAGACGTACCGGTACGTCGACGAAGACGAAGCGGCCGAGAACGCCGCGTCGGGCACAGCCGCGGCACCCGCCGCCGCAGCCGGGGGAGGCTGACGATGGACCACCACATCCGCCGCCGGGCGCGGATCGCCGCCACGGCCCTCGCGGCCTGCACGGCGTTGGCCGGCTGCTCGCGTGGCACCGAGGACCTCGTGGCCAAGATCGAGGAGATCAAGGCCATCAAGGGCGCGCCGCTGGAACCGCTGCCGGTGATGAAGACCTTCGAGGTCTTCGAGTACAACGCGCAGTCCCTGCGCGACCCGTTCGCCGCGCCGGTCGAAGAGGATGCGACCGCCCGGACCGGCCCGCGTCCGGACCAGAACCGCCCGAAGGAGGCGCTCGAGGCGTTCCCGCTCGACAGCCTCGACATGGTCGGCACGCTCGGCCTCACCACCGATGTCACCGGGCTGGTGAAGGACCCGGACGGCGTGATCCACCAGATCCGCCCCGACAACTACCTGGGCCAGAACTTCGGCCGCGTCACCGGCATTTACGAGGACCGGATCGAGCTCGTCGAGCTCATCCCGAACGGCGTGGGCGGCTGGATCGAGCGTCCCGCTTCGATCGCGCTCGGCGAGCAATAACCCATTGGGGGACCATGGCATGAGCACCACCATCGCGAACCAGCCCCGCCGGCCCGACGCCGCAAGGACGCGCGGACGCTTCCTCGCCCGGCTGTTGGGCACCGTCCTCGCCGTCGCGCCAGGACTCGCCGCCGCGCAGAACATCCTCGAGTCGGTGACCGTCAATCCGGGCCCCGGCGGACAGGTCGACATCGTGATGTCGCTGGCGCAGCCGGCCAGCGACCCGAAGCTGTTCACCACCGATTCGCCGCCGCGGATCGCGATCGACTTCGACAACACGCGCAACGGCCTGGCCGAGCGCCGGATCAACGTCGGCGTCGGCGCGGCCACCGCCATCTCGGCGATCGAGGCCGCCGGGCGCACGCGCCTGGTGGTCGAACTCGTCCGGCCCACCGCCTACACCACGCGGATGGACGGCAACAATCTGGTGCTGTCGGTCGGCGCCGATGGGGGCTCGATGGCCAGTGGCGTGGTCGCCAGCAACGACCCGACCAAGGCGGTCAGCGGGCGCCCGGAAGTGGCCAACGTCGACTTCCGGCGCGGAAAGAACGGCGAGGGTCGCATCATCGTCACCTTCACCAGCGATGGTGTCGCGGCCGACCTCAGCCGACAGGGCAGCAACGTGGCCGTGGAACTGCGCAACGTCGCGCTCCCCCCGCAATTCGCGCAGCGACTCGACGTGACCGACTTCGCCACGCCGGTCGAGACCGTCGAAACGCGCGCCACGCCCAACGGCGCCCGGATGGAAATCCGCGTCAACGGTGACTTCGAGCAGCTCGCGTACCAGACCGGCGCCGAATACGTGGTCGAGATCGCGCCCAAGCGCGTCGAGTCCGAGGCCGAGAAGGCGCTCAAGGAGCCGGAGTACACCGGCGAACGCGTCACCTTCAACTTCCAGGACATCCCGGTCCGCTCGGTGCTGCAGCTGATCGCCGACGTGTCGCAGCTCAACGTGGTGGTCGCCGACAGCGTCAGCGGCAACGTCACCCTGCGGCTCGTCAACACCCCCTGGGACCAGGCGCTCGACATCATTCTGCAGGCGAAGGGCCTCGACAAGCGTCGTCGCGGCGGCGTGATCTGGGTTGCGCCGACCGCCGAGATCGCCGCGCGCGAGCAGGCCCTCGAGGACGCGCGCATCGCGCTCGAGGACCGCGCGCCGCTGATCTCGGAGTACATCCCGATCAACTACGGCAATGCAAAGGACATCGCGGAACTGCTGACCAGCGACGCGCTGCGCGCGCAGCAGGCGGGCGGCGCCCAGCAGAGCGGTGGCGCATCCGCGTCGCAGAAGAGCAGCGGTTTTCTTTCCAACCGCGGCAGCGTCACCTTCGACGAGCGCACCAACACCCTGCTGATCAACGATACGGCGGAGAAAGTCGCCGAGATCCGCGACCTGATCCGGTTGCTCGATCGGCCGGTCGACCAGGTGCTGATCGAGTCGCGCATCGTGATCGCCGACCAGACGTTCGGACGCGAGCTCGGTGCCCGCTTCGGTCTCACCGGGGCCTACGAGGATCGCCAGGGCAACGTGATCTCGACCGGCGGCAACGTCACCGCCACCGACAACATGCTCAACGAGGCGATCGCGAACCGTCGCGCCGGCCGCACCAGCGCGCTCCCGGTGGGCGTGCCGTCGCCGCCCGGCGGCGGGATCCTCGTGCCCAGCCTCGGTCAGCGGCTGAACGTCAACCTGCCGGTGGTCAGTCCGGCAGGCAGCTTCGCGCTCGCCGTGCTCGGCCAGGACTACCTGCTCGACCTCGAGCTGTCGGCGCTCAGCGAGGAAGGCAAGGGCGAGGTGATCTCCTCGCCGCGCGTGATCACGGCCAACCAGCGCGAGGCGCTGATCCGCCAGGGTGACGAGATCGGCTACGTCACGATCTCCCCGCAGCAGGGCGGCAACTCGATCCCGATCCCGAACGTGCAGTTCAAGGACGTGCTGCTCGAGCTCAAGGTCACCCCGACGATCACGCAGGACCAGCGCGTGTTCCTGGCCATGAACGTCAAGAAGGACGAAGTGTCGGGGTTCATCGACACCTCGATCGGGCAGGTCCCGCAGATCAACAAGCGGGAGATCAACACCGCGGTGCTGGTCGAGAACGGCCAGACGGTCGTGCTCGGCGGCGTCTATGAGTTCCGCTCCCGCCAGGACCTGAGCAAGGTGCCGTTCCTCGGCGACCTGCCCGCGGTCGGCAACTTCTTCAAGAACACCAGTTCGTCCTCCGACAAGGCCGAACTCCTCATCTTCGTGACCCCAAAAATCCTCGAACAGGGCAACCGCTAGGACGCGGACCCGTAGGCAGGAAACCCATTTTGAACCGGAGAAACCCCATGAGAGTCCTGACCAAGGCCCTGTTCGGCGCGTTTGCCAGCCTGGCGCTCGCCGCGTGCGGCGGCGGCGGCGGCGGCGGCAACGACTCGGCGTTCCAGCCGCAGGGCATCACCGTCAACGTCAGCCCGGCGGGTACCGCCAGCACCCCGTTCTCGCTGGTCGGCGTGACCGTCCGCGTGACCGGCGAGCGCGGCGCGCCGCTGGCGGATGGAACCAGCGTGCGGCTGCAGGTCTCGCCGCCCGGTGTCGGCCTGGTGTCGGGCGCGGTCAGCAGCGACCCGTCGGCCGCGATCCCGATCGGTGAATTCGTGAACGTGCCCTTGAGCGGTGGCCTCGCGAACTTCCGCCTGCACACGCGCGCGGTCGGGACGGCCACGCTCACGGCCTCGGTGGTCGATCCGAACGCCGGACAGCGCACCGTGACCGGCACCGCGACGGTCGGCGTCGCGGCGGGCGCGCCGCAGGACCCGCGCCTGGTGCTGCAGGTGCAGTCGCTGAATCTCCCGATCAATCCGAATCTCACCGCCAACCAGGCCGTGTTCTTCGGCTCGCCGTACATCGCTGAAGTGACCTTGGTCCAGCGGCGCCTCGACGGCTCGCTGGTGCCCGGCACCGGCACCGGCGGCGGCGGCAGCGGCGCCGACCAGTTCTGCAACGGCGGCACCGGCGCCGGCGCTGCGGTCGGCAGCGGCCTGAACTCGCTGGCCCTCTGGCTGCCCGCGGAGGGCATCGACGACGACGGCAACATCCGCCTTTGCCGTTCGGTGACCCTGGGCATCAACTCGGGCCGCTCGGTGTTCTACGCCGTGGCGCTCGACCAGCAAGGCACGTCGACCCTGGCCGCGAGCGGCACCGACCCGCAGACCGGCGAAGCGCTGCAGGCCATCGTCGAGTTCCGTGTTTCCAACGGCGCGCCGCAGTTGCCAGGCACGGTGGTGATCCGCACCGACAACGCGCCGATCTACATCAGTTCGGTCAACGGCAACCGCTCGAAGCAGGTCGAGGTCGATGTGCGCGACGGCGGCGGCTCACTGGTGCCGAACCCGCCGGCCGGTGTGGACAACGTCCGCCTCGAGATCGTCGGCGGCGGCCAGGGTGGTGAACGCCTGCGTGGCGTCAACGGCGCCGGAACGGTGGTGCAGGGCGACAGCATCACGCTGCGCTCCGGCAACGGCTTGGCGAACGCCGCCTTCGAGGCCGGAACGCGCGCCGGGCCGGTCACGCTGCGCGCGACCTCCGACCGTGCCGACAACAACGTCACCAACGGGATCCAGGATGCGGTCACGTCGACCCGCCAGTTCAACGTCTCCGACGGCCAGCTGTTCGGGCTGAAGATCCAGACGGTGTCCGAGTCCGTCAGCGAGAACGTCGCGGGCCCCGCACCGGGCAACTCCGGCCCGACGGCGACCTATCGCATGCTGATCACCGCGCGTGGCGTGGACCGCATCGGCACGCCGGTGCCGGCCAACACCGAGATCCGCTTCGGCCTGGTCGACGAGCCGCAGGTGAACGGCCAGTTCACCATGGCCAACACCAACGGAAATCCGCAGGAGAACGGCACGCTGTTCACCGGCAGCGGCAACTTCCTTTCCGGTCCCGCCGGTCCGGGCGACACCCTGCTGGTGCTGGGCGAGAACGTGAACGACGACCGCGACCTGGAGTCCGCCCGCATCGTCGCCAGCGTGGTGTCCAACGACCAGTTGACGGTGACCCAGCCCTTCAATCCGAACGATGTCTCGGGCACCAGCGTCGATCGCGGCGCCGTGTATCCGTTCGTCGTCGGTCGCGCGCGCGACGGTTCGATCTCCGCGCAGGGGGCCACCGACGCCAGCGGCGTCGCCTCCGCGATCCTGACCTACCCGACCAGCCGGCTCGGCAAGCGCGTGTACGTCTGGGCGCAGGGCTCCGGTGCCCCGGTCAACGGACGCCAGCGCCTGGTCAGCGACGTCGCGGAAATGGTGTTCGCCGCAGCGGGCCCGCCGGTCATCACGGCAACGCCGAGCTCGCTGACCGCGAACCGCCCGACCGGCGTGCGCGTCTGCGTGCGCGATGCCTCCGGACAGCCGGTGGCGGGCGCGAGCCTTTCGTTCGCCTTCAATACGCCGGCGACCGGCTCGATCAACGGCGTAGCGCCGCCCGGCCTGACGCCGCCCACGGGCGCCGACGGCTGCGTGCTGCTCAACGTGCTGGCCAACCTCGTGCCCGGTGCGACCGCGCAGGGCCAGCTCGAACTCCGTCTCGGCACCGAGGTGCTCGAGATTCCGGTCGTGCAGCAGGGCACGCGCATCCTGACCATCGGGCCGAGCCCGGTGCCGGTCTTCGCCACGTTGCCGAACCAGATCCTGGGCACCAGCATCGCGGTGTGCGTGAACGACGGCGGCGGTCCCAGTCCCGGCGTCACGATCGGCGGGAGCTGCACCGCTCCCAGCCCGGCCGCGCCGGTCACGCTGCAGCCGGTGTTGAACGCCGTGCTGCCGCAGATCACGGGTTCGGACGGCTGCGCGGCAATCCCGGTGACCTACTCCAACATGATCGTGCAGGACGGCGTCAACATCGTCGCGCGCACTTCGACCTGCAACCTGACCACCAATGCCGGCCTCACCGGAACGGTGACGATCCAGGGTACGCGCCGCTGCGGCGATGGCCTGACCCCGGCGCTGGTCGGCTGCCCGCCCTGATCCACAGGGTCACTGCGTCCGTACGAAGGGCCGCCGCGAGGCGGCCCTTCGTTTTCTGCATCCCCGGGAACGATCTTGCGCGCTAGGATGGGGCCCGACGCAGCGGGGGCTCCCATGGCGGAGGCGCGGATCGAACTCGGGGCCGGGGCGGTGGTGTTTCGCGAAGGCGATCCGCCGACCTCCGCGTTCCTGATCGAATCGGGAGAGGTCGAGCTCGTCTCCGGCAGCGGTCCGACGCAGGTGCGACTCGGACGGCTCGGGCCGGGCGACCTGCTCGGCGAAATGGCGGTCATCGACGCCGCATCGCGCACCGCCACCGCGCGCGCGGTCAGTCCCTGCGTGCTGATCCCGGTCGCACGCGACCAGTTGCAGGAGCGCATCGACGGCGCCGACCCGGTGGTGCGCGCCCTGCTGCGCGGCCAGCTGCAGCGCTATCGCAGCGCCTTGCACCGGTTGCGGGGCCTCGAAGGTCCGGCGCCCGGCGACGATCCCGCGGCACTCGCGGCCGCGCGGGTCGAGGACGGCGGCGCGCTGGACAAGATCCGCCTCGAGACCCAGTTGCGCGCCGCGCTGGAGAACGGCGGGCTGGAGGTGCGCTACCAGCCGATCCTCGAGATCGCCAGCGGCCGCATCGCCGGCTACGAGGCGCTGGTGCGCTGGGAACATCCCGAGCGCGGCGTGGTGTCGCCGGCGGAATTCATCCGCATCGCCGAGGAGACCTCGCTGATCGTGCCGGTCGGCCACCACGTGTTCGAAGCGGCCTGCGCCGCGCTGGCGGCGCTCGGCCCGGCGAGCGATCTGCCGTTCGTGGCGGTCAACGTCTCGGCGCGCCAGCTGGCCGAGGTCGACGTGGTCGCCACGGTCGCCGACTGCGCAACGCGCGCGGGTATCCCGCCATCCGCGATCAAGATCGAGATCACCGAAAGCCTGACCCTCGACGTGGAGGCGGTCGCGGCGCTGATCGCCCGCGCGCACGCGCGCGGCATCAAGGTCGCGCTGGACGACTTCGGCACCGGCTTCTCCAACCTCGGCCACCTGCACCGGCTGCGTTTCGACACCGTCAAGCTGGACCAGGGCTTCGTCCGCCAGATGCTGGAAGCACCGCGCTGCCACGCGATCGTGCAGGCAATCACCACGATGGTCGCCGCGCTTGACGCTGACATGGTCGCTGAGGGCGTGGAAACGGCCGGCCAACTGGAGGCGCTGCGTGCTCTCGGCTGCCGCTACGCGCAGGGCTGGCTGATCGGCAAGGCGGAGCCGGCTTCGGCGATGCTGCCGGCGCGGCGCTGAGCGGCGGCGGGATCAGCCGCAGCCGGCGCGGATCTCGGCGCGTCGCCGCGCTTCCGGCGCACCGACCGGCACGCCGGCGAGGATGCGGTCGGCTTCGGCCAGGTGGCTGCGCGCGCCTTCGACGTCGCCCGCCCGGCACAAGGCGCCGGCCAGCTGCAGTTCCGCGAAGCCGATGTAGGCGTGGTCCGCGCGCAGCGTGGCGCGGCGCACGCGCAGCACCTCCCGCAGCAGCGACAGCACGGCCTGCTCGTCGCCTTGCGCTTCGGCGATCGTGGACAGCACCTGCGCGCTGACCGCGCATTGCGCGTGCTCCGCGGACAACTGCGCGCGGCACATCGACAGCGCCTGCTCGCCGGTTTCGCGCGCGAGCGCGGGCTTGCCGACCCGAAGCCTCGCGAGCGCCTGGTTGGTCAGCGCGTAGGACAGCCGCGCATGCGCGCCGCCGTAGACCGCGGTCAGCCGCGCGACGGCGCCATCCGCGGCCTTCTCGGCCTCCGCATGGCGGCCGACGCCGAGCAGCAGGTAGGCGCGATACGCCTCGAGCGCAGCCAGCCGCGGATGCTCGCGGCCGAGCGCCAGCGCGAGCGGCGGCACGGCGGCGTCCGCTTCGGCCAGCGCGGCGGCGAAGTCGCCGCCTTGCTCGGCGACATAGGCCAGCACGAGGTGGGCCATCGCGCGCGCCTCGGGCATCGCCGCGCCCTCCGCGGATCCGGCCATCAGGGCGCTCGCGGCCGACCGCGCCAGCGCGAGGTCGCCCTTCAATTGCGCGGTGTTCGCCTGCACCGAGAGCAGGCGCGTCCGGCCCGCCTCGTCGTCGCCCGCGCGGCCGAGTGCATCCAGCGCCGCAACGACGGTATCCAGCGCTTCGTCGTAGGCCCCGCGCGATGCCAGGGCCTGCGCCAGCGTGGCGGCGCGCAGCGCCAGCGCGCCCGCGACGGCCGTGGGATCGGCCGCCAGGCTCTCGCGCGCCAGACGCTCCGCCGCCGCGAAATCGCCGAGCGACTGGTTCACCTCGGCCAGCGTCGCCAGCACCGCGGCCCGCACGTCGGGCGTGCCGGCGAGGCCGTCCGCCAGCGCCGACTCGCCGCGCTGCACGAGGCTGCGCGCGGCATCGGCGGCGATCCGGTTCGACGCCGGGTCGACATCGCGGAACAAACGCACCAGGAAGCCGCTGACCGCTTCGGCGCGGGAGGCCGCGGCGCGCGCCTGGTCGCGTTCCAGCGCCAGCCGCCAGGTGAAGGCGGCGCTGACGCCGAGCAGCAGCGCGATCGACAGCGCACCGACCACCGACACCGCGGGATTGCGACGCAGGAAGCAGCGCAGCGAATAGGCCACGCCGCTGCGATAGGCCACCACCGGCCGGCGCGACAGCCACGCCTGCAGGTCATCGGCGAGCCCCGCCACCGACTCGTAGCGTTCCGCCGGCTCGAACCGGGTCGCCCGCGCCACGATCGCACGCAGTTCGGGTGGCACATCGGCCGGCCACTCGAAGCGACGGTCCTGGCCATCGATTCGCAGCGCATCGGTGGCGGTCTCGGTGACGCTGGCGCCCATCAGGTTCGCGGCCAGCAGTCCGAGCTGGTGGATGTCGGAGGCCACGCCGACCGCCAGGCCGGCGCGCTGCTCGGGACTGGCGACGGCCGGCGTGTAGCCGGTGGCCTGCGCGCCGTCGCGTGGCCCCGCGAGGCGCGCCACACCGAAGTCGAGCAGGTGGACGAGGCCCTCGCGGTCGACCAGGATGTTGGACGCCTTGACGTCGCAGTGGACCAGCAGGCGCGCGTGCGCGAAGCGCAGCGCGGCGGCGACCTGCAGCAGCAGGCGCACGCGGGCGCGCAGGTCGCACCGCTGGCTGCTGCACCACGCATCGATCGCCTCGCCCTCGATCCACGGCATCGCGAACCACAATTGGCCGTCGTCGGTCTCGCCGCCGTCGATCAGGCGCGCGATGTGGGGATGCGAGAGGTCGGCGAGGATCTGCCGTTCGCGACGGAACATCTCGCGCGTGGCCGCGCTGGCGGCCAGCGCGTGGATCCACTTCAGCGCGACGACCTGCTGGAACTGGCCGTCGGCGCGCTCGGCGAGGAACACCACTGCCATCCCGCCGCGGCCGACTTCGCGCACGATGCGGAACGGACCGATCTCGTCGCCCGGGCGCGGACTGCGCGCGTCGGCGACCGCGGCGATCGCCGCATCGCCCACGCGACCGGCCAGCGCGCCGCCGGTCCGCAGCAGGTCATCGAAGCGGTTCATGGCCCGCGCATTGTCCGCCTTCGCCCCGGTCGCGGCCAGCGTCCGCGGTTTCGCTTGCCGCTGCGTGCGCCCCCGCGCGACAATCCGGCCCCGCTCGCGCCCGCTCCCCCGCGCGCCAGTCCCGCCCCCGCAGCCCCGGAACCCGCCCGATGCCCACCCGCCGCGAACTGGCCAACGCGATCCGCGCGCTGGCGATGGATGCCGTCCAGCAGGCCAACTCCGGCCACCCGGGCATGCCGATGGGCATGGCCGACCTCGCCGAGGTGCTGTGGAACGACTTCCTGCGCCACAACCCGGCCAATCCGCGCTGGGTCAACCGCGACCGCTTCGTGCTGTCGAACGGCCACGGGTCGATGCTGCTGTACGCGCTGCTGCACCTGAGCGGCTACGACTTCCCGCTGGACGAGATCAAGCGCTTCCGCCAGCTGCATTCGAAGACCCCGGGCCACCCGGAGGCCTGCGAGTTCCCCGCCATCGAGACCACCACCGGCCCGCTGGGCCAGGGCTTGGCCAACGCGGTGGGCATGGCGCTGGCCGAGAAGGTGCTCGCGCAGCGCTTCAACCGCCCGGGCTTCAGCGTGGTTGACCACATGACCTACGTCTTCCTCGGCGACGGATGTCTCATGGAAGGCATCTCGCACGAGGCCTGCTCGCTGGCCGGCACCTTCAAGCTCGGCAAGCTGGTCGCGATCTGGGACGACAACCGGATCAGCATCGACGGCCGCACGCCGGGCTGGTTCGGCGACGACACCCCGGCGCGCTTCGAGGCCTACGGCTGGGAGGTGATCCGCGACGTCGACGGCCACAACCCGGAGGCGATCAAGGCCGCGCTGGTGTCGGCCGCCATCGACCCCGACAAGCCGACCCTGATCTGCGCACGCACCATCATCGGCTACGGCGCGCCGAACAAGCAGGACACCGAAGGCGCGCACGGCGCGCCGCTGGGCAAGGACGAAGTGGCCGCCGCGCGCGAGCGCCTGGGCTGGTCGCATCCGCCCTTCGTGGTGCCCGACGAGATCTACGCCGCCTGGGACGCCAGCCGTCGCGGCGGCCAGTGGGAATACGAGTGGGACGCGCTGTTCGCCCGCTACCGCCAGGCGCACCCGGAACTGGCCGCCGAGTTCGAGCGCCGCATGCGCGGCGAACTGCCCGACGGCTGGGCCGCGCACGCGCGCGCCTACATCGACAAGCTGCAGGCCGAGGCCCCGGTGGTGGCCTCGCGCAAGGCCTCGCAGATGGCGCTCGACGCCTACGGCCCGCTGCTGCCGGAACTGATCGGCGGCTCGGCCGACCTCGCGCATTCCAACCTCACGCTGTGGAAGGGCTCGAAGGACGTCAACGCCGGCACCGACCGCGGCAACTACGTGTACTTCGGCGTGCGCGAGTTCGGCATGAGCGCGATCGCCAACGGGCTCGCCCTGCACGGCGGGCTGATTCCCTACGATGCGACCTTCCTGGTGTTCTCCGACTACGCGCGCAACGCGGTGCGCATGAGCGCGCTGATCGCGACCCGCGCGATCCACGTCTACACCCACGATTCGATCGGGCTTGGCGAGGACGGCCCCACCCACCAGCCGGTGGAGCACCTCGCGAGCCTGCGCTACATCCCGAACAACCGCGTCTGGCGGCCCTGCGACGCGGTGGAATCCGCGGTGGCCTGGAAGGCGGCGCTCGAGCGTCGCGACGGGCCGACCTGCCTCGTGTTCTCGCGCCAGAACCTCGCCCACCAGCCGCGCACGGCCGCGCAGGTCGAGGACATCGCGCGCGGCGGCTACGTGCTGCTGGACCCCGCCGATGGCAAGGTCGAGGCGATCATCGTCGCCACCGGCAGCGAGGTGGAACTCGCCATGCAGGCCGGTCGTCACCTGCAGCAGCAGGGCATCGGCGCGCGCGTGGTCTCGATGCCCTGCGCCGAAGCCTTCGACGCCCAGCCGCTGGAATACCGCGAGGGCGTGCTGCCGTCCTGGTGCCGCGTGCGGGTGGCGGTCGAGGCGGGCGTGACGCACTACTGGCGCAAGGTCGTCGGCCTCGACGGCGCGGTGGTGGGCATCGACACCTTCGGCGCCTCGGCACCGGCCGACCGGCTCTACGCCCACTTCGGCATCACCGTCGAGGCGGTGGTCGACGGGGTGCGCTCGCAACTGACCGCGCGCTGATCGTGAGCGGCCTGCACTGGCCCGGCCTTGCGATCTGCGCTGCGGCCGGCATCCTGGTCGCCGTGGTCGCCCATGCCGTGGTGCCCGGCGAGGAAGCCCGCGCGCCCGTGGAGACGGGCGTGGTCGACACCATCACCTCGAACTTCCCGCCCGCGCTGGCCGCGCCCGGACGCAAAGCCACCGTGGTCCTGCGCGCGACCTTCGTTGCCGACGGCGTGTACGCCGATCCGCAGGTGGTCGAGACCCAGGTCCATGCGGGCGCGTTCGACGCGGACGAGCGAGAGCGCCTCGGCGAGGCCGCCGTGCGCACGTTCAAGGCGGTGAGCCGGTGGCGCTTGCGCGCACCACCCGATGCCACGCTGCCGGCGCCTGGAAGCCAGGTCGTCGTGCGCGTGAAGTTCGTCATGATGCTCAAGGCCCAAGGCCGCGACTGAGCCGTGGCGCGGCGCGCCTTGCTCCGCCGGAATCGGCACCGGGCCGATGCAGGGACTGGCCTCCGTCCTGCGTGCGCAGGGGGGGGGTTGACGTCGCCGCTTACGCATGTAAACGTATACGCGTTTACAGACGTAAGCGAATGAAGCCATGCCGATCAGCGACGCCGAAAGCCGGATCATGGAACTGCTGTGGCAGGAGTCCCCGCGCAGCGCCGAGGACCTCGCCGCGATCCTGCTCAAGACCCAGGACTGGCAGCCCGGGACCGTCAAGGCCCTGCTCAACCGGATGCTGCGCAAGCGGGCGATCGCCGCCACTCGCGACGGTCGCCGCTTCCTCTACCGCCCGCTGCTCGCGCGCGAGGCCTATCTGACCGAAGCCAGCACGGCATTGCTCGACCGCCTGTTCGACGGCCGGCTTGCTCCGCTGGTCGCACACTTCGCCCGCCATCGCCGCCTCGGGCGACGCGACCTGGCGGAACTCAAGCGGCTGATCAAGGAGATGGACGATGACGACGCCTGAAGCGTTGCTGGAGGTTTGGGTCCCTTCGAGCATGGGGCTCATGCTCGCGCTCTGTTTGGTGCTGGCGCTTCGCCCGTTGCTTGGCCGCCTGTTGGGCGCCCGCGCGCTGCTGAGCCTCTGGTTGGCCGTGCCCCTTTCCGCCTTCGCGGCCGCGATCCCGGCCGTCGTCGCGCCGGCGGCTGCGCCGCTGCCGCTGGCAGCTCCCGCGCCAACTGCGGCCGGCGCCGTGTGGCTCGTCGGCGTGGAAGCCGCCGCCCCCTGGTTGCCGACCCTGTTTGCCTTTTGGTCCGTGGGCGCGCTGGCGCTGGGGCTGGTGCTGTTCCAGCGGCAGCGGCGCTTTGGCGCGCGGGTCGTGCGCATGACGGATGGGCGCGGCCAACGCCTGCCGGCGGGCGACAGCCCCGCCGTGATTGGACTCCGGCGACCGCGAGTCGTCCTCCCGCTCGATTTCGAGGCGAGATTCTCCGCGGAAGAGCAGGCGCTCATCCTCGCCCACGAGGCCGTGCACCTGCGTCGCCGTGACAATGCATGGAACCTGCTCGCGACGCTTGTCTGGTGCGCGCAGTGGTTCAACCCGTTTGCCTGGCTCGCGGTTCGCGTGTTCCGCGACGACCAGGACCAGGCCTGTGACGCGGAGGTCATGCAGGCCCAACCGGGATCGGCGCGCGTATGCGGCGGCGATGCTCAAGCAGGCCGAAACAGCATCTGCACCGCTGGCCAGCGGATGGGTGGGACGGCACCCCCTCGTCAGCCGGGTGGCCGCACTTCCGGCGCATCGCCGGCATTCAGGGCGCTGGCGCGTGGTGCTCGCGCTCGCGTTGGGAGGCGCCATCTCCGCGCTGGCGCACGCAGCCGCGCCACGGGATGTCGACGCTGGCACATCGGCGCAGGCTGATGAGGCGGAACGGCGCCTCATCCGTCTCGCGTTCGCCGTGTCGGCAAACGACACAGTGATCGCGCAGCCGACCTTGGTGATCCGCGAAGGCGAGGCGGCAACCGTCAGCCTTGATGGCCCGAACGGCTTTGAGCTCAAGGCCGAAGCGCGCGGTGCCGGTGACCGGATCGCCGTGGTGCTCCGCCTCGCGCCAGCGCCCGGCGGCGACCTGGTCCCGCTGGGGGGGAAGGACCTCGTGGTGGGCGGCGCGCCCGTCACGTTCCAGGACCTACGGGTGGCCGGCAAGCCCCCCATGCACGTCAGCGTCGCTGCCGATTGGACGACGGTTGCGGAGCTGGACGCGCTGCGTAATGCATCGACCGCGTCCCCGACGGGCGGTTCGGAGCCGCTGCTTGAATTCTCGCCAACCTCGTTTCCAGTCGGACTGGCGAAGCCCGGTCGTGCGCTCACGATCGTTCTCCGGGTCCTCGTCTCGGCTGATGGAACGACGAGCGAAGCGCAGGTGGATTCGACCCACATCGAGTCGGGTGACTTCTCGCCATACGAACGCCAGCGTTTTGAGGCTGCAGCAATTTCGGATGTGCGCGACTGGCGCTTCGAGCCCGCCCGTAGTCCGCAAGGCACGTCGGAGCCGCGTTGGGTCCTCGTGCCGATCCGCTATTCGGCTCGGATAGAGCACGTGCCGCAGGGGTGACCATACGGTCGGATCACCCTACCGGCATCGGCACCGGGCCGAAGTAGCGCGCGAACTCGGCGTGCACCTCGGGATGGTGCTCGGCGAGCACGTCCGGCGCGCTGAAGTAGTACTCGGCGCACACCGCGAAGAACTCGTCGGGCGATTCGGCGGCGTAGGGGTCGAGCACGGTCTCCTCGCCGCGGTCGACGGCCTCGGACAGCGTGTCGAAGCAGCGCTGCATGGTGCTGCGCCAGCGCCGCCGCGCGGCGACGTCGGCGAACGGCGGGATGCCGTCGGACTCGCCGTCGGCCATGTCGATCTTGTGCGCGATCTCGTGCACCACGACGTTGAAGCCCTCGAACGGCGCCGCGAGGTCGGCCTCGATGTCGGCCCACGACAGGATCACCGGGCCCTGCGACCAGGCTTCGCCGGCGAGTTCGTCGTCCCACTCGCTGACCACCTCGGTGTCGCTGTCGTGGTGGCTGCGTCGCACGCGGAACTGGCCCGGGTAGAGGATCACCTCGTGCCAGTGGCCGAGCGCGTCGAACGGCAGGTGCACCAGCGGCAGGCAGGCCTGGGCGGCGACCAGCAGGCGCATGCGGTCGGTCAGTTCGAGCCCATGGGTCGTCGAGAAGGCGCGTCGGTCGAGGAAACGCGCGGCCTGCGTCCGCAGGCGCGCCAGTTCATCGGGCGTCCGGCCGTCGAGCAGGCGCAGCGCGTCGACCACCTCGCGCCACGCGGGATCAGGGATCGCCGCGGGCTCGCGCGCGACCTGCCGCCTGAACCAGCCGAACACCGGACTCGCCGCGGCTAGCGGAGCGAGCCCGGCAGCAGCCCGCGCCAGCCGCGGGGCCGCGTGCGGCGCGACTCGCGCGGCGCGGGTGACCCGGCGGACGAGGTGCGCTCGACGTTCCCGGGTGTCGGTCGGACGTTCGCCGGTGTGTTGGGCGCTGGTGCGGACGCCGTTGCGACGCCGCCGGCGGACTCCGCCGGTGCCGCGACCGGTGGCGGCGGCGCCACGGCCGGCTCCGGGGCCTCGCTGCGGGGCAGGGACGGCATTTCGAGCGTGGGCAGCCAACGCCCGAGGTCGAGCGCCAGGGCCGGGCTGGCGGCAAGGATGAGCACGAGGGCAGCGGTCAGGGCGGAGCGGCGCACGTCGGTTCTCCCCGGAATAAAGGCCCCGCGCGCCGCGGGCGGCGCGCGGGGATGGATGTCGGATCCCGGCCTGACTCGGGACGCCCTGGGCCGCGGCGCGGGTGCGCCAGCGGCCAACCGACCCGTCTCGGACCCCGGATGGGGCCCGGAGTTCCCGCGCTGCGATGCAGCAGGAGCCCGGCCGGGGGTGCAGATTACACTGGGCGACCGGCGTTCACCGCGACGGGAGGGGGAACGGTGTTGGAACGCGCAACGACCACCCAAAGGTTGTCGGGCTACGGCCTGCGTCGGGCGTTGATGGCCGGCATCCAGCGGGTCATCGCGCGCCGGGACGAGATCAACCGGATCAATGTCTTCCCGGTGCCGGACGGCGACACGGGCACCAACATGGCGTTCACGCTCGGCGCCGTGCTGGCGGCGATCGAGCCGCGTCGCCAGCCGCACGCGGGTGAGGTGCTGCGGCGCGCCGCGTCGGAGGCGATCGACGGCGCGCGTGGCAACTCGGGCGCCATCCTCGCGCAGTTCCTGCAGGGGCTGAGCGAGCACTTGGCCTCGGCGCGCCGCCTGACCCCCGAGACCCTCGCCACCGCCACCGCGGTCGGCTCGCAGTTGGCGCGCGAGGCGCTGGCGGAGCCGCGCGAGGGCACGATCCTGTCCGTGATCCACGCCTTCTCCGCCGAATGGAGCCGCCAGGCGAAGGCCGGCACGCGCGATTTCCGGTCCGGCTTCAGCGCCGCGCTGGAGCGCGCGCGGGTCGCGCTGCGCGAGACCCCGCAGCAACTGGCCGTGCTGCGCGATGCCGGGGTGGTCGACGCTGGGGCGCTCGGCTTCGTCGACCTGCTGGAGGGCATCGAGGACTTCATGCGCAGCGGCAAGGGCGTGCTGCGCGGCGCGCCGCCGGCCGAACTGGCCGCGGCCGGGGTCGATGCGCCCGCCCTGCACGGGGCGGGCGAGACGCATCGTTACTGCACCGAGTGCGTGGTCAGCGCCGATCCGGTGGACCGGCTCGCCCTGAAGGGCGCGCTGCTGGGCATGCCGCTGACCAGTCTGGTGCTGGCCGGCACCCGCGAGAAGGTGCGGGTGCACGCGCACGTCGACGACCCGCGCGCGCTGTTCGAGGCCTGCGCGCGCTTCGGCCGCGTGTCCAGCGAGAAGGCCGACGACATGGTGCGCCAGGCCGACAGCGCCGCGCAGGCGCGCGAGCGGGTCGCGATCGTGGCCGATTCCGGCGCCGACCTGCCGGCCGAGGAGATGGAGCGGCTGGCGATCCACCTGGTGCCGGTGCGGGTGTCGTTCGGCTCGCGCGACTTTCTGGACAAGGTCTCGCTGTCCTCGCGCGAGTTCTTCCGCGAACTGCGCGAATCGCCGGTGCCGCCGCGCACCTCGCAGCCGCCGCCGGGCGACTTCCGGCGCCTGTTCGAGTTCCTGCTCTCGCACCACCGCGACCTGGTCTACGTCGGGCTCTCGCGCGCGCTGTCGGGCACGCTGCAGTCGGGCGAGTCAGCCGCGGCACGGGTGGATGCGGCGCGTGCGCGGGTGGTCGACACCCGCCATGGCGGCGTCGCGCAGGGCCTGCTGGCGATGGACGCGGCCGCGGCCGCGGCCGCCGGCCTCGACGCGGCGGCGATCGGCGCGCGGATCGCGGCGATGGTCCCGAAGACGCATCTGTTCGCGGTGGTCAAGGACCTCAAGTACGGCGTGCGCGGCGGACGTGCGCCGAAGGCCGCGCTGCCGCTGCAGCGCTGGCTGGGGCTGATCCCGCTGATCCGCAGCAAGCCGAACGGCCGGCTCGGCATCGGCGGTGCGCTGTTCGGGCGCGACCGGCTGCCGGAGCGCTTCGCCGCGGCGGTGGCGCGCCGGCTCGACCTGTCGAAGCCGTGGCGGGTGCTGGTCTCGCACTGCGATTGCGTCGAGGACGGCGAGGCCCTTCGCCGCGCGCTGCGCGCGCGGATCCCGCAGGTCGAGGTCGACTGGCTGATCGAGACCGGCAGCGGCATCGGTGCGCACGCCGGTCCCGGCTCGCTGGTGGTCGGCGTGCAGGAGGCCGTCCCGCTGCCCCCGCGCGGCGCATGAGCCTCGCGCTGTTCGCCGCCAAGCTGCTCGCGGCCTACCTGCTCGGATCGATCTCCGGCAGCCTGGTGCTCGGGCGCTTCCGCGGTGTCGACATCCGCACCCAGGGCAGCGGCAACGCCGGTGGCACCAATGCGTTCCGCACGCAGGGCGCATGGTTCGCGCTGGGCACGGTGCTGATCGACGTCGGCAAGGGCGCGCTGGCCGCGGGCCTGGGTTTCTGGCCGCCGGAGGTGGCGGGCGTGCCGCCGCTGGCGCAGGCCCTGGCCTGCGGGCTGGCCTGCGCGCTGGGCCACATCTGGCCGGTGTTCTTCGGCTTCCGCGGCGGCAAGGGCGCGGCGGTGGTGGTCGGCATGATGGCGGTCTGCCTGCCGGCCGCCCTGCTGCCGCTGCTCGGCACCTGGCTGCTGCTGCTGACCCTGACCGGCTACGTGGGCCCGTCGACGGTGGCGGCGGGCGCCGCACTGGTGCCGGCCGCGTGGTGGCTCGCGGCCGCGCCGGATCGCCCGCTGCAGGTCGGCTTCGCGCTGGTGATCGCCGCGCTGGTCGCCTTCACCCACCGCAGCAACCTCGCGCGCCTGCTGCGCGGCACCGAGCATCGCTTCGAGCGCGTGCGCGTCCTGGGTCGCTGGCTGGGTCTCGCGCCGCGCGGCGGCGCATGAGGCTCGACGACCTGCTGGCGGCGCTGGCGCACCCGCAGGGCGCGTCCGGCAGCGAGCTGGCCGCCCGCTTCGGCGTCACGCGCGCCGCGGTGTGGAAGCGGATCGAGGCGCTGCGCGCGGCCGGTCTCGCGGTCGAGGCCGTGGCCGGACGCGGCTACCGGCTGGCAGCGCCGCTCGACCTGCTGGATGCCGCCGCCATCCGCGCCGCGCTGCCGGCCGACGCCGCGCGCCGGCTCGCCACGCTGGTGGTCGACGCCGAAGTCGATTCCACCAGCAGCGCCCTGCTGCGGGATGCAGCCGCTGGCGCGCGGTCCGGCAGCGCGCGGCTGGCGGAACGGCAGACCGCCGGACGCGGTCGGCGCGGGCGGGCCTGGCAGTCGCCGATTGCGGCCAATCTGTACCTCTCCGTGCTGTGGCGCTTCGAGGGCGGCCTGTCGGCGCTGGCCGGGCTGTCGATCGCGGCCGGCGTGGCGGTTGCGCAGGCGCTGCAGACGCTCGGCGCCGACGGCGTGCGACTGAAGTGGCCCAACGACCTAGTGCACGACGATCGCAAGCTTGGCGGGATCCTGGTCGACGCGGCGGGCGAATGGGCCGGGCCCTGCCACGCGGTGGTCGGGATCGGGATCAACGTGCGCATGCCGGCGGCTGCGGCCGCGGCGATCGACCAGCCGTGGACCGACCTCGCGCAGGTGCTCGGCGGCCGCGATGGGCCGCTGCGCAACCCGGTCGCCGCGGCGCTGCTGGCGCAGTTGCTGCCCGCGCTGGCGACCTTCGAGACCGGCGGCCTGGCACCGTTCCGCACCGCCTTCGCGGCGCTGGATGCGCTGCACGGACGTGCCGTGACCGTGCACGACGGCGCCGCGCCCTGGGCGGCGACCGCGGCCGGCCTGTGCGACGATGGCCGCCTGCGCGTGACTGATCCAAAGGGGCGCGAGCATCGCCTCGCCGCCGCCGAGGTCAGCGTGCACCGCGCGGCCGAGGCAGGCTGAGTCGCTGAAACCTCGATGCGCAGTAGACGCCGCGCGCGTTCCGGCATCGGCGCCGCGCGGGGACGACCAGGCCGGGACGGAGGCCCGCTGCACCGATGAACCTGCTGCTCGACCTCGGCAACACGCGGCTCAAATGGGCCTGGCATGACGGCGCCGCGCTGCGGCCGGGCGGTGCCCTCGCGCACGCCGAGCCAGGATGGGCGCAGGCCTTCGGTGCTGCGGTGCATGCCGGTCCCGCGCCGTCGCGCGCCTGGCTCGCGGCGGTGGGCGCCGACGCGCATGTCGCGGTCATCGAGCAGGTGCTGCGCCGCGTGCATCCCGCTTGCGCGCTGGTTCGCGTGCACTCGCCTGCCGCGGGCGCCGGGGTCGTGAACGCCTATAGCGATCCGCAGCGACTGGGCGTCGACCGCTTCCTGGCGCTGGTCGGTGCGCGCGGGCGGGCGCCGACCGCCGCCCTGGTGGCCGGCTGCGGCACGGCGCTCGCGATCGACGCCATCGATGCCGAAGGGCGCCATCTCGGCGGCGTGATCGCGCCGGGCGCACGCCGCATGCGCGAGGCGGTGCTGGCCAGCACAGCGCGCGTCCTGCCGCGCGGCGAAGGTCCGCCGGTGGTGTTCGGCCGCAGCACCGAGGAGGGGCTGGATGCAGGCTGCGCGCTGGCCGCCGCCGCGCTGGTCGACCGGCTCGCCGACGAGGCCGCGGCGCTGCTCGGCACGGCGCCGGCCCTGTGGCTGCACGGTGGCGACGCCGCCGCACTGGCGGGCCGGCTGCGCCACCGCGCGAGCCTCGCGCCCGACCTCGTGCTGGAAGGCCTCGCGCGCTGGGCCGATCTGGCCTGAGCCGGCTGGCCGGTCCGATCGAGACCGGGCTCCAGCGCGCAGCCGCTACACTGCGCCCGCCGCGCGCCGCGCGGACCGCTGCCGACCGCCCATGCTCCCGCGCCTGATCTTCCTGCTGCTGCTCGCCGCCAACATCGGGCTCGGCGCCTGGCTGTTCGTGGCGCCGAAGCCGCCGGCCGCGACCGCGCCGCCGACCGAGCCGGGCGTGGCGCCGATCGTGCTGCTGGCCGAGCGCGAGGAACCGGGCAGCGCTGAACTGGCCGCCGCGCCGGAGCCCGTCGACGGCGGCGCCAGCGAGCGCTGCGTGTCGATCGGCCCGTTTCCCACCCAGAGCGACCTGCGGCGCGCGATGAACGTGCTCACGCCCTCGGTCAACCGCATCCAGTTCCGCGAGTCGCGAGTGCGGCAGTCGCGCGGCTGGTCGGTGTTCCTCGCCGCGCCCGCCACGCGCGAGGAGGCGCTCGCCGTCGCGCGGCAGTTGAATGGCCGCGGCGTGCGCGACTTCTATGTGGTCACCGCGGGCGCGCAGCAGAACACCATCTCGCTCGGCCTGTTCCGCGACCGCAACAACGCCGAGCGGCGCCGCAACGAGATCGCCACGCTCGGGTTCGCGCCGGCGATCACGGAGCGCGTCGAGGAACTGCCGGTGTACTGGCTCGACTTCGCGATCGCGGCCGACTCCACCTTCGACTGGCGGCAGCGCCTGCCCGACCTGCTGGACATCGAACAGCGCGATTCGCAGTGCTTCTAGCCACGGCCGGCCGCGCCGCCCGGCGCGCAGCGCGGCGGGTGTGAAGGCGCGGTGGCGATGTTCTGAGCGTGCGCGCGGCCACGCGATCGCCGCTGGAAGCGGCTCCCACCGGGGCCGCGCGCGAGTGGATGGACCGCAGGGATGCAGGCGAGGCCGTCATCGAAGACAATGCACGGCAAATGCTGGCATAGCTCAGCTGGTCGAGTCTGCCGCGTGCGAGCCGATGCGTTGAAGCGCATCGGCTGCGGCGGACGAGGGCCGGGCAGGATGCCCGGCGGGCAGACCGCAGGGATGCAGGCGAGGCCGTCATCGAAGACAATGCACGGCAAATGCTGGCATAGCTCAGCTGGTAGAGCACCCGCCTTGTAAGCGGAAGGTCGTCAGTTCGATCCTGACTGCCAGCACCATTCCTTCCCGCCCCGACCGTTTCCCGGAACCGACCGATGCGCTTTCCTCCGCTGTCCCTGATCGGCGCGCCGACCGACATCGGCGCCGGCCACCGCGGCGCCTCGATGGGCCCCGAGGCCCTGCGCGTGGCGGGCATCGCTCACGCCCTGCTCGCGCGCGGGCTGGCCGTGGCCGACCGCGGCAACCTCGTCGGTCCGGTCAACCCGTGGCTGCCGCCGGCCGAGGGCTACCGCCACCTGCCCGAGGTGGTCGCCTGGAACCGCGAGGTGATGCGCGCCGTGCGCGCCGAACTCGAACTCGGCCGGCTGCCGGTGGTGCTCGGCGGCGACCACTCGCTCGGCGTGGGCTCGATCACCGCCGTGGCCGACCACTGCCGCGCGCACCGCAAGCCGCTGCGCGTGCTGTGGCTGGACGCGCACGCCGACTTCAACACCAGCGAGATCACGCCGTCGGGCAACCTGCACGGGATGCCGGTGGCCTGCCTGTGCGGCATCGGCCCGCGCGAACTGACCCACCTCGGCGAGCGGTTTCCCGCGCTGGATCCCGCCGACGTGCGGCAGATCGGGATCCGCTCGGTCGACCCGGGCGAGAAGCGGCTGGTGCACGAGCAGCGCCTCGACATCTACGACATGCGCTACATCGACGAGATCGGCATCAAGCGCGTGATGGAGGAGGCACTGTCCGGCATGACGCCCGACACCCACCTGCACGTGTCGTTCGACGTCGATTTCCTCGACCCGGAGATCGCGCCCGGCGTCGGCACCACGGTGCCCGGCGGCCCGAACTACCGCGAGGCGCAGCTGGTGATGGAGATGATCGCCGACGCCGGACGGCTCGCCTCGCTGGACATCGTCGAGCTGAATCCCGCCTTCGACCACAAGAACCGCACCGCCGAACTGGCGGTGGACCTGGTCGAGAGCCTGTTCGGCAAATCGACCTTGATGCGCGATTGACCGCGGGCGGGCGTAGCATGGGAGCTCCCGATCGCACCGGAGCACGCCCATGGCCCGCCTTGCGCCACTTGCCGCCGCCCTCTCGCTGCTGCTCGCCGCCTGCGCCAGCACGCCCGCGCCGGTCGCCAGTGCACCGGCACCGGCACCGACCGCCCCGGCGGCAGTCCCCGGTTTCGTCGAGCGCTCGCTCGCCCGCGGCGACGTGCTGATCGGCGGCCAGCCGGCGGCGGCGGATTTCGATGCCCTGCGCGCGGCCGGCGTGACGCGCGTGTTCAACCTGCGCACGGCGGAGGAGATGGCCGCGGTCGGCTTCGACGAGGCCGCCGTGGCGACCGCGGCAGGCATGTCCTACGCGCAATCGCCGGTCGGCGGCGCGGCGGGCTTCACGCCGGCGGTGCTGGAGGCTTTCGCGCGCGAGATGGAGGCGGCCGACGGCAAGCTGCTGCTGCACTGCGCGAGCGGCAACCGCGCCGGCAACCTGTACGCCGCCTGGCTGGTGCGCTATCGCGGCAAGAGCCCGGACGAGGCCTTCCGCGAGGTGGCGCCGCTCGGCCTGTGGCCGCTGCCGATGGAGCGCCTGCTGGGTCGTCCGCTGCGCATCGACTACGCCGATCCGACGGCCGAGGATTCGTTCGAAGGCGCCAAGGGCGGCTGAGGCGGCGCGTCGTTCACGCGTGGCGGCGGAAGTACCACGCCGCCGCCAGCGCCAGCGCCGCCGCCGGCAGCGCCTGCAGCAGGCGCGGGTCGACGCCGTATACCGCGCCGACGTTGCCCAGCGCGCGCTGCGCCAGGTTCCAGCCGATCGCGAACAGGATGCCGATGAACAGCCGCTTGCCGAGGCCGCCGGAGCGCAGCGTGCCGAAGGCGAAGGGCAGGGCGGCCAGCACCAGCAGCAGCACGTTGAGCGGATAGAACGCGCGGCGCCAGAACGCGCTGTGCCATTCGCCCGCCTCGAGTTCGTTGCGCTCGAGGTACTCGATGCCGGTGGCGAGGTCGGCGAGCCCCAGGTGGCGCGGCTTGACCACCGACAGGGTGAGCATGCGCGGGTCGAGCACCGACGGCCAGGCATAGTCGACGAAGCGCTCGGTGGCCACGGCGTCGTCGCCGAGCGTCTGCCGCACGACGTCGCGCAGCACCCAGCCGCCCTCGCCATGCTCGCCGCGCGCGGCGGTGGAGATGCGCTGCAGGCGGCCCGCGGCGTCGAACTCGTAGACCTTGACCTCGAACAGCACCACGCTGTCGCCGCGCGACTCGCCGCGCGCGGCGTTGAGCAGGGTGCTGCCGTCGCGCGCCCACACGCCGGTGCGGCCGATCGCGATCAGGTCCTCCGACAGCGCGCTGGCCTGCAGTTGCTGCGCGTGGCGCTCCGCCCACGGCGCGATCGTCTCGCCGCCGAGCGCGACCAGCGCCAGCGCCGCGCCGGCCGCGCCGGCCGCCGCGCCGGCGATGCGCGCCTTC
>JAJTHZ010000269.1 GCA_021299185.1 Lysobacteraceae bacterium | reverse complement strand
GTTCTCCGCGTTCTGCTTGACCGTCGCGGTCAGCTCTTCCATCGAGGCCGCGGTTTCCTCAAGCGACGCCGCCTGCTCCTCGGTGCGCTGCGACAGGTCCTGGTTGCCCGCCGCGATCTCCTTCGCCGCGGTGTCGATCGACTCCGCCGAGGACTTGATGCCCCCCACGATCGACGACAGGCGATCGATCGTGCCGTTGGTGCTGTCCTTGAGCCGGCCGAGCAGACCGCTGTATTCCCCCTCGACGCGACGCGTCAGGTCGCCTTCGGCCACCGCGCCGAGGCTGGCCGAGATCTCGCTGAGGCTGGTTTCGCAGGCCGTCAGCAGGCCGTTGAGATCCTGCGACAGCTGGCGGAAGAAGCCGTCCTTGTCATCCAGCGCGAGTCGCCCGCTGAAGTCGCCCGCCGCGGCGGCGCCGGTCAGGTCACCGACTTCGCTCTCGATCCGCTTCTCGACGTAGCGGTCGCGCCATTCGACCACGGTCCCCACACGGTTGCCTTCGGCATCGTCGACCCGGCTCATGGTCTGCAGCACGACGCGGCCGGCGAACGGGAACTCCTCGATGTTCGGCTCACGCAGCTCGCCGAGCCGGCGCATGAAGTCCTCGCCCAGCGGCAGCAGGGCATCGATCGACTTGCCGATCAGCGCGTCGGCCCGATAGCCGGGCGCGAAGCGCACGATTTCGCCCTCGAAACGGGTGAAGAAGCGCCGCATGGCCTCGTTGGCGAACACGATGCGGCGATCGGTGTCGATCAGCATCAGGTTGGTGCGGGCGCAGTCGAGCGCGCGCCGGATGCGCGCGTTATCGGCCGCGGACAGGCGCTCGGCCGAGATCCGCGCCTGCAGGTCACGGCGCATGCGCTCCATGGTGGCGGCGACGCTGGACGAGTCCCCGCGCCGCACGGCCACCGCGGTGTCGAAGTCGTTGCTGGCGATCCGCGAGGCGGCCTGCTCCAGGGCGACCGGTTCCATCCCGAGGCGACGCAGCAGGCTGCGCGCGATCAGGAACGCGGCGAGCAGGGAGGCGATCACCGCCAGCACGCCCTCGACGATCGCCTGCCAGATGCCACTGCGTGCCTCCTGCTTCATCGCTTCGGCGGCGGCCGCGGCCGCCTGCGCCTGCGCGTCGGCGTTCTCTTCCAGCAAGCCCAGCCACTTTTCCTGCGCCGGCATAACCTGCTCCACGAGCAGCGCACGCGCACCCGCGAGGTCACCAGCTTCGATCGCGGTGAGGAAGGCATCCAGCAGGGGCCGCGCGCGATCGCGCGCCTCGACCAGTGCGGCGCGCCGCGCCTCGACTTCCGCCGACCCGGCCGGAAAGGCGACCAGCGCCTGCCACTTCTCGTTATAGGCCGCCCGCGCGGCGCGGATCTTCTCCAGTTCGGCCTGCTTGACCGCCGGGTCGTCGACCAGCGCCATGGTGCGCGCGGCGATGTTCACCCGCGCGATCTCGAGCTGCATGTCGTCCAGCAGCGTGACCCGTCGCATCGTGTCGTCGATCAGGATCTCGGTCTGGTTGGCCTGGCGGTTCCCGAGCCACGCACCGGTCACCACGGTGTAGATGAGAATCGCGACGATGACGCCGAAACCGAGCGCCAACTGGCCCTTCATCGATCGAATCTTCAAGCCGTCCATGTTGCGTTCCCGCGGTTCGCGCGCCGCGGTGCGGCGCTGCCGGCGGGTGACAATTCATGTCCCGTGCCAAGCGCAGAACGTGACGACGGCGTACAGCCGTGTCCTGCCGCTCACGCGCTTTGCACGTCGAAGCACCGTTCGAGGGCAGCGGGTCGATACCAGCGGGCGTCGGCTCGGCGCTACATCGACTTCGCGTCGATTCTCCGTCGATGGCGCAGTCCACGCCCGCCCGGACGCCAACGGCCCGGCGGGCGGGAATCGTCGCCACTGCATCGTGGTTCGATGTGAGTCTGCGTGCGTCGCTCGCGCAAGCGGCACCGCGATTCCACCGTAGGCGATCGCGGGTCCGGCGACGAACCGGACCCGCCCACACGGCCAACGCGGGGATCGCCGCCGGATGTGTCGGGGCCGTCCGTGGCCCGCACGACCGATCGCTCAGCCCACCGTGGCCAGCCGCGGCCGGGTCGCCGACACCACCGCTGCGGTGGCCGATCCGACGCGGAAGATCGCCACGGCGTCGACCAGTCCGCGCGCCTGCGACTCCAGCGCACGCGCCGCCGCCGAGGCTTCTTCCACCAGCGCCGCGTTCTGCTGCGTGGTCTGGTCCATCTGGGTCACGGTCTCGCTGACCTGCTGGATGCCGGCCGACTGCTCCGACGAGGCCGCCGTGATCTCGCCCATGATGTCGGTCACTCGACGCACCGAGGCCGTGATCTCTTCCATCGCCGCGCCGGCCTTGGCCACCAGCGCGTTGCCACTGCCGACCTTCTCGCCGCTGTCCTGGATCAGACCCTTGATCTCCTTCGCCGCCGCCGCCGAACGCTGCGCCAGCGCACGCACCTCGGAAGCCACCACCGCGAAGCCGCGGCCCTGCTCGCCGGCGCGCGCGGCTTCCACCGCCGCGTTCAGCGCCAGGATGTTGGTCTGGAACGCGATCCCGTCGATCACGCCGATGATCTCGTCCATCCGCCGCGACGAATCCGCGATCGACTGCATGGTCGAGACCACGTCGGCCACCACCGACCCACCGCGCTGCGCGGCCTGGCCCGCGGTCGCCGCCAACTGGTTGGCCTGCTTGGCGTTCTCGGCGTTCTGCTTGACCGTCGCGGTCAGCTCCTCCATCGAGGCCGCCGTTTCCTCCAGGCTCGCCGCCTGCTCCTCGGTGCGCTGCGACAGGTCCTGGTTGCCCGCCGCGATCTCCTTCGCCGCCGTGTCGATCGATCCCGCGGACGCCTTGATGCCCGCGATCACCGACGCGAGCTGGTCCATCGACGTGTTCGCGGCGCGCTGGATCGCAGCCAGGTCACCTTCGTAGTCGCCCTGCATGCGCCGCGCGAGGTCGCCGCGCGCCAGCGCCTCCATGACCGCGCGGACCTCCTCGAAGGCCGCGGCATTGGCCGCCACCAGCCGGTTGATGCCCTGCGACAAGGTCAGGAAGAACCGGCTCTTGCCGTCTTCCGGCACGCGGACCGACAGGTCGCCGCGCGCGATGCGCTGCACCACGGTGTCGATCTCCGACTCGATCGCGACCTGCGCGGTCTCGTCGACCCACTGCATCACGGCGCCGAGGCGCTCGCCGTTCGCGCCGCGCACCGGATTGATGATGAGTTTCAGCTTCATGCCGGCCAGCCCGACATAGCCGACGTGCAGCGCGTCCAGCTTCTCGAGCATCGCGGCCTGTGCTCCGGGCGACGATGGAAGATGTCGATCGAGGCGCCGACCACGCCGGCGGCGTCGAACGAGGGCATGTCGCTGCGGATGCGCGCCTCGTTGGCGGCCAGCCACTCGCGCATCCGTCGATTGGCGAACACGATCCGGCGCGCAGCGTCGATCACCATGACGTTGGCCTGGGTTGCATCCAGCGCCTCGCGCACCTGCGCGTCACTGGCGGCGGCCTGCTTCATGCCGTCGACCAGGGTCGCCAATTGCTGCGAGGCGCCGAGCAGCGCATGCCCGGCACTGCCGGGCGACACCACGCCCAGCACGCCGGCATCGAAGGCCTCGCCACGCGCCATCCGACGCGCCGCGTCGGCGATGCGCTTGGGATCGGCACCGATCGCCTCCGACTCGGCGGCCAAACCGACCGCCATCCACACCAGCACCGCCGACTCGACCACCACGAAGGCGGCGTGGATCAGCACGATGTGGAACCCGGTGTCCTGCGCGAACACCCACACGCCATAACCCTGGCGCTGCATCCAGTCGAAGGCGACGTGGTGCACGGCGATGGTGCCGGCGGCGGCGACGATCACCTTCCAGTCGCGGAAGTACAGCAGGGTCGCCAGCAGCACGAACACCGAGAAGTGCAGTTCGAGCATGCCGCGGCCTTCGTGGATCATCAGGCCCGACAGCACCATCAGCCCGCAGGCGATGGTGAGGCGGGTGGCGAGCGCGCCCGGACGCAACACCACCTGCGCGGCGCAGGCCAGCATGGTCGGCAGGCCGATCAGCAGGACCACGGGCCACGTGGCGTTCAACCCGGCGAGCGCGATGCAGGTGGCGAAGGCGAGCGCGACGACGCCGAGCAGCGTGCGGTCGGCGCGGGCGCGCAACTGGTCGATGTAACGGTGTTCTGCTGACATGGGGACCTCGATCGATGCGGTTTGGCCGAAGCACGGTGGGCCTGCCGCGGCTCATCCCGTGTCGCAGCGGCAGTCCACAGGCAAGACCAGTGCCGGCGCATCCGACGGCAGGGCGAGCGCGATCTCGGCCGCGTGCCGCGGGCCGGTGCAGAACGCGGTGGGCGCCGCGGGGCCGGCGTAACGCAGGCGGCCATCGGCATCGAGCACGACGAGTTCAGGCCGCAGCGGCAGCCGCGGCACGTCGTCAGGCAGCGGCGCGATGGTCGCGCGGGAGGCACGGAGACGGCCCAGTACCGCCGCGCGCTCGCCCTGCCCGCAGGGACAGGCAGCATCGTCGTGCAGTACGCGCGGCACGCCGGTGGCGGCGCCAGCCGCCTCGATGGCCCAGCGCTCGACGACCATCGCCTGGTGCGGGTCCAGCGCGGACGCGGCCGCCTCCCGCATCGGCACTGCGATGAGCCACCAGAACCCGCTGGCGACCAGCGCCAGCCAGGCGACCAGCAGGGCGACGCCGAGCGGCGCGCCGGGGTCGTTCGCTGCGGCGGTCGGGCGGGCGTTCATGCCGGGCGCCGACCGCCATGCGTCATTGCGCGGCTTGCGCGGCGACCAGGCCCATCTCGGCGCTGGTCATCAGTTTCTCGATGTCGAGCAGGATCAGCATGCGCTCCTCGACCGCGCCGATGCCGGTGATGAAACGGGTGTCCATCGCGCTGCCGAATTCCGGCGCCGGCCGCAACTGGTCGCCCTTGAGCGCGGTCACGTCGGACACCGAGTCGACCACCACGCTGACCACGCGCTTGTCGACGTTGAGCACGATCATGACCGTGGAGGCGTCGTACGCCGCCTCGCCGAGGTTGAACTTCAGGCGCAGGTCGATCACCGGCACGATGGTGCCGCGCAGGTTGATCACGCCTTTGATGTAGTGCGGTGCGTCGGGCAGGCGGGTCACGGTGTCGTAGCCGCGGATCTCCTGCACCTTGAGGATGTCGACGCCGTACTCCTCGCTGCCGAGGGTGAAGGTCAGGAACTCACGGGCGTCGGTCGCGGCGAGGATCGCGGCCGCGCTGCCCGCGGCGGGAGTGGTCTGGACGTGCATGGCTGGGCTCCTGTCAGGCGGCTTCGGCGAGTCCGCGGGTCAATCCGCCGACATCGATGATGAGGGCGACGCGGCCGTCGCCGAGGATGGTGGCGCCGGAAACCCCCTGGATCCGGCGGTAGTTGCTCTCGAGGCTCTTGACCACGACCTGCTGCTGGCCGACCAGCTCGTCGACCTCGAGGGCGACGCGGCGACCATCGCCCTCGACGATCACCGCAATCGGCAGCGTGTCGTCGCGCTGCGTGCGCTTGACGCCGAACGCGTCGCCGAGCGACATCAGGGGCAGGTACTCGCTGCGCACCTTGAGCAGGCGGCCGCTGCCGTTGACGGTGCGGATGTCGCCGTCCTTGATCTGCAGCGACTCGACGACGACGCCGAGCGGGACGATGAACACCTCCTCGCCCACCGCCACCGACATGCCGTCGAGGATGGCCAGGGTCAGCGGCAGGCGGATCGTGATCCGCGTGCCTTCCCCGCGCTTGCTCGCGATGTCGATCGAGCCGCCGAGCGCGACGATGTTCTTCTTCACCACGTCCATGCCCACGCCGCGGCCGGAGACGTCGGTGACCTCCTTGGCGGTCGACAGGCCGGGCAGGAAGATGAACTGGAACACGTCGGAATCACTGGGATTGTCCGGCATCGGCATGCCGCGCTCGCGCGCCTTGGCGAGGATGCGGTCGCGATCCAGGCCGCGACCGTCGTCGCCGACCTCGATCACGATGTGCCCGCCCTGGTGCGAGGCGCTGAGGGTGATCGTGCCGCACTCCTCCTTGCCGGAGGCCGTGCGGTCGTCGGGCATTTCGAGGCCGTGGTCGACCGCGTTGCGGATCAGGTGCACCAGCGGGTCGGAGATCTTCTCGATCACGCCCTTGTCCAGTTCGGTGCCCTCGCCCGTGGTCTTCAGCCGCACCTGCTTGCCCAGCTTGCCGGCCAGGTCGCGCACCATGCGCGGGAAGCGGCTGAACACGAAGTCCACCGGCATCATCCGCACGCCCATCACCGCTTCCTGCAGGTCGCGCGTGTTGCGGTCGAGCTGGTTGAGGCCGTTGAGCAGTTTCTCGTTGAGCACCGGGTCGAGCATGGCCGACTGCTGCTTGAGCATGGCCTGCGTGATCACCAGTTCGCCGACCAGGTTGATCAGCGCGTCGACCTTGGACACCGCGACGCGGATCGACGACTCGGGCGCGGCGGCCGCGGCGGCCGGCGCCTTTTCCTCGCGCAGCGGCACCACGTTGCTCGGTGCGGCCGGCGCATCGGCGACCGCCGCGGGGTTCGCGACGGCGACCGCCGGCTGCGCAGCCGGCGCCGGCGCCACCAGCGGTTCGATCGCCAGCGTGCAATCGCCTTCGACCCAGGAGAACAGGTCCTCGACCACGGCACGCGCGACGCCCGCGCGCAGTTCGACCGTCCAGCCGAGGTGCGCCTGGGTCGGGTCCAGCGCGCCGAACTCCGGCAGGCCCGAGAGGTCGCAATCGACGCTGCACGGGCCGAGCGCGAACAGTTCCGACAGGATGCGCAGGGGATCATTGCCGGTCATGAACAGATGCGGGTGCGGGGTGAAGCGCACGTGCCAGCCGGCCGGCGTCGCCGGCGGTTCGATCGCGGCGGCGGCCGCGGGCGCGGCCGCGCCACCGGTGCCGTCGAGGATCGACTTCAGCCGCCCGCAGATCTCCGCGAGGCGCGTGGCATCGACCGCATCGCCGGACTGCGCGGCGCCCAACAGATGGCGGAGCACGTCCACCGACGCCAGCAGGGCGTCGACGGCATCGCGCGTGATCGCGCGCTTGCCGGAACGCATCTGGTCGAGCAGGGTCTCGAGCAAATGGGTGAGTTCGGTGATCGCGGTGAACCCGAACGATCCCGCGCCACCCTTCATGGAGTGCGCGGCGCGGAAGATCGCGTTGATGAGCTCGACGTCGTGCTCGCCCTGGTCGAGGCGCAACAGGCCCGACTCCATGGTGTCGAGGCCTTCGCGGCTTTCCTCGAAGAAGGTGGCGACGAAGCGGGAGAGGTCGATGGCCATGGCGGGGGTCTGCGTCGGATTGTCCTGTGCGGCCGAGGGCCCAGGGCACAGGGCCCAGGGCCCAGGAAAAAGCAGGCGTGCGCTGAAGTGGTGGTTCTGGGCCCTGCACCCTGGGCCCTGGGCCCTGGGCTCGATCCGAAGGCCCGGCCCACCACCCCGCTACGCCAGCACCTTCTTCAGTGTATTGATGAGTTGCTCGGGATCGAACGGCTTGACCAGCCAGCCGGTGGCGCCGGCCGCCTTGCCTTCCTGCTTCTTCTCCGGCCCCGCTTCGGTGGTGAGCATCAGCAGCGGGGTGAACTTGTAGTCGGGCAACTGGCGCAACTCGCGGATCAGCGAGATGCCGTCCATGTTCGGCATGTTCACGTCGGCGATCACCGCGTTGAAGCGCTCGCCCTTGGCCTTGCCGAGGGCGATCGCGCCGTCCTCGGCCTCGACCACGTCGTAGCCGGCCGACTTCAGGGTGAAGGCGACCATCTGGCGCATCGAGGCCGAATCGTCGACGGCGAGAATCCGGGTGGCCATGGCGAGTGCTCCTTACGAGTCGAAACCGAGGGTGGAGGCGAGCCCCAACGCACGCGCTGCATCGCGCAGCGCCGGGGAGGGATCGTCGATGCGGGTCTTACGACCGGCGGCGCCGCGCGCACGCACGAAGGCGACCAGCACCTGCATCGAGGCGCCGTGCAGCCGCGACACCGCGGCCGCGTCGAGGGCGACCTGTTTCTTCACCGACAGCGCCGGCGCGAGCTGCGCATGCAGTCGGGGGGCGGCTTCGATGCCGAGGTCGGGTTCGAGGACGATCGCGCTCATGCAGGGGCTCCGGGTCGGGGGGCGACGCGCGATGGCGCGCGCCGCGGACGTTGCAGGCAATCGGCGTGCCATCGCCGCGGAGGGGCTTCGCCCGGCCGTGGCGCCGTGCGGCGACGGCACGCCGGCATCCGCACCGGTGGCGCGCGTCGGCGTTCCGCCGCGGCGTCAGTGCGCGAGCAGGCGTGAAGCATCCAGCGCCACAACCAGGTCATGCCCGCGACGCAGCAGGCCGCGGAACCAGTCCGCCGGCAGCGCACCGTGCACGAGACCGGATTCGTTCATGGCATCCGCGGCGGCGGCGAAGACTTCCGCCACCGCGTCGACCAGCAGGCCGAGGATCAAGCCGTCTTCTTCCAGCACCACCACGCGCTGTTCCGCGCTCGGGGCAGCGGCACCGAAGCCGAGCCGCTGGCGCAGGCTGATCACCTGCACGATCTGGCCGCGCAGGTTCATCACGCCGATGGTGTCGCCACCGGCACCGGCGACCGGCGCGATGTCGGGCACGCGCACCACTTCCTGCACCTTCTGCACCTCGACCGCATAGGCCTGGCCGGAGAGCAGGAAGCACAGCCAGCGCACCGGCGGCAGCGCGCCACTCTCGACCACCGCCGGCGGCGGCGCGAACAGGCGCGCGATCTCAGGCGACAGCGCGGGCCGCACGGGCGACGCCGCAGCAGCGGCAGGCGTCGGGGCCCGCGCCGGTTCGGGATCGACGGGCCGCGGCACCGGCACCGGCACCGGCACCGGCGCGGGCGCGGGCACCACCGCGGCACGCGGCGGCGGCGATGCCGGGC
>JAJTHZ010000061.1 GCA_021299185.1 Lysobacteraceae bacterium | reverse complement strand
GGCCACGGTCGAGGCCGCCGATCTGCTGGGCCTCGGCGACGAGATCGGCACGCTGGCGCCCGGCAAGTCGGCCGACGTCATCGCGGTCGAGGGCGATCCGCTGGCCGACGTGGCCGCGCTGCAGCAGGTGCGCTTCGTGCTGGCGCGCGGTCGCGTCGCGCGCGCGGACTGACCACGATGATCGCCCTGCGTGCCATCGTCCCATCGGCCGTCCTGTGCGGGGCGCTGCTGTGTGTCGCCGTTCCCGCTGCCGCGCGCGAGGTCGTGCGCGCCGAACGTGGCGCCCTGCTGTTCGAGGACGTCGCCGAGCCCAGCCCGGCGCGCGCGGCCGCGCATGCGCCCTACGGCAACATCCGCAACGCCAAGTTCGCCGGCTGGCTGCCGGGTGGCGGCATCGCCATCCTCACCCGTTTCGGCGAGACCGAGCAGATCCACGCGGTCGGTGCCCCCGGGGCCGACCGCCGTCAACTGACCTTCCATCCGGAGCCGATCGCCGCGGTGGCGATCGCGCCCGCCGGCGCTGCGCGCCTGGTGTACGCCAAGGACACCGGCGGCGACGAGATGTTCCAGCTGTTCCTGCTGGAGCTCGCGTCCGGTCGCACGCGGCCGATCACCGAAGGTCGCGCGCGCAACACCCTGCCGCTGTGGCGCCACGACGGTGGCCAGCTCGCCTACGCCTCGACCGCGCGCAACGGCCGCGATGCCGACGTTTGGGTGTGGGACGAGGCCGGCGGCGCACGCGTGGTGACCACGCGCGCGGGCAGTTGGGCGCCGGTCGACTTTGCGCCGGACGGCAGCCGGCTGCTGGTCGTGCGCACGGTGTCGATCAACGAGGTCGAACTGCACGAACTCACGTTCGCCGATGGCAGCCTGCGCAAGGTGGCCGACGTGGGCGGCGTGGGCACCTACAACAACGCCTATCCGGCGCTGTACGTCGACGACGGCCGCGCGGTGCTCTACGCGTCCAGCCGCGGCGGCGAGTTCGCGACCCTCTCGCGGCTGCCGCTCGGCGGCGGCAAGGCGAAGCCCTGGGGCGTGCAGCGGCCGTGGGACGTGGAGGAACTGGTGCGCTCGCCCGACGGGCGCATGGTCGCCGGCCTGTACAACGAGGACGGCAGCGGCGTGATCCGCGTGATGGAGCATCCGTCGGGGCGGCTGATCGGCGAACACGAGGCCGGCATCGGCGTGTTCGCCGCGCTCGCGTTCTCGCGCGACGGCGCGCAGCTGGGCTACTCGGTGTCCTCGCCGCAGTTGCCGGGCGATGCGTTCTCGATCGACATCGCAGGCAACCAGGTCGTGCGCTGGACAGCCAGCGAGTCGGGAGGGCTCGATCCGGAAGCCTGGGTGCCGGCTGAACTCGTGCGCTATCGCTCGTTCGACCGCGTCGACGGCAAGCCGCGCGAGGTTCCGGCCTGGGTCTATCGTCCGCAGGGCGAGGGCCCGCATCCGGTGGTGATCGACATCCATGGTGGCCCCGAGGCGCAGGAGCGCCCGGGCTTCGACGCCTGGGCGCAGTTCCTGGCGAAGGAGCTCGGGGTCGCGGTGGTGCTGCCCAACGTGCGCGGCTCGGCGGGCTACGGCCGGCGCTGGCTCGATGCCGACAACGGCCTCAAGCGGCTCGATTCGGTGCGCGACATCGGCGCGCTGCTGGACTGGATCGACGCGGACCCGCGTTTCGATGCGCGCCGCGTGGTGGTCTACGGCGGCTCCTACGGGGGCTACATGGTGCTGGCCTCGCTGGTCGAGTACGGCGACCGGCTGGCCGGCGGCGTGTCGATCGTCGGCATCAGCCACTTCCGCACCTTCCTCGAGAACACCAGCGCCTACCGCGTGGACCTGCGCCGCGTGGAATACGGCGACGAGCGCGACCCGAAGCTGCGCGCCTTCATGGACCGCACCGCGCCGCTGACCAACGCAGCCAAGATCCGCGCGCCGCTGTTCGTGATCCACGGCGCCAACGACCCGCGCGTACCGGCCAGCGAAGCCGAGCAGATCCTCGCCGCGGTGCGCGCCAACGACCGCGAGGCCTGGTACCTGCTGGCGCGCGACGAAGGCCACGGGTTTCGAAAGAAGGCCAACCGGGATGCGATGCAGCGGGCGGTTTTGGCTTTTTGCGAGCGGTTTCTGGTGCAGTAAGGGCTGAGGGCCCAGGGTATAGGGCTCAGGGTATAGGGCCCAGGGCCCAGAAAAGCGACGGTCGGTGCAGTGATCTGGGTCGGGTGCGCGGCCCCAGCGTTGTGGCGGGCGCAGTGGGTTGCCGTCGCCCATGGCCTCGCGCAGGACGCGGGCACGGACGCTCGAGAAGCAGCGGTCACTGCTGGGCCCTGGGCCCTGTACCCTGGGCCCTATACCCTTTCCCCCGCTCAATCCACCCCCGCCTCCTCATGCAACAGGCGGCGCGCGCGCTTGACCACCCACCACACGGCGAGCAGCACCACCGGGATCGACGCGCCCATCGCGATCTCCGGGGACACCGGCAGCACGCCGCCGACCGACAGCGATTTCGCGCCGAACCCGATCAGGCCCACCACGTAGTACGAGATGGCCGCCACCGACAGGCCTTCGACCGTGGTCTGCAGGCGCACCTGCAGGCGTTGCCCGCGGGTCAGCGAGCGCAGCAGGTCCTGGCTCTGCGCCTCGTTGCGGATGTCGACCCGCGTGCGCAGCAGGGCGCTGCTGCGCGAGGTGCGCTCCGACAGGCCGGCCAGGCGCAGCGCGGCGGCCTCCACGGTCGCCATCGCCGGCACCAGGCGGCGGCGCAGGAACACGAACGCGGGCACGCAGCCCTCGATCGGCGTCTCCTCGAGTTCGGCCATGCGCTGGCGCACGATGCCGTGGTAGGCGTTGCTGGCGGCGAAGCGCACGGTGTGCTGGGCGATCAGGGTCTCGACCTCGGTGGCGACCCGCATCAGGTCGTCGAGCAGGGCCATGTCCTCGTTGGCGCCGTCCTGGATCGCGCGCGAGATCGCGGCCAGGCCCGACTCGTTGCGCGCCAGCGCCGCCGACAGCGTGCGCGCCGGCTGGAAGGCGCGCAGCGCCATCACGCGGTAGATCTCCAGTTCCGCAATCTGCGCCGCGAGCCGCCCCGCCGCGTCCTCGTCCATCGCCTCGCACAGCACCAGGGCGCGCATGAAGCCGTCGGGGCGCACGCGGAAGTCGGCGAACAGGCGCGCGCTGCCGCCGGCCAGGCGCGAGGCGGCGATGCGCTGGCTGCCGAGGAAGGCGCGCGCCAGCGCCACCGCGGTGGCGTCGTTCTGGCCCTCGCTGGCCAGCAGGCACAACTGCAGCGCCACCACCGTGCGGCCGGGGATCGCGCGCACCCAGTCCGGCGGCAGCGGCACCGCGGCGCCCAGCGACGGGCGGTCGGCACCGAGCAGGGCCGACTGGCGCACCGGCTGCACGATCGAGTAGCGCGAGAACTCGGTGTGGCGCTCCCACTGCAGGGTCGCCGCGCCCAGCGAGGCGCGCAGGAAGCCCGGTTCCTCCGCCACCACGCCGGCCTCCTCCAGCCGCGCGAGGTGGGCGCGCTCGGCGGCGCCGGCGCTGTCCTGCAGGGCCACGATGCAGGTCAGCACCGACGGGATGCCGACCGGCACCGGCGGCCGCGCGTGCGCCTCGTCGACCAGCGCCTGGCGTTCGTCGGCGTCGGCGGGCAGCAGGCGGTGCAGGTCGGCGTTCATGCGTCGAGCATAGCGGTCGATGATGACGGCGAGGACCCCCGCCGGCATGGGTCTTGCCTCGCGCCCGGTGGGCGGATCGCGCCCGCACCGGCCCCCCGGCCACCGATGAGCCGCGAGCTGACCATCGAATACATCGGTCCCAGCGACGAGGACCGGGCCCATCTCCGGCTGCTGATGCGCCGGCTCGGGGACGGCTTGTCGGTGCGCTGGCGCTGGGGCGAGGAACAGCGCGCCGATGCGCTGTTCGTCGATCCCTCGATCCTGGCCGGCCAGATGGCGCGCGCGCGCGCCGCCGAATCGGGCCTGCGCTGCGTGCTGGTCGGTGCGGTCCCCCGCACGGCCAACGAGCGTGCGCTGGCGCGACCGTTCCGGCCGGAGCGGCTGCAGCAGGTGCTGGACGCCATCGCCGCCGAGTGCATCGCCGGCGATGTCGCGCCACGGCTGCCGGACGAGGGACTCGCGCTGGCGCCGTGGGGCGACGACCTCGCGCTGCCACGCCCGCCGCAGGTCGCGGCCGATCCGCGCGGGCCGACCACGGACGACGCGGAAGCCCTGTACCGGCGAAGCATCGATCCCGTGCCGACGCCGCGGCTGCCGCGGCTGGCCGAACTGGAATCGGCCGGCCTCGCGGCCGGCGAAAGCCCCACGCTGCGCAGCCTGCATCGTGCCGGCCGGCCGGTCGAGCCGGGCGAAACACCGCGCCGACCGGCGACGCCCGCCGCCGGCGCGCGCGCAGTGAGCCTGCGCCTGCTCGACTTCCTCGGCCCGGACCTGCTGGGCGGTCCGAGCCGGATCGAGCGCGAGGGCCTGCCGTGGCTGGTGCTCGACCCGAAGGAGCAGGCCTTCCATGCCGCCGCACCGCTGGCCGCCCTGCTGCCGTGGCTCGGCGGCGAGATCGCGACGTGTGAATGGCAGCCGCTCACCGGCGCTCAACTGCGCGGCCTGCGCGAACAGGCGCCGGCCCGCGATTACCTCCACCTGCGCTGGCTCGCCGCGCTGAAGGCCGCCAACGGCAGCCTGCCGCGACGCCTCGATCCGGGCGGCCATTTCTGCCTCGCGGCACCGTTCGAGGTCGCGCCCGACTTCCCGCTGCAGCAGCGCATCGTGCGTGCGCTGGCGCAGCCCGCGCGGCTGCACGAACTGGCGGCGGCCACCGGCGCCCCGATGGGCGCGGTTTTCGACCTGGTGGCGGCGCTCGACGCCGTGGGCCTGGTCACCTGCCAACCCCGCCAGCGCCTGCAGGCAGGGGCGGCCCCGCCGGCCGCGGGTGGCCTGCTCGCCAAGGCGATCGGCGGGCTGCGCGGCATCGGCATCCTGGGCGGCTGAGCGCCCGTCGGTCACGCTGGAACGCTCGTTTACGCCCCGGGCCTATGCAGGGCGTGGCGGGCAGGGCACGATGACGGGTCATCAGCGGGAGCCTCAGGGGAGCCGTGGACGCGCCGCGCGAACGCAGCATCGAATACATCGGCGGCAGCGACGAGGAGCGCGCGCACCTGCGCCTGCTGCTGCGCTCGCTGGCGCCGCGGCTGCGTTCGGCCTGGCGCTGGGGGGCCGAGGACAGCGCGGACCTGCTGGTCGTCGACCCCGATGTGGTCGCCGGCGAGATGGCGCGCACGCGCGCGCTGGAATCCGGCGTGCGCTGCGTGGTCGTCACCTCCACCCCCGGTGCGGTCGCCGGCGATTTCGTGCTGCCGCGGCCGCTGCGCGCCGAGGACTTCCAGCGCGTGCTCGACGCCGCCTCGCTGGCCGCCGAGTCCACCGCCGCGCCGATGGTGCAGGGCGGCGACGTGTTCGACCTCGGCGACGGCGCCACGGACGACGACTCCTGGCAGGCGCAGTTCGCCCACCTCGACCTCGATGCGCCGGCGCCGCCGCCGCCGCCGGGGCTCGACGAGGCCGAGGCCCTGTTCCGCCGCGATCCGCTGTCCGACAAGCCCAGCGTGCTGATGCCCGACCCGCTGGACATGAAGACGGCGGTCGAGTGGACCGGCGAGGGCACGCTGCGCTCGGAACTGCGCATGACGCGGGCTGACATCCGCAGCGGCGGCGGCGCGCCCAACATCGATCCCGCGATGCGCCGCATCGCGCCGAAGGACGACACCTGGCACACCCTAGTCGAGTTCCTCGCCGACGGCATGCTGGGCGGCCCCGCCCGCATCGCGCCGCCCGACCTGCCGGCCCTGGTGCTCGACCCCAAGGAACGCGCCTACCACGCGGCGGTCGGGCTGTCCGCGCTGGAGCCGTACTGCCGACTGCAGATGAAGCGCTCCTACTGGGTGCCGCTGACCGGCGCCGACCTCGCGCTGGTGCGCGGCGAGTCCGACCCGCAGCCCTACGACCGCCTGCGCTGGCTGGACGCCCTGCTCAAGGGCACGGGCAGTCTCGCGCGGCACCTCGACCCCGGCGGCGTGTACCGGCTGCGGCAGTGGTTCAAGATCGCGCACGACTATCCGCGCGCCTATCGCATCTCGGCCGCGATGCTGCGTCCGGCCCGCCTGCACGAAGTCGCTGCTGCGACCGGGCTGCCGATGGCCGAGGTGTTCGACGTGGTCAATGCCTGGGACGTGATCGGCTTCGTCGAATGGCAGCCCCGCGAGCGCCTGCGCGGCGAGGCCGGCAAACCGACCGGCGGTTGAGCGTCAGCGCCCGGCGTGGGCGCGGATGAACGCCTTCACCTCGGGATAGATCGACTCGCGCCAGCGCCGGCCGCTGAAGATGCCGTAGTGGCCCGCGCCCTCGGCCAGCAGGTGGCGCTTGCGTTTCGCCGGCACGCCGCTGCACAGGTCCAGCGCGGCCTGGGTCTGGCCGAGCCCGGAGATGTCGTCCAGTTCGCCCTCGATGGTCAGCAGCGCGGTGTCGCGGATCGCCTCCGGCGCCACGCGCTTGCCGCGCACCTTCCAGGTGCCGTTGGGCAGGGCGTGCTCCTTGAACACCACGCGGATCGTGTCGAGGTAGTACTCGGCGGGCATGTCGAGCACCGCGTTGTATTCGTCGTAGAAGCGGCGGTGCGAGTCGGCGTCCTCGAGGTCGCCCTTGACCAGGTCCTCGTAGAAGTCCCAGTGCGACATGAAGTGGCGCTGCGGGTTCATCGCGATGAACCCGGCGTGCTGCAGGAAGCCGGGGTACACGCGGCGCCCGCGACCGGGATAGTTGTTGGGCACGAAGTGGATGACGTTGCCCTCGAACCAGGCCAGCGACTTGGTGGTGGCGAGGTCGTTGACCTGGGTCGGGCTGCGGCGGGTGTCGATCGGGCCGCCCATCATGGTCATCGTCAGCGGGGTCTTTTCGCCGGCCGCCGCCATCAGCGAGACCGCGGCCAGCACCGGCACCGTGGGCTGGCAGACCGAGATCACGTGCAGCCGTTCGGCGCCGATGTGGCGGATGAACTCGCGGATGTAGTCGATGTAGTCGTCGAGATGGAAGGTGCCGTCGGCGGCCGGCACCATGCGGGCATCGATCCAGTCGGTGATGTAGACCTTGTGGTGGGCGAGCAGGGTGCGCACGGTGTCGCGCAGCAGGGTCGAGTGGTGGCCCGACAGCGGCGCGACCACCAGCACCACGGGGTCGTCCTTCAGGTCGGCGATCGTCGCCGGGTCGTCGGAGAAGCGCTTGAAGCGCACCAGGTTGCAGAACGGCTTCTGCAGCACCTTGTGTTCGACGATCGGCACCTCGTGCCCGTGCGCCGTGACGGTGCGGATGCCGAACTCGGGCTTTTCATAGTCCTTGCCCAGCCGGTACAGCAGTTCGTAGCCGGCCGCGAGGCGGTTGGCGCCGGGCATGTGGCTGAGCCAGGAGCCCGGTTCGGACAGGATCCGCGCGCTGGCCTCCGACCAGTAGACCAGCGGGCTGAGCATCGCGCGCTGGAACTCGTGCAGGTGGTAGAGCATGGCGGACTCCGGACGGTGGCGCTTCACGCCGATCGGGCATTGTGCACCGCGTCAAGCGCGGGCGCCAATCCGACATTCAGGTATCGTGCCAGCCGGCCGGGCGGGGGCGGTTGCGCATGCGCAAGCGGGTGGCGGTGGTGGGGGCGGGGCCGAGCGGGCTGGCGGCGCTGAAGGCGCTGCGCGCCGAGGGCCACGAGGCGCAGGCCTTCGAGCAGTCCGACCGCGTCGGCGGCAACTGGGTGTTCCGCCCCGAGGCCTCGCATTCGAGCGTCTACGAGACCACCCACATCATCTCGAGCAAGCGCTGGTCCTCGTTCGAGGACTTCCCGATGCCTGGGGACTATCCGGACTATCCCTCGCATGCGCAGCTGCTGGCCTACTTCGAGGCCTATGCCGCGCATTTCGACCTGCTGCCGCACGTGCGGCTGCGGACCCGCGTCGAGCGCGCCGTGCGCACGCCCGGCGGCGGCTGGGACCTCGCCATCGCCGGTCCCGCTGGCGCCGCCATCGAACACGTCGACGCGCTGCTGGTGGCCAATGGCCACCACTGGGACCCGTTCCTGCCGCAGGTGCCGGGCACGTTCGACGGCGAGGTCCTGCACTCGCACGCCTTCAAGCGCGCCGAGCCGTTCCGCGGCCGGCGCGTGCTGGTGGTCGGCGCCGGCAACTCCGCCTGCGACGTCGCGGTCGAGTGCTCGCGCGTGGCGGCCTCGGTGGGGCTGTCGGTGCGTCGCGGGCAGCACATCGTGCCGAAGTTCCTGCGCGGCCGGCCGTCCGACGACAACCATGCCGGGCTGCGCTGGATCCCAGCGCCGCTGCGGCAGCGCCTGCTGGCGGCCGGCCTGCGCCTGGTGCAGGGCCGCTATGCCGACTACGGCCTGCCCGAGCCCGAGGTCGGGCTGCTGGAGATGCATCCGACGGTCAATTCGGAACTGCTGTACTTCATCCGCCACGGGCGCATCCATCCGCGTCCCGGCGTGGCGCGCTTCGACGGGCCCGAGGTGGTGTTCGCCGACGGCCGCCGCGAGGCATGGGACTGCGTGGTGTTCGCCACCGGCTACAACATCCGCTTCCCGTTCCTCGATCCGGCGCTGGTGCCGTGGGTGGACGACCACGCCATCCCGCTATATCGCAAGATGATCCCGGCCGAGGTCGACGACCTGTACTTCATCGGCCTGTTCCAGCCGCTGGGGTGCATCTGGCCGCTGGCGGACCTGCAGGCGCGCATCGCCGCCCGCGCGATCGGCGGCCGCTGGCGGCGTCCGGCCGACCTGCCGGCGCGGATCGCGCACGAACTGGCGCATCCGCACTACCGCTTCCAGCGCAGCCGGCGGCATGCCGTCGAGGTCGACTACCACCGGTTCCGCGCCGAGCTGCTGGACGAACTGGCCTGACCCGCCAGCCACGCTGCGACCGGCTGGCGGGCCGGCGCGTCCTCGGGTTACATTCCGTGTTCAATTGTTAAGAAGACGTTCTTTTCACCCGGGGGTTCGTATCACGAGGTCGAGGCCTGGCCGTCCGGCCGGGGTTTTCCAACGCAGGCGCCACGGGGCAACCAGGATCGGTTGCTGGCGCGGGGGATCCACCATGAATTCACCGCATCGCACGCTGTTGGCGTCGGCCATCGCCGTCGCCCTGTACGGCTTCACGCCGGTCGTCGCCGTCGCACAGAGCAGCACGGCCGAGGACGACGAGGCGAAGAAGGAATCGATCCAGGAGCTGGAGACCATCACGGTCACCGGTTCGCGCATCCGGCGCGCCGGGTTCGACACGCTCGAGCCGGCGATCGTGGTGGACAACGAGTACATCAAGGATCGCGGCCTGACCAACGTCGCGGATGCCCTGAACGAAATCCCCGGCTTCGGCGTCGGCGTGACGCCGGAAGGCGGCCAGTCCGGCTTCGGCGTGGCGGTCAACTTCGTCAACCGCTTCGGCCTGGGCACCAACCGCACCTTGACCCTGGTCAACGGGCGCCGCTACGTGTCGTCGAACGCGCCGACCATCTTCGGCCCGGCCGGCCCCGGCCTGCAGGTCGATCTCAACGTGGTCCCCAGCCTGCTGGTCGACCGGATCGAGAACGTCGCCATCGGCGGCGCCCCCACGTACGGCTCCGATGCGATCGCGGGCGTGGTCAACGTCATCCTCAAGCGCGACTTCGAGGGCCTCGACACCACGGCGACCTACAGCATCACCGAGGAAGGCGATGCCGAGCGCTACAACATCGGCGCGCTGTACGGCCTGAACTTCAACGACGGCGCCGGCAACGTGACCTTCTCGGCGACCTACGACAAGCAGGAAGGCGCGCTGGCCACCGAGCGCGAGCGCTTCCGTCAGGGGCTGGGCTTCTCGACCAACCCGTTGGCGAGCCAAGCTGCGCTCCAGCCGGGCCGCACGCCGCAGAACGATGGCCGTGTGTTTCCGACGCCGTTCAACACCGGCAACGGTGATGGAATTCCGAACGCGGTTCTGATTCGAAACTCACGTCTGTTCACGCTGACCGGCGGTGGATTGCTCTTTCCGATCCCGCCGGCCGGAACACCGGCGGCGCAGCAGTTCTATCTGCCCAGTGGTCTTCCGCGTGGATTCGGACCCAACGGGACGACCTATTACCAGTTCGATCGTTCCGGGAACCTCGTTCCCTACGATCCCGGCCGCCCATTCGGCCCGCAGAACGCGTCCGGCGGCGACGGCTTCTTCCTCAACGAGACGGTCCAGTTGACGTCCGACCTCGAGCGCAAGACGCTGTTCAGCAGCGGCCGCTACTACTTCACCGACGCCATCGAGGGCTTCTACGAGGCCTCCTACTACAACAGCGAGGCGCTGGAACTGATCGACCAGTCGATCTACAACGTCAACCTGTTCGGCGGTTTGTCGGGCGTGATCACGTTCCCGGTTTCGTACGCGCAATTGCCCGAGCAGGCGCGCGGGATCCTCACTGGCCTGGGGCAGACCAGCTTCCGACTGTCGCGCGCATCGCGGGACCTGGTGAACAACAACGGCCGTGGCGAGACCGACGTTTACCGCGGCGTGGTCGGACTGGCCGGCTCGTTCGATGCTTTCGACCGCAACTTCAACTGGGAAGTGTCGGCCAACTGGGGCCGCAACGAGTCGACCTTCCTCGCGACGGTCCTGAACCAGCAGAATTTCGTCAACGCCCTGCACGTGGTGCGCGATGCCAGCGGCAACCTGGTCTGCTCGCCGACCCCAGTCGCCGGCCTGATCGTGCCCAATGCCACGGGCGCGGCCAGCACGCCGGTCGCCGACCCGAACTGCGTGCCGCTCAACATCTTCGGCGAGGGGCGTCCGTCGCAGGCGGCGCGCAACTACGTCACCGGCACCACCATCACCGACTCGGTGATCCAGCAGCGCGTGTTCAACGCCAACCTCGGCGGCACTGCGTTCGAACTGCCGACGGGCCCGCTGGACTTCAACGTCGGCTTCGAGCATCGCGTCGAGAAGGGCGAGTTCAGCCCCAACGACTTCCAGGTCCGTGGCCTCGGCCGTGCGGTGCCGATCCTCGGCAACTCCGGCGAGTTCGATACCGACGAGTGGTTCGCCGAGACCGTGGTTCCCCTGGTCAAGTCCGACTGGGAAATCCCCGGCCTGCACCGCTTCGACCTGACCGGCAAGTTCCGCAACGTCGACAACACGGTCAACGGCGCCTTCGACACTTACACCTACGGCTTCCAGTACCGGCCGGTGGAGGACATCGAGATCCGTGGCAACCGCACGACCTCCCTGCGCGCGCCGGCGATCGTCGAGCTGTTCACCCCGGTGTCGAACATCTTCACCTTCGTGCCCGACCCCTGCGACACGCGCAACGTCAACGGCGGCACGCGACCGACGGTGCGCCAGGCCAACTGCGCGGCCTTCTACCGCCAGTTCAACCTGAACCCGAACAACTTCACCTCGATCGCGGTGGGTGCGACCATCCCCGGCACGTCGTCGGGTGATCCGAACCTGCAGAACGAGGAAGCGGACTCGGAGACCATCGGCATCGTCCTGCAGCCCTCGTTTATCCCGGGCTTCCGGATGGCGATCGACTACTACAAGATCGAGATCGACAACGTCATCGCCAACCTCGGCGCGGGCGACATCGCGACCGGCTGCTTCGACAACACGACGTTCGACGCCACCGACGTGACCCGCGCCAACTCGTTCTGCGAGCGCATCGTGCGTTCCGCGGATGGCCAGATCACGACCATCCGTACCGGCTTCGTGAACGGCGGCTTCCTCGACTTCACGGGCCAGTCGCTGGACCTGCAGTACACGCGCGACCTGTCGGAGTTCGATTGGGGCCTGAAGGGTCGCCTCGACCTGTCGGCCAATCTGTTCCGCCTGCGCCAGTTGGAGAACTCCAACAACAACGTGGTGACCACCTTCTCGGTCAACACCCAGGGCAATGCGAAGCGCCAGTACCAGTACGGCGCGCAGTACACCCTGGACAAGTTCTCGATCGGCGCGCAGGCCAACTACCAGTCGGGCGTGGAGCTGGTGCTGGATCAATTCCGCACCGGCGATTCGCAGGACCTGACCCGCCTCGAGAGCCAGTGGACGTACAACGCCAACTTCACCTACGCGATCACGGACGACATCCTGGTCAACCTCGCGGTCACCAACCTGACCGACGAGGAGCCGCCGTTCCCGGTCGGTGGCCTCGGCGTGTACGACACGCTGGGTCGCCGCTACTCGGTGACGCTGGACTGGAAGTTCTGGTAAGCCCCCGACCCGGGTGAGACATCGAGGCCGCGCCCCCTCGGGGCGCGGCCTTTTTCTTGGCGCGGCTACAATGGGCGCCCGCCTTTCGAGGAGCCGACATGGCCAGCGTGCACGACTTCACCGCCACCGACATCGACGGCAAGGACCGCAAGCTGTCCGAGTTCAAGGGCAAGGCCATGCTGGTGGTCAACGTCGCCAGCAAGTGCGGCTTCACCCCGCAGTACAAGGGCCTGGAGGAGATGTACCGCCGGCACAAGGACCAGGGGCTGGTGGTGCTGGGCTTCCCCTGCGACCAGTTCGGCCATCAGGAGCCGGGTGACGCCGACGAGATCAAGAACTTCTGCTCGCTGACCTACGACGTCACCTTCCCGATGTTCGACAAGGTGGAGGTCAACGGCAGCGGCGCGCACCCGCTGTACCAGTACCTGAAGAAGGAAGCCAAGGGCCTGCTCGGCAGCGAGGCGATCAAGTGGAACTTCACCAAGTTCCTGGTCGACAAGAACGGCAAGGTGGTCGCCCGCTACGCGCCGACCGACACCCCGGCGAGCATCGAGAAGGACCTCGGCAAGGTACTCTGAGCGCATGGGCAGCGACGACTACGTCGCGTTCCTGTGCGAGTTGATGGCCGGCGTGGGCCGCGTCACGCCGCGCCGCATGTTCGGCGGCCACGGGCTGTACCACGAGGGGCGGATGATCGCCCTGGTCGCCGACGGACGGCTCTACCTTAAGGTCGACGCGGCCACGCGACCCGCCTTCGAGGCCGCGGGCAGCCACGCCTTCGTCTACGAGGGCAAGGGGAAGCCGGTGGCGATGAGCTACTGGCTGGCGCCCGACGAGGCGCTGGACGATCCGGCCTTGATGCAGCCGTGGGCGCGGCGGGCCGTGGAAGCCGCGCTGCGGTCTGCCGCGATCAAGCCAGCCAGGCCGAACCCACGCCGCCCGTAGGAGCGCGCTTGCGCGCGACCGCAAGCCCACACGCCGCGGCGGGCGCGGTGGTGCCGGTCGCCCGCAAGCGGGCTCCTACGACAGCGGGTCGCGGCCGAAGCGGCCTTTCGTAGGAGCGCGCTTTCGCGCGACCGCAAGCCCACACGCCGCGGCGAGCGTGGTGGTGCCGGTCGCTCGCAAGCGGGCTCCTACAACAGCATGTCGTGGCCGAAGCGGCCCTTCGTAGGAGCGCGCTTGCGCGCGACCGCAAGCCCACACGCCGCGGCGAGCGTGGTGGTGCCGGTCGCCCGCAAGCGGGCTCCTACAACAGCGGGTCGCGGCCGAAGCGGCCTTTCGTAGGAGCGCGCTTGCGCGCGATCGCAGGCCCACACGCCGCGGCGAGCGTGGTGGTGCCGGTCGCCCGCAAGCGGGCTCCTACGACAAGCGGGTCGCGGC
>JAJTHZ010000013.1 GCA_021299185.1 Lysobacteraceae bacterium | reverse complement strand
GACCACCCAGATGTACTTCGCCGGCGAGCCGCTCAATGCCGTCGACCACGCCCTGAACGCGCTCGACGAGGCCGAACGCGCGCAACTGGTCGTCGCCTTCGGCGCCGGGGCCGACGTGCCGACCGGCCGCTTCGAGATCCGGCTGGATCGCGCCTGAGGAAGCGGCCCGGCTTCAAGGGCCACCCGCCGGCAGCCGACCGCGCCCGGCGCCGCGACGACCTCCACGGCGAGCGGACCGGCTGGCGTTCGCGCGGGTGCGGGACCGGGGTCCCGTGGTCGGCGATGCCGATGCGGCAGCGGGACGCGAAGGCGAGCAGCGGGTCGAGCGGCCGACCACTGGCGGTGACCGGATGAGCCTGCGCTCCGAACGCCAGCGCCGCAACGTCATCCGCAGGGCGGGTCTCGACCACGTCGGCGCGTGGCTGGTGGAGCAGTTGACGGCAAGCCGGCTGCCGGTGTTCGAGGCGCCCTCGTGGGTGATGCGCGTACTGGTCGGCCTGCGGGCAGTCGGCCGCCATGACCACGCGATCGATGCGACCCAAGCGCTGATCGACGCCGATCTCGCGCGCGAAACCGGCGCGCGGGGCGCCTCAGCGCGCGCCGATCATCTGGTCGAGCTTCCCGGCATCGGCGGCGAACAGACGGATCCCTTCGGCCAGCTTCTCGGTCGCCATCGGATCGGTGTTGAGCGCGTAGCGGAATTCCGCCTCGCGGTAGGACACGGCCGGCAGGTCCGCCGTGCGTGCGGCCTCGACGTCGAGCGCGCGCGCCAGCGGTGCGTCGCTGGCCTGCAACTGCGCCAGCAGGTCGGGGCTGATGGTGAGCAGGTCGCAGCCGGCGAGCGCGGTGATCTGGCCCACGTTGCGGAAACTCGCGCCCATCACCTCGGTGGCGATGCCGTGGCGCTTGTAGTGCGACCAGATGCGCGCCACCGAGCGCACGCCGGGGTCGTTGGCACCGGCGTTGGCTGCTTCGTCCCAACCCGCACCGGCGGCTTTCTTGTACCAGTCGTAGATGCGGCCGACGAAGGGCGAGATCAGCGTGACCTTGGCCTCGCCACAGGCCACGGCCTGGCAGAAGGCGAACAGCAGGGTCAGGTTGCAGTGGATGCCCTCGCGCTCGAGTTGCGCCGCGGCCTGGATGCCTTCCCAGGTCGAGGCGACCTTGATCAGCACGCGATCGGTGCCGATGCCCGCCTTCGCGTAGAGATCGATGATCCGCCGCGCGCGCTCGATGGTGGCGCGCGTGTCGAACGACAGCCGCGCATCGACCTCGGTGCTCACGCGGCCGGGCACGATCTTCAAGATCTCCAGCCCGAAGCGCACCAGCACCTGGTCGACGATCGCGTCCAGCGGCGCGCCGCGATGCGCGGCCACAGTCTCGTCCAGTAGCGGCGCGTAGGCCGGCTGCTGCACGGCCTTGAGGATCAGCGAGGGATTGGTCGTCGCGTCGCGCGGCGCGAAGCGCGCCATGTCGAGGAAGTTGCCGGTGTCGGCCACCACGGTGGTGAAGGCCTTGAGCTGGTCGAGCTGGTTCATGCGCGGATCCGGGCGGGTGCGGGGTTCGGGTTCAGGTGGCGACGAGCCGTCGGTGGGCGTAGATCGACTGCAGCAGGCCGAAGCCGGCGAGCAGGGTGACCGCGGACGTGCCGCCGTAGGAGATGAGCGGCATCGGCACGCCCACCACCGGCAGCAGCCCGCTGATCATGCCGCCGTTGACCATCACGTAGACGAAGAACGTGAGCGCGAGCGACCCGCCCAGCAGGCGCGACCAGGTGTCGCGTGCGTTCGCGGCGATCCACAGCGCGCGGCCGATGATGAAGGCGTACAGCGCGAGCACCGCCGCCACGCCCACCAGTCCGAATTCCTCGGCAAACACGGCGAAGATGAAGTCGGTGGTGTGCTCGGGCAGGAAGTCGAGCTTGGCCTGGGTGCTCATCCCGAAGCCCTTGCCGAACAAGCCGCCGGAGCCGACCGCGATCTCGGCCTGGATGATGTTCCAGCCCGCGCCGAGCGGGTCGGACTCCGGGTCGAGGAACATCCGCAGCCGGTCCTTCTGGTACTCGTGCAGCATCGGCCAGCCGATGAAGGCGGCACCCGCCGCGCCACCGCCGAGGATCAGCGCGATGCGCGGCCACGACAGCCCGGCGAGGAACACCACGAACGCGCCGCTGGCCGCCACCAGCAGGCCGGTGCCGAGATCAGGTTGGGCGACGATCAGCACGGTCGGCACGGCGATGATCGCCGCGCACGCGGCCAGCGCGCCCCAACCCGGCGGCAGCACGCGGTCGTGCAGCGCCCAGGCCACCATCATCGGCAGGCTCAGCTTGACCAGTTCCGCCGGCTGCAGGAAGAACGGGCCGACGTCGATCCACAGCCGCGCGCTGCGCCCGGTGCCGATGAAGGGCACCAGCGCGAGCAGGAACAGCGAGCCGGCGAACAGCCACGGCGTCCACGAGCGCAGGATCGCCGGCGGGACGCGCGAGAGCAGCAGCAGCAGGGTCAGGCCGAGCGCCAACCGCGCGCTCTGGTTCAGCACCAGCCCGACCTGGCCGCCACTGGCGCTGTAGAGCACCGTCAAGCCGACCGCGCACAGCAACACGATGGCGGCCAGCAGCGGCAGGTCGAGCACCGGCCGCGCCAGGAAGCGGTCGAGCCAGCGCCGAGTGCGCACGCGGATCGCGGTGGCGTTCATGGCGGGTTCGCCGTCAGCCAGGCGTCGATGATGCGCCGCGCGACCGGGGCGGCGGCGCGCGAGCCGGAGTTGCCGTGCTCGACCACCACCGCGACCGCGATGCGCGGGTCCTCGGCCGGCGCCCAGGCCACGAACAGCGCGCGGTGGCGCAGGTGCTCGGCGACGCGGGTTTCGTCGTATTCGCCGCCGTCGCGGCGGGTGAAGCGCTGCGCGGTGCCGCTCTTGCCGGCGATCCGCCACGGCGCGTCGGCGCCGAAGGCGCGCGCGGTCCCGGTGGGACCGTGCATCACCGCCTCCATCGACACCCGCACCGCATCCAAGTTGGCCGCCGACTTCACGAACGAGGCCCGCGCGGGCGCAACCGCCACCGGCTCGCGCGCGGCGTCGATGCCGTACTGGGTCGCGGCCAGCACGTGCGGCGCGTGGCGCACGCCGCCGCCGGCGAGGGTGGCCAGCGCGCTGGCCAGCTGGATCGGCGTCACCACCCAGTAGCCCTGGCCGATTCCCGCGATCACGGTCTCGCCCGGATACCACTCGGTCGCCAGTTGCGCGCGCTTCCAGGCGCGCGAGGGCAGCACGCCCGCGATCTCGCCGCCGAGGTCGATGCCGGTCGGCGCGCCGAAGCCGAACTGCGACAGGTAGCCGCCGAGCCGGTCGACGCCGAGGTCGACCGCCAACTGGTAGAAATAGGTGTTGACCGATTGCGCCATCGCCTCGTTGAGGTCGACGCGCCCATGGCCGCCGGCCTTCCAGTCGCGCCACACCTGCGGCATGCCGGGCAGGCGGAACTCGCCGCCGGAGAACACCACGTCCTGCGGCCGCCGCAGGCCCAACTCGAGGCCCGCCAGCGCGATGAAGGGCTTCATCGTCGAGCCGGGCTCGTAGCCGCCCTGCAGCGCGCGGTTGAACAGCGGCCGGTAGGGCGCGGCGAGCAGCGCGGCGTAGTCGCGGCGCGAGATGCCGTTGACGAACAGGTTGGGGTCGAAGCCCGGCAGGCTGACCATCGCCAGCACTTCGCCGTTGCGCGGGTCGATCGCCACCGCCGAGCCCGGCTGGCCGTCGAACGCGGCGGCGGCGGCACGCTGCAGTTCGAGGTCCAGCGTGAGGTAGAGGTTGCGGCCCTGCTTCGGCGGCACCCGCGACAGCGTCGACAGCGCGCGCCCGCGCACGTCGGTCTCGACGCGCTCGAAGCCCACCGTGCCCAGCAGCAGATCCTCGTACTGGCGCTCGATGCCGGTCTTGCCGACATGGCTGGTGCCGGCATAGCGGCTCGACTCCAGCCGCTGCCGGTCTTCCTCGTCGATGCGGCCGACGTAGCCGATCACGTGCGCGAGCAGCGCGCCCTCGGGGTAGTAGCGCGTCAGGTAGGGCACCACCTCGACGCCGGGGAAGCGCCAGCGGTGCACCGCGAAGCGCGCCACGTCGGCCTCGCTCATCTGCAGCTTGACCGGGATCGACTCGAAACGCCGGCGCAGGCGGCGTTCGGCCTCGAAGCGTTCCAGCTCGTCGTCGTCGATGCCGACCACCTCGCGCAGCCCGGCGATCGCGGCGTCCACGTCGCCGACCTGCTCGGGCACCAGTTCGAGGCGGTACTGCGGAATGTTCTCGGCCAGCAGGCGTCCGGCGCGGTCGTAGATCAGCCCGCGCGAGGGCGGCAGCGCGCGCGGCTTGATGCGGTTGTCCTCGGAGCGGCCGTGGAACTCGGCATGCCGCGCGACCTGCAGCACCACGAAGCGTCCGCCGAGGATGGCGAGGCAGGCCAGCACGATGGCGAACCCGACCAGGGCGCGGCGGCGGAACAGCGCGGTCTCGGGGCCCGCCTCCTTGACCCGTCGCGCGGCCGCGGCGCCGATCGCCATGCTCAGTTTTCCCGCGCGCGCGCGCCGCGGATGCGCGCCACGTCCAGCAGCAGGAACAGCCACGGCCACAGCAGGGTGCCGGTGGCGGGCGCGAGCCAGAACGTCCAGTCCGGCGCCGGCGTGCCCTGGAAGGCGCGCACCATCAGCATCACCACGCGGTCGTTGAGCAGCAGGGCCAGCACCACCAGCGCCTGCTGCAGCATCGGGAAGAAGCGCATCCGCGCGCGCAGGCGCAGCACGATGAAGGCGATCACCACCAGCCGCAGCGCCTGCTCGCCGATCAGGTTGCCCGACAACAGGTCGCCGGCGAGGCCGAGCAGGAAAGCAGTGCGCAGGCGCATCCGGTCGGGGGCCTCCAGCGACCAGTACACCACCAGCAGCGCCAGCCAGAACGGCTTGAACGGCAGCAGGTAGGGCGGCAGGGCGATCACCGACAGCAGCAGGCCGATCGCGAGGCTGCTCCAGAACACCGCGCCGTCGGCGCGCCCGCGCAGGCTCATCGCGCACCCCCGGCCGGCGCGGGCGGAGCCGTTTCCTGCGCGGTCGGCGCGCCGGGGGACAGCGCCTCCGGCGGGCCGGTGAACTCGATCGCGGCGTCGTCCGCGCCGAGCCGCAGGCGCTCGTCGTGCAGCACCAGCACCTCGCCGCTGCGCGCCATCGACGCCGCCGGGGTGGCGATCGCGCGCACGAAAGTCGCCGAGTCGTCGGGCTCCACCGAGCGGATCGTGCCCACCGGCAGGCCGGCGGGGAAACCGCCGCCGATGCCCGAGGTGACGAGCTCGTCGCCGACCCGCACGCCGGCGCTGAACGGGATGTGCGGCAGGCTCAGCGCGTCGATCTCGCCGCTGCCGTAGGCGATCGCGCGCAGCCCGGTGCGCGCCACCCGCACCGGGATCGCATGCCCGGGATCGGTGATCAGGATCAGTTCCGAGCGGTCGCGCAGCACCTCGACCACCTGCCCGACCACGCCGCGCGCGTCCATCACCGCCTGGCCCGGCGCCACGCCCTCGCCGGCGCCGAGGTCGAGCAGCACTCGGTGGCGGAACGGCTCGAGGTCGACGTCGATCAGTTCGCCCAGTTGCGCCTTCAGGCCCAGCCGCGTGCGCGCATCGAGCAGCTCGCGCAGGCGCGTGTTCTGGTCGGCCACCGCGTCGAGCCGCGCCAGCCGCGCCTCGGCCAGCAGCAGGCGCTCGCGCAACTGCGCGTTCTCCTCGGTCAGCGTGGTGCGGTCGACCAGCAGGTCGTGGGCCGCGCGGCTGGCGCGCGCGGGCGCCGCGGCCAGCCAGTACACCGGGCCGGCCAGCACCGCAGCCTCGCGGCGGATCGCGTCGAGGAAACGGCCGCGGTGGTCGGCCACCATCAGCACCACGGCCAGCACCACCCAGCCGACCAGGCCCAGGGTGCTGGAGTCGGCGTCGGCGAACAGCGGGCTGGCGTCGTTACCGTTGTTCGGCACGCTTCAGGGACCTGCGCAACGACGGGCCGCGGGCGCGGCCCGCGGGATGTGTCACTCCGGCGCGAAGAACTCGCTGCCGTGCATGTCGATCAGTTCCAGCGCGCGGCCACCGCCGCGCGCCACGCAGGTCAGCGGGTCGTCGGCGACCTGCACGTGCAGGCCGGTCTCCTCGCTGAGCAGGCGGTCGAGGTCGCGCAGCAGGGCACCGCCGCCGGTGAGCACGATGCCGCGCTCGGCCACGTCGGAGCACAGTTCCGGCGGGGTCTGCTCCAGCGCCGCCTTGACCGAGCTGACGATGCCGGCCAGCGGCTCGTGCAGGGCTTCCAGGATCTCGTTGGAGTTGATGGTGAACATGCGCGGCACGCCCTCGGCGAGGTTGCGGCCCGAGACCTCGATCTCGCGCACCTCGGCCTGCGGGTAGGCGCAGCCGATCTCCATCTTGATCCGCTCGGCGGTGGTCTCGCCGATCAGGGTGCCGTGGTTGCGACGCACGTAGTTGATGATCGACTCGTCGAAGCGGTCGCCGCCGATGCGCACGCTCTGCGCGTAGACGATGCCGTTGAGCGAGATCACCGCCACTTCCGAGGTGCCGCCGCCGATGTCGAGCACCATCGAGCCGCGCGCCTCGTGCACCGGGATGCCGGCGCCGATCGCGGCGGCCATCGGCTCCTCGATCAGGAACACGTCGCGCGCGCCGGCGCCCTCGGCGGATTCCTTGATCACGCGCCGCTCGACCTGGGTCGAGCCATAGGGCACGCAGATCAGCACCCGCGGACTGGGCCGCAGCAGCTTGGCCTTGTGCACCTTGCGGATGAAGGCCTGCAGCATCTCCTCGGCCATCGTGAAGTCGGCGATCACGCCGTCCTTCATCGGGCGGATGGTGACGATGTTGCCCGGCGTGCGCCCCAGCATGCGCTTGGCATCCGCGCCCACCGCGCGCACCGAGCGCGGGCCGCCCGGGCCGCGGTCCTGCTGGATCGCCACCACGGAGGGCTCGTTGAGCACGATGCCCTGCCCGCGCGCGTAGACCAGGGTGTTCGCCGTGCCGAGGTCGATCGACAGGTCGTTGGAGAACATGCCGCGGAGGCTTTTGAACATGGTCGGGGTCGGTCGATGCGGCGCAGGGAAGGGGTCGGGGCGGCGGCCCCGCGGTCCCGGCGCGACCCGCGGAAACCCGCGGACCGGCCGGAAAAAAGGGGCGTTATCGTAGCGTCGGGCGCGGCGCAGCGGCAAGGATGACACGGGCGGCAGGTGCTAGAGTTCGCGCTTCGTTAAACCGCCATCGAACCGCCCGAATCGATGTCCCTCGACCCCGCCGCGATCGACCACCTCGCCCGCCTCGCGCGACTGGCGCTCGACCCGGCCGACCGGGCGCGGCTCGGCGCCGACCTCGGGCGCACGGTGGCGATGATGGACGCCCTGCAGCAGATCGACGTCGATGGCGTCGAACCGCTGGCCCAGCCACATCCGCTGCCGGCCGGCCTGCGGCCGGACGCGGTGACCGAGACCGATGCCAGCGAGGCCCTGCTGGCGCTGTCGGGCGCCTCGCACGGCGGCTACTACCTCGTGCCGCGGGTCATCGAGTGAGGCCGCTGGGTCGGCTGGACACCGTCGCGGGCGCCCTCGCGGCGCTGCGGCAGGGCGAGGTCGGCGCCAGCGCGCTGGCCGAACGCGCGCTGGCGCGCGCCGCCGAGCATGCCGCGCTGAATGCGCTGGTCACGAGCAGCCCCGAACGCGCCTTCGCCGCGGCGTCCGCGGCCGCCGGCAGCACCGGTGCGCTGGCCGGAATCCCGTTTGTGCACAAGGACTTGTTCTGCACCGCCGGGCTGCGCACGACCTGCGCTTCGAAGATCCTCGATGGCTTCGTGCCGCCCTACGATGCGACCGTGGCCGAGCGCCTCGACCGCGCCGGTGCGGTGCTGGTCGGCAAGGCCAACATGGACGAGTTCGCGATGGGCTCGTCGAACGAGAACTCGGCCTTCGGCCCGGCGCGCAACCCCTGGGACGTGGCGCGGGTGCCGGGCGGGTCCTCCGGCGGCTCGGCCGCCCTGGTGGCCGCCGGCGTGGTGCCGTTCGCCACCGGCTCCGACACCGGCGGTTCGGTGCGCCAGCCCGCCGCGCTGTGCGGGATCACGGGCCTGAAGCCGACCTACGGTCGCGTCTCGCGGCACGGCATGATCGCCTACGCGTCCAGCCTCGACCAGGCCGGCGTGCTGGCCCACACGGCCGAGGACTGCGCCCACGTGCTGGCCGCGATCGCCGGCGCCGACCCGCGCGATGCCACCTGCAGCGCGCGGCCGGTCGACGACTACGTCGGCGCGCTCGGCGCCGGCGTGGCCGGGCTGCGGATCGGCGTGGTGGCGCAGTTCTTCGGCGACGGCATCGATCCCGCGGTGGCCGCGTCCGCGCGCGAGGCCCTGGCCGCGCTGGAGGCCGCCGGCGCGGTGCTGGTCGACGTGTCGCTGCCGACCCTGCCGCTGTCGATCCCGGCCTACTACGTGCTGGCCCCGGCGGAAGCCTCCAGCAACCTCGCCCGCTACGACGGCGTGCGCTACGGCCACCGGGCCGAGCCCGTAGCGGACCTGGCCGAGCTCTACGCGCGCAGCCGCGCGGAAGGCTTCGGCACCGAGGTCAAGCGGCGCATCCTGGCCGGCACCTATGTGCTTTCGGCCGGCTACTACGACGCCTACTACCGCCGCGCGCAGCGCGTGCGCCGGCTGATCGCCGACGACTTCGCGCGCGCCTTCGAATCGGTCGACCTGCTGGCCGGCCCGACCACGCCCGGCACCGCGTTCCGGCTCGGCGAGAAGACCGACGATCCGCTGGCCATGTACGCCGCCGACGTGAACACGGTGGCGGTGAACCTCGCCGGCCTGCCCGCGGTGTCGCTGCCCGCGCCGCACGTCGGCGGCCTGCCGACCGGCCTGCAGCTGATCGGCCCCGCCTTCGGCGAGGCGCGCCTGCTCGCCACCGGCCACGCGCTGCAGCAGCGCACCGACTGGCACGCGGTGCTGCCCGGGGGTGGCGCATGAGCGGCGGCTGGCAGGCCGTGATCGGCCTCGAATGCCACGTGCAGTTGATGACCCGGAGCAAGATGTTCTCCGGCGCCTCGACCGCGTATGGCGCCGAGCCCAACACCCAGGCCTGCGGGGTCGATGTCGCCCTGCCCGGCACCCTGCCGGTGCCGAACGGCGAAGCGGTGCGGATGGCGGTGCGCTTCGGGCTCGCGGTCGGCGCGCGCGTGCGCGAGGTGTCGGTGTTCGCGCGCAAGAACTACTTCTACCCGGACCTGCCGAAGGGCTACCAGATCTCGCAGTACGAGGAGCCGATCGTCGAAGGCGGCACGGTGCGCGTGCGCGGCGAGGACGGCCGTGCGTTCGACGTGCCGCTGGTGCGCGCGCACCTCGAGGAAGACGCCGGCAAGAGCGTGCACGACGCCTTCCACGGCTCGACCGGCATCGACCTCAACCGCGCCGGCACGCCGCTGCTGGAAGTGGTGACCGAGCCGGCGCTGCATTCGGCGGCCGATGCCGCGGCCTACATGAAGGCGCTGCACCAGCTGGTCGTGTGGCTTGGCATTTGCGACGGCAACCTGCAGGAAGGCTCGTTCCGCTGCGACGCCAACGTCTCGGTGCGGCGCGGCGCGGACGCGCCGCTCGGCACCCGCGCCGAGATCAAGAACGTCAACTCGTTCCGCTTCGTCGAAAAGGCGATCGAGTACGAGATCGAGCGCCAGATCCGCGAGCTGGAAGCCGGCCGCGCCATCGTGCAGGAGACGCGGCTGTACGACGAGACGCGCCACCAGACGCGTTCCATGCGCGGCAAGGAATCCGCGCACGACTACCGCTACTTCCCCGATCCCGACCTGCCGCCGCTGGTCCTGCCCGACGGCCTGCTCGATGCCGAGCGCGCGGCCCTGCCCGAACTGCCCGAGGCGCGCCGCGCGCGCTACGAATCGGCGCTCGGCCTGTCGGCCTACGATGCGGAGCAGCTCACCCTTGCGCGCGGGATCGCCGACTGCTTCGAGGCGGTGCTCGCCCACCTGCCCGGCCAGGCCAAGCTCGCCGCCAACTGGGTGCTGGGCGAACTCGCCGCCGCCCTGAATGCCGCCGGGCTTGCGCACGGCGAGGGCCCGGTGTCGCCCGCGGCGCTGGCGGGGCTGTTGCGGCGGATCGTGGATGGCACCCTGTCGGGCAAGCTCGCCAAGGACGTGTTCGCCGCCATGTGGGCCGGCGAAGGCGACGCCGATGCCGTGATCGCCGCCCGCGGGCTGGGCCAGATCAGCGACGACGGCGCGCTCATCGCCGCCATCGACGCCGTGCTGGCCGCGAACCCGAAACAGTCCGAGCAGTTCCGCGCCGGCGACGAGAAGGTCTTCACCTGGCTGGTCGGCCAGGTGATGAAGGCCACCCGCGGCAAGGCCAATCCGGCGCGCCTGAACGAGCTGCTGCGCGCGCGGCTGTCGCCCTGACCCACGCTGCGCGGCAACCGATCGCTTCGCCGCAGGTGCGCGCTTGCGCGCGACCGCCACCAGCGCCGCCGCGCAAGGATCGATGTCCCGATCGCCCGCAAGCAGGTTCCTACAACAGCCGCGCGATCGGCGTTGTCTGGACCCCCAGCGCCTGTAGGAGCGCGCTTGCGCGCGACCGCCACCAGCGCCGCCCCGCAGGGATCGATGTCGCGGTCGCCCGCAAGCGGGCTCCTACGACAGCATCGACCGCCTGCACGCCCGCCATTCGACGCCACCGCCCTTTTCCCGCAAAATCGCGCCTTTCCCCAAGGCCCGCCCCCATGTCCGCCCTGATCTCCGGCTCGCTCGCCTACGACACCATCATGGTGTTCCAGGACCAGTTCAAGAACCACATCCTGCCGGACAAGGTGCACATCCTGAACGTGGCCTTCCTGGTGCCGCGCATGCGCCGCGAGTTCGGCGGCTGCGCCGGCAACATCGCCTACAACCTGCGCCTGCTCGGCGACCACCCGATCCCGATGTCCGCCGTCGGCCAGGACTTCGGCCCCTATCGCGAGCACTTCAGCCGCTGCGGGATCAACCTCGACCACGTGATCGAGATCCCCGAGCTGTACACCGCGCAGGCCTACATCACCACCGACCTCGACGACAACCAGATCACCGCCTTCCACCCGGGCGCGATGGTGCGTTCGGTGGACATCGACGCGCGCAAGATCCCGGGCGCACGCTTCGGCATCGTCGCCCCCAACACCCGCGAGGCGATGCTCAAGCACGCGCGCGAGTTCGCGGAAGCCGACATCCCCTTCATCTTCGACCCCGGCCAGGCCCTGCCGCTGTTCGACGGCGCCGAATTCCGCGCCTTCATCGAGATGGCCGACTATGTCACGGTCAACGACTACGAGAGCAACCTGCTGCAGCAGCGCACCGGCTGGAGCGAGGCCGAGATCGCCGACCGCGTGACCGCCTACATCGTCACCCGCGGCCCCAAGGGCTCGCTGATCCACACGCGCAAGGGCTCGCTCGAGATCCCGCCCGCCGCCGAGCGCCGCATCACCGATCCCACGGGCTGCGGCGACGCCTACCGCGCCGGCCTGATCTTCGGCCTGATGCGCGACATGGACCTCGCCACCGCCGGGCGCATCGCGTCCCTGATGGGCGCGCTCAAGATCGAGCACCCCGGCACCCAGAACCAGCGCTTCACCTTCGACGAGTTCGCCGAGCAGTTCCGGCAGCAGTTCGGGTATTCGCTGTAGCCGGCATCGGCCGGGCCGGCGCCCACGCGACGGCGCGGCGAATCGATCGCCGGGCAGGCGCGGGCGCAATCCGGGTGTGATATGGAGTCCGCGCGCTGTCGGTGCGCCCTGGGCGCGCGCCCCGCCGCAGGCCACTGCGCGGCGCTGGATGGCGCGGATGCCGCCGAGGGAAATGGCCATGTATTAAGCGCTTCGTCTCGGGCCTGTCGCCATCCGGGAATGGCGATGCCGTTGCGCGACCGTACCGCGTGCGTGACGGCGCAACGGCCGATGCATCCACGCCGCGCCGGCGACGCCGGCTGCGATAGTGGCTGCGCGGCCTGCTGGGATCCGGCGCCTTCGCACTGCTGGGATCGACCGCAGCGGCGCTGCCGCTTTCCAGCACCGCCTGTCCGGATCCCGACGCCGCCGCCGAGGCCGGCATCACCTGCGGATCCATGCCGGTGCCGGCGTCCTGGGATCGCCTCGACGCGGGCGATCCGATCACGATGTACGTGGTGCGCGTGCCGAGCCTCGCAGCCGACCCCGCGCCGGACCCGGTGGTGTTCCTCATCGGGGGACCCGGCTTCGGCGCGTCGCGCGCCTGGCGCGGCGCGCTCGAGCATCCGTGGTGGCTCGCGATCCGCGCGCGCCGCGACGTGATCCTGGTCGACGAGCGCGGCAGCGGACGCTCGACGCCGCCGGTCTGCCCGGAGGAGGAGGCCGCGCTGCGCCAGCTTCCGCCGGCGGGTCTTGACGACGAGGCGCGGCGTGCGGCGATGCGCCGGCTGTTCACCGATTGCGCCGCGCGCCTGCAGGCGCAAGGGCGCGGCTTCGACACCTATCGAAGCCGCCATGTCGGCCGCGACCTCGCCGCGCTGCGCGGCGCGCTGGGGCTCGAGCGCTGGAACCTGTTCGGCCTGTCCTACGGGGCGCGACAGGTGCTGGCAGCGATGGAGGCCGACCCGGCGGGCACGCGCGCGGTGCTGCTCGGGAGCCCGGCGATGCCGAACGCGCCGACCTTCGCCACCGCGGCGGCCTTCGATGATTCGCTGGCCTATGTGCTGCGGCAGTGCGCGTCGGACGCCGCCTGCGCGGCGGAATCCCCCGACCTCACCACACGCCTGCGCGAAGGTTTCGACGCCCTCGCCGCCGCGCCCTGGATCGTCGACGGACTCGATCCCGCCATCTACAGCAACGGGCGGCTCGTGGTCACCCGCGAGCTCGCCGCCCAGTCGATCGGCCTGATGCTCTACGACCGGCAACTGTCGGGCGCGATCCCGCTGCTGGCCGGCGCGCTGGAGCGGCGCGACGTGCACGTCGCGCGCTCGATCGGCGGCGCCCTGGCCGGCGCCAGCGCCGCCAACCAGCTCATCGGGATCGGCGTTCCCTGCGTCGAGGCGAGGCCGCACATCGATCCGGCGGCGCTGGCCGCCGACCGCGCGCGCCCGGGCCTCGTCGGCACCGGCGCGGCGTCCCAGGACGCCGAGCACGACGTCGTCTGCGCCGCGGTGCCATCGCCGCCGCCGGATCCGGCCGATGCGTCCGTGGTCGACCACGGCGTGCCGATCCTGGCCCTGGTCGGCGCCTTCGATCCGATCACGCCCGCCGCGCGGGTGCGCGCGGCGATCGCGGCGCTTCCTTCGGCACGGGTGGTGGAACTGCCGGGCGAAAGCCACCGTTTCTTCCTCGCCCGCGCCGAGGGCTGCGCGCGCGAGCTGGCCAGCGCGTTCCTCGACGACCCAGCGGCACCCACCGACGCGCGCTGCACCGCCGCGATGCCACCGATCCGCTTCGCCACCGGCCTGCACCCGACCGGGGTGCCGGGCGCGCGCGTCGGCGCGCTGGCGCAGCAACCGGGATGGCTCGCCGCGGCGGGACTCGTGGTCCTGCTGCTGCTGTCCGCGCCCGTGGTCGCGGCCGCCGCGGCGTGGCGGCAGCGCCGGGCGACCGAACGCGCGATCGCATCCAATGGCCTGCTCGCGACCACCGGCATCGCCAGCCTCGTGCTGCTCGCGGTGCTGGCCGCGGCGTTGATGCCGGTGCTGCGCGAATCGCCGTTCGCGCTCGGCTTCGGCGTGCCGGTGCAGGTCGCGTCATGGCTCGGCCTCGCCTGGCCCATCGCCGCCTGCGGGATCGCCGCCGCGCTGGCCGGCGTGCTGGCGTCGCGTCGCGGCCTGCATTCGCGAGCGTCGATGGTCTACCGGATCCTCGTCGGGCTGTCGGCGCTCTCGCTCGGCGCGTTCCTCGGTACCATGGGGCTGCCCTGAGCGTCACGGCGAACGCCTGACCCTCGGCCAGACGACGACACCGGGAACGCGCGGAGACACGGCATGGCCGCCTACGAACTCGCACAGCTCAACATCGCGGTGATGATCGAACCGCTGGAGTCGCCGCGCATGGCACACTTCGTGGCCAACCTCGACCGCATCAACGCGCTGGCGGAAGCCACCGAAGGCTTCGTCTGGCGCCTGCAGACCGAGGACGGCAACGCCACCGACGTGCGCCCGCTCGGCGAGCACACCCTGGTCAACGTCTCGGTGTGGCGCGACGTCGCCGCCCTCAACCGCTACGTCTACGGCAGCGCGCACGTCGAGATCATGCGCCGCCGCCGCGAGTGGTTCGAGCGCATGAAGGAATCGCACATGGTGCTGTGGTGGGTGCCGCGCGGGCACCGGCCGACGATCGACGAAGCCGTCGCGCGGCTCGCCACGCTGCGCGCGAAAGGCCCGACGCCCGCGGCGTTCACCTTCCGCGAGGCGTTCCCGGCACCCGATCGAGCGTCAGCCGACGGCCGGATCGACTTTGGCGGCGAATGCCCGGCGGTCTGATCGCGGCGCGCGGGCGTCATCCCAGCCCGATTCGTTGCGCTGATCTTGGAGCACCTCAGAACCGGCGAGCATGCGCCGGTTGAACGGCTTTTCTCCTGCTTGAAGGCACTTTCTTGCCGCTTATGCGAGTTGCGATAATCGGCGTATAGTTGCCGCAACAACGGGGAAGCCTAGCCAAAGGGTGACTTCATGCCTGTTCACGAGCTGTCGCCTGCCTACTCGCCGACCGACCTGCTGCAACGGCTCGGCGAGCGCCTGCGCGATACGCGCCTGGCCCAAGGCCTGACGCAGGCGAGTCTGGCCGACCGCGCCGGCATCTCGGTGCGTGCCCTGCGCGACCTCGAAGCGGGGCGCGGCGCGCAGTTGGTGACCTTCGTGCGCGCGCTCAAGGGGCTCGGGGCCGAATCGGCGATCGACAGCCTGCTGCCGACGCCGGGCGTGAGCCCCATGGCCCTGCTCGAACGCCCGCGGCGGCGCCAGCGCGGCTACCGCTGATGCCCGCGTTCCGCCATGCATCGGTGATCGAGGTTCGCGCGTGGGGCCGCCGCGTCGGTGCGGCGGCCTTCGATCCCCGGCGCAAGGCCGTGGCGTTCGAGTACGCGCCCGAATGGATCCGCAGCGGCATCGAACTGTCGCCGCTCCAGATGCCGCTCGCCCGCGCCAATGCGCCCTTCCTGTTCGACGACCTCGAGCCCAGCGCGTTCAAGGGACTGCCGGGCCTGCTCGCGGACGCCTTGCCGGACCGCTTCGGCAACCAGTTGGTCGACGCCTGGATGGCCAGCAGGGGTTATCGCGCGGATGAAGTGACGGTGCTCGATCGCCTCGCCTACATGGGGCGACGCGGCATGGGTGCGCTGGAGTTCAAACCTGAGCGCGCGATCGGCGCGGGCGCCGCGACACCGTTGGAGATCGCCGGGCTGGTCGAAGCGGCGCGACAGGCGGTCGAAGGGCGGCTCGACACCGCCTCGTCGGCCGCCGAGGCACTGCGTCGCGTGATCGCCGTCGGCACCTCGGCTGGCGGCGCGCGCGCGAAGGCCGTGCTCGGCATCAGCACCGATCGCCGGCGCATCGTGTCCGGCCAGTTCGAGTTGCCGGACGGATTCGAGCACTGGCTGCTCAAGTTCGACGGCATGGGTCGCGACGACGCGCTCGGCGACAGCCAGCAGTACGGTAAGCGTCCGGTGACCACACCTTGCCCTGCTTCACGCGCAGCCGCAACCTCGCGCGCCCAGTCGAAGGAGGTGCGCGATGTCACGGGAGTCGAAGCGGGCAGTTTGGGCGAAGCGGGTAGCGGCGTTCGAGCGCAGCG
>JAJTHZ010000102.1 GCA_021299185.1 Lysobacteraceae bacterium | reverse complement strand
GGTGCACCTCGCGTTCGCGCGCGATGCCGCCGAGGCCGCCACGCTGGCGCGCGCGCTGGCGGCCGACGTCGACCCGGCGGCGCGCACCCGCGCGACCTGGCACCGCCGGCTGACCCGCGCCTGGCTCGCCACCGGTGATGACGACTACGACCTTGCGCTGGCCTGGGCGCGCGCCTCCGCCCTGCTGTTCGAGGTCCACGAACCCGAGCATGGATTGTGGGCCGGCCTGCCGTGGTTCCGCGAAAACTGGGGCCGCGACACCTTCATCGCCCTGCCGGGCACCTTCCTGGTCGGCGGCGACTTCGACGCCGCGCGCGCGGTGCTCGAGCATTTCGCGCGCTGGCAGAACCTCGCGCCGCCGGCGGCCGATGCCGCGGCGCCGGGCACCGCCGACCACCTTGGCATCGGCGCGCGCACCAGCGACTACGGCCGCGTGCCGAACTTCGTCAAGAACGGCGTGGCGTCCTACAACACGGTGGACGCCACGCCCTGGCTGCTGCGCGAGGCGCTGGAACTGGCGCGCTACGGCGGCGACCGCGACCTCGCCGCGCGCGCGCTGGCGGTGGCGGGGCCGTACATCGACGGCGTGCGCCGCCATTCGCTCGATCCCGCCGGGCTGCTGGTCCACGACGACGCCGACACCTGGATGGATGCGCGCATCGAGGGCCGCCACGCGTGGTCGCCGCGCGGCAATCGCGCGATCGAGGTGCAGGCCCTGTGGTACACGGCGCTGCAGTCGGCGGCGGAACTCGCCGACTTCGCCGGCGAGCCGGCACGTGCCGCCGAATGGCGCGCGCTGTCGCAGCGCAATCGCGCGGCCGTGCTGCGCCAGATGTGGGACGGCACGCGACTCGCCGACCGCCTGCGCGTCGACGGCAGCCGCGACCTCGCGCGGCGGCCGAACGTGTTGCTGGCGATCAGCGTGCCGTGGGACGACTACCTGCCGCGCGAGGTCGAGGCTCGGGTGCTGCGCGATGCAGTCGAGCACCTGCTGTTTCCCTACGGCATCGCGTCACTGGCGCCGGAGGGTCCGCACTTCCACCCGCGCCACGTCGACGATGCGCACCACCACAAGGACGCGGCCTACCACAACGGCACGGTGTGGGGCTGGAACGCGGGTTTCGCGGTCACCGCACTCGCGCGCCACGGACATGCCGACCTCGCCTGGGACCTCAGTCGCAACCTCGCCGATCAGATCCTGAACCTCGGCGCGATGGGCACCATGAGCGAACTGCTCGATGCGCTGCCCGGGCCCGATGGCCGCCCGGTGCCGTCCGGCACGCCCTCGCAGTCGTGGAGCGTGGCCGAGTTCGCGCGCAACGCGTTCCAGGACTACGTGGGCTTCCATCCGGACCTGCTGCGCGGCGAACTGCGCGTGGCGCCCGCGTTGCCGGCCGCCTGGACACGCTTCGACGCGCGGCTGCCCTACGGACCCGAGGCCGCGGACGAGGCGCTGCGGATCGCCGCCCGGCGCGATGCGGCGGGCGGCTGGTCGTTCCGGGTTGCGCTGGAGAACGCGTCGACGCCACGCACCGTGGTGTTCGACCTGATGGATGGCGAGGGCGCGGTGCGCCGCGTGCGCTTCACGGTCGAACCCGGACGGGTAGCGATCCTGGCTTTCGACCCATCGACCGTGCGCCTGGACGGCAGGCCACTGGATGCGCAGCCGCTGCGCACGTCGACCCGCGCCGTCACCGGCACGCTGCGATTCCGCGACGTGCCGCCGAACGACCCGCAGCGCTACCCGATGACCCGCGGCCGCGACGTGCTGCGCGACCTGATCCTCGGCGAGGCTTCGCGTTAGGCAGTTTGCCGGGTGGGCGCGCGGTAGGCGGCGCGATGGCGCCTGTGGCGAGGCTGGAGGAATCGCGGCGCACGCGCCGCTCCCACACCAGGATCGTCGCAGCGGCCGCTCGACCAGGCGCACCCCCTGTAGGAGCGCTGCGTGCAGCGCGATCATTCTTGCGGCAACCCGCGCACGACCGCCAAGCCGCGCGCCTCAGCGCCGGTTCTTGGTCGCCAAGGCCTCGCGCAGTTCGTTCTTCTCCGCCTCGGTGAGCGGCCCCGCACCCTGCTTCTCCAGCAGTTCCTCGATGCGCTGCTGCACGGTCTGCCGGTTCAACTGCTCCAGCGCGTCGAGGAACTCGGCCTTCCATGCCGCCGGCGCGGCGGGAAACTCCATCAGCGACAGTTTCTCCAGCGCGGCCTGTTCCTCGCGGCCGGCGAAGTGCTCGAGGATGCCGCCGGTCCCGATGTCGGGGCGCGCCCGGACCAGGGCGATCAGCTCCATCAGCAGCGGGATGCCGGGCTGGCGCAGCACGCCGAACAGGTACGGCGGCTGCATCGCGTGCACCAGCGCCGGCTGCTGCACCAGCAGCGCGATCGCGCTGCGCACCAGGCTGCGCTTGGGGCCGGCGCCGGGGCGCGGCTTCGACGCGCGCGCCATCGGCGGTGGCTCGGGCGGCGGCGGTGCGCCGGCCGCGGCGGGGCCGATGCGCACGCCGGTGCGCTCGGCCAGCGAGGCATACATGAGGTCGCGGAACGCGCCGTCCGGGATGCCCGCCAGCAAGGGCTTTGCGCGCTCGGCCAGCCGCGCGCGGCCTTCGAGGCCGCCGAGGTTGACGTCCTTCGACAGTTCGGCGAACAGGAACTCCGACAGCGGCGTAGCCTGCTTCAGGCGCTGCTCGAAGCCGTCCAGGCCCTCCTGGCGCACCAGGGTGTCCGGGTCCTCGCCGTCGGGCAGGAACAAAAAATGCGCCTGGCGGCCGTCGCGCATGCGCGGCAGCACGCTCTCGGCCGCGCGCCACGCCGCGGCGCGTCCCGCGCGGTCGCCGTCGAAGCAGAAGTACACGTCGGCGGCGTTGCGGAACAGCAGCTCCGCGTGCTCCTTGGTGGTGGCCGTGCCCAGCGTCGCCACCGCCTGGGTGACGCCGTACTGGAACAGGCTGACCACGTCCATGTAGCCCTCGACCACGATCAACCGCGCGAGCTTGGCATTGGCCTGGCGCGCCTCGTACAGCGCGTACAGTTCGCGGCCCTTGTGGAACAGCGCGGTTTCCGGCGAGTTGAGGTACTTCGGCCCGTCGTCCTTCTCCAGCACGCGGCCGCCGAAGGCGATCACCCGCCCGCGCCGGTCGCGGATCGGGAACATGATGCGGTCGCGGAACTTGTCGTAGACCTTGCCCTGGTCGGACTTCGACAGCAGGCCCGCCTTGTCGAGCAGCGCCATGCGGCGCTCGTCGGTGCCGAGCGCGGTCTTCAACTGGTCCCAGCCGTCGGCGGCATAGCCGATGCCGAAACGCTGCACGCTGGCGGCATCGATGCCGCGCCGCGCGACGTATTCGCGTGCGCGCTGGTCGCCCGCGAGGTTGCGCTGGAAAAGCTTCGCTGCCGCATCGAGCGCGGCATACAGGCCGTCATTCGCGTCGGTCGGGCCGGTTCGCGACGGCTCGCGCGGCACCTGCATGCCGGCGCGCTGCGCCAGTTCCTCGACCGCGTCGAGGAACTCCATGCGGTCGTATTCCATCAGGAACTTGATCGCCGTGCCGTGCGCCCCGCAGCCGAAGCAGTGGTAGAACTGCTTGTTCGGGCTGACCGTGAACGACGGCGAGCGCTCGTCGTGGAACGGGCAGCGCGCCTGGTACTCGCGCCCCGCGCGCTTCAAGGGCACGCGCTGCTCGATCACCTCGACGATGTCGGTGCGTGAGAGCAGCTCGTCGAGGAAGGAGTCGGGGATGCGGGCCATGGAGTGGCTAGGATGCCACGGGGCGCCGGTTGGCCGAGGCGTCGGCGTTGGCCGGATGTTTCTGAGTCAAGGGCGAATGGCCAATGGCGAATGGCGAATGGGAAGGCGACGCGCGTTGTCGCGAGGCCGCGAAGCTCGCAGGCTCTCCTATTCGCCATTCGCCATTCGCCGGCACGCGCCAGCGCGCGCCTTCACCCCTTCGCCGCCAGCTTCGCCTTGATCAGCTCCGACACCTTGCCCATGTCGGCACGGCCCGCGGCCCTGGCCTTGGCGAGGCCCATCACCTTGCCCATGTCCTTCGGACCCGCGGCACCGGATTCGGCGATGGCGGCGTCGATGAGGGCGGCAAGTTCGGCGTCGTCCATCTTGGCCGGCAGGTAGGCCTCGATCACGCCGATCTCGAACTTCTCCTGGTCGGCCAGGTCCTGGCGCGCGGCGGCCTCGTACTGCTGCACGGAGTCCTTGCGCTGCTTGAGCATCTTCTCCAGAACGGCCAGCACGGCGGCATCGTCGAGCGTGATCCGCTCGTCCACCTCGCGCTGCTTGATCGCGGCGTTGACCAGGCGGATGACGTCCAGGCGCGGCTTGTCGCCGCCCTTCATGGCGGCCTTCATGTCGTCGGTGAGGCGCTGCTTGAGGCTCATGGCGGGTTCCTCGGTGCGGATGCCGGAAAGCACGAAGCCGGCGCCGCTTGCGCGGCACCGGCTCCGAGACCAGTCGATGGATCGCGGCGGGGCGGCGCCCCGGCCGGCGATCAGTACATGCGCTGGCGCTTGGTGACGTCGCGCGAGACGCGGCGCAGATGGCGCTTCACCGCCGCGGCGGCCTTGCGCTTGCGCTCCTGCGTGGGCTTTTCGTAGAACTCGCGCTTGCGGGTTTCGGCGAGGATGCCGGCCTTCTCGCAGGTGCGCTTGAAACGGCGCAGGGCGAACTCGAACGGCTCGTTCTCGCGGACACGAACGTTGGGCATTACGGGCTCCGAAATACGGTTCACGGTCCCGGAGGACCGGGAGGGGCCGGCATTCTAACGGCCGCCGGGGCACAAATCAAAGCGGCGGGTGGCGAACCCCGGGAGGACCCCGATGCGGGTGGGGCAGGGGGGGGCGGCGGCCCCATAATGCCCGGATGCGCGTGCTCGGCATCGAGACCTCCTGCGACGAGACCGGGGTGGCCCTGTGGGACACCGCGGCCGGCCTGCGCGCCCACGCCCTGTACAGCCAGACCGACCTCCACCTGGCCTACGGCGGGGTGGTGCCGGAACTCGCCTCCCGCGACCACGTGCGCAAGCTGGTGCCCCTGCTGCGCCAGACCCTGGCCGAGGCCGGGCTGGGCATGGGCGACATCGATGGCGTGGCCTACACGGCGGGCCCCGGCCTGGTCGGCGCCCTGCTGGTCGGGGCCGGCCTCGGCCGGGCGCTGGCCTGGGCGCTGGACCGGCCCGCGGTCGCCGTGCACCACATGGAGGGCCACCTGCTGGCCCCGCTGATGGAGCCGGACGCCCCGCAGCCGCCGTTCGTGGCCCTGCTGGTCTCCGGCGGGCACACCATGCTGCTGGAGGTGTCCGCCATCGGCCGCTACCGGCTGCTGGGCGACACCTTCGACGATGCGGTCGGCGAGGCCTTCGACAAGACGGCCAAACTGATGGGCCTGCCCTACCCCGGGGGGCCGGTGCTGGCGAAGCTCGCCGAGTCCGGCGTCGATGGCGCGTTCACCTTCCCGCGCCCGATGATCGACCGGCCGGGGCTCGACTTCAGCTTTTCCGGTCTCAAGACCCAGGTCCTGCTGGCCTGGCAGGCGACCGGCGCCGACCCCGCGCGGCGCGCCGACATCGCGCGCGCCTTCGAGCAGGCCGCGACCGACACGCTCGCCATCAAGTGCCGCCGCGCGCTGCGCGAAACCGGCGCGCGCACCCTGGTGGTGGCCGGCGGGGTCGGCGCCAACCGCCGCCTGCGCGCGCTGCTCGCCGACGCCGCGCGCGCGGACGGTTTCCGCGTCGCCTTCCCGCGGCCCGAGTTCTGCACCGACAACGGCGCGATGATCGCCTTCGCCGGCGCGCAGCGCCTCGCCGCCGGGCTGTCGGACGGCGAGGGCATTCACGTGTTCCCGCGCTGGGATCTGGAATCCTTGCCCGCCCTTGCTGCCGCCCGCTGAGCCGACCATGGACCGCGTGTTCATCGAATACCTCGAGATCGAGACCACGATCGGCATCTACGACTGGGAAAAGAAGATCCGCCAGGTGGTGGCCTTCGACATCGAGATGGCGTTCGACAACCGCCGTCCCGCGGCGTCCGACCGTATCGAGGACACGCTGGACTACAAGGCGGTGTCGAAGCGCCTCAAGGCCTTCGTCGGCGAATCGAAGTTCGAACTGGTGGAGACGCTCGCCGAGCGCTGCGCGGAGATCATCCAGCGCGAGTTCGGCGTCGAATGGCTGCGCCTGAAGCTGTACAAGCCGGGTGCGGTGACCGGCTCGAAGGCGGTCGGCGTGATCATCGAGCGCGGCCGGCGGCCGGACTGACGGCGGCGATGGCGACCACCCGCGCGTGGCTTTCGCTGGGCAGCAACATCGAGCCCGAGCGCCATCTGCGCGCCGCGCTGGACGAACTGCGCACGCGCTTCGGCGCCGCGGTCGTGTCGCCGGTGTATCGCACGCCGGCGGTGGGCTTCGACGGCCCCGATTTCCTCAACCTCGCCGTCGGCATCGACAGCGATCTCGATCCGGTGGCGCTGGATGCCTGGCTGCACGCGCTGGAGGACCGCCACGGCCGGCGGCGCGACGTGCCGCGCTTTTCCTCGCGCACGCTGGACGTCGACCTCGTGCTGTACGGCGACGTGACCCTGCGCGGGCCCGGCAACCTGGAGCTGCCGCGCGGGGAACTCACCAAACACGCCTTCGTGCTGCGGCCGATGGCCGACATCGCCGGCGACGTGGTGCACCCCGTGCTCGGACGCACGCTGGCCGCGCTGTGGGCGGCGTTCCCGCAGGATCGCGGCGGCGAGGCCACGGTGCGCGCGCCCGACCTCGGCTGAACCGGGCGGCAAGGGGTGACTTCAGGGGCCTTGCGCCCCCCGGTCGCGCGCGTTCCAATGGCCGCTCGCGCATCGGGCGCGGGGAGTGTGGCCATGTTCGAGCGTTTCTCGCGCAGTTGGTCGCTGGTCAAGGCCAGCGCCGGCGTGCTCTCGCAGGACAAGGAACTGCTGGTGTTCCCGCTGGTCGCCTCGCTGGCGTCGATGATCGTCGTCGCGGGTTTCGTGCTGCCGATGATCGGGCTGGGCGCCTTCGACGGCCTCGACCAGGCCGCGCAGGGCAACGCCGATCCGGTCCTGATCGCGTGGGCGTTCGCGTTCTACGTGGCGCAGTACTTCGTGATGTTCTTCTTCCAGTCGGCGCTGGTGGGCGCGGCGATGATCCGCCTGCAGGGCGGCGATCCGACCGTGGCCGACGGGTTCCGCATCGCGTTCTCGCGCATCGGGCCGATCCTCGGCTACGCGCTGATCGCGGCCACCGTCGGCATGCTGCTGCGCGCGATCCAGGAGCGCGCCGGCGCGATCGGGCGCTGGGTGGCGGGCCTGATCGGCGTGGCATGGACCGTGGCCACCTACATGGTGGTGCCGATCCTGGTCACCCGCGAGGTCGGCCCACTGGAGGCGGTGCAGGAGAGCGCGCGCCTGCTCAAGCGCTCGTGGGGCGAGAACGTGATCGGCCAGGCCGGCATCGGGCTGGTGTTCGGCGTGCTGACCTTCGTGCTGGTGCTGTCCGGGGGCGCGCTGATCGCCGGCGCCGTGGCCACCCAGAGCACCGCGCTGATCGCGATCGCCGTGGTCGGCACGGTGTTCGCGGTGATCGCGGTCGCGCTGGTGCACACCGCGTTGTCGGGCATCTACGCCGCCGCGCTGTACCGCCATGCCACCGGCGAGCCGCCGGCGCCGGGCTTCGATCCGCGCCTGCTCGAGGGCGCGTTCGCGCCGAAATGACCATGCTGCGCGGCGTGCTGGCCGCGCTGTCGCTGGTGGCGCCCGCGGTCGGCGCGGCGCCGCTGGTCGATCGCGTGCAGCTCGCCGCGGGTCCCTACCTCGCCGACTCGGCGCTCGACGTCGGCCTTTCGCTCGATCCGGCGGCGCTGCCCGACAACGTTCCGTCGGGCCCCACCGACGGCCGCCTCGTCGAGCGCGGGCGCAGCCTGCGCTGGGAGGTGTCCGCCGCGCTCGGCGAATCGCACGCCTTCCGCTTCGGCGGCTTCCGCGTCGCCGGCACGGCCGAAGGCAGCACCACGCGCCTGCTCGAGGACGAGGGCCGCCCGGTGGTGGTGGACGCCCGCGCGCGCGGCGACCTCGCGCTGTCGGCGCACGGTGCCTCGTGGGCGTGGTGGCTGGCGCGCGACGACGAGCGCGCCTGGGGCATCGGCCTCGGCCTGGTGCGCTACGCCTTGCGCACGCGGGTCGAGGGTCGGCTGGTGGTCGACGGCGGGCCGCCGGGCGAGGGCGAGGCGCGCTACGCGGTGGATGCGATCGCGCCGCTGCTGCACATCGAGTACCGGCGCCGCCTCGGCGCCGACTGGCGGCTGGTGGCCGAGGCGGCCTGGGTGCGCAAGCCGCGGGGGGCGCTCAGCGGCGATGCGACCGAAGCGTCGCTCGGCGTGGAGTGGCTGCCGCACCCGCACTTCGGGCTCGGCCTGCGTTACGCCGCGTCCGACCTCGACCTGCGCTTCGAGCGGCGCGCCGGCACCGGCCGGCTCGGCATCCGCAACCACGGCCCGCAGTTGCTGGCCGCCAGGCGTTGGTGACTGTCGGGCGCCGTCACTGGGCGAGACGAAGTCTCAGTACGCCGGGTTCGGGATCAGCGTCGCGCAGCAATCCGCTGTAGAGCGAGTCCGGGTCCGTCGCCGCGACGCACACGGCGCCGTGCGTCCGGTAATGCTGGATCACGGCGTCGCCGGCGGTGCTGCGCAGCAGCGCGGTCAGGTCCAGGTCGCATTCCGAGGTATCGGCCCAGGCGAAGTAGCGCTCTTCGCCGGATTCTTCGTCGATATCGGGGTCGAAGATCGCGGCGAGGCGGCCGCGCGCCGCGCCGTCGTCGCATCGCCCCGCGTGTGCGACGAGGTACAGCGTCGAATCCGGCAAGGTCGCCGCGACGCGATCAGCCATCCACGGCGCTTCGGTGTTCGCCTCGAGTTCGGCGGCCAGCGCGTGCAGGTGGAACGCCAGATCGTCCTCGACCGGATCGCGCGGCGGGTCGCGAACCGTGGCGCGGGCGTCCGCCAGCCACTGCGCGAGGCTTTGCTGACGTTCCGGTGCATGCAGGGCGACACTGGGGAAGGGGCTGCCCGAGAATCGCAGCTCGAACGGGCCGAGCGCCTGCAGCGCTTCCCGGAGCGCACGAGGCATCGGCGCCGACGCTGCGGCCTGCAGCGCGTCGAGGGCGGTGGCCGGGATCGGCCCGGTGGCGACGACGTCGGCCTTTGCCGCGATGGTCGTGCCCACCGCGGCGGCCGTGGCGTCGAACGCCGCCGCCATCCCGCGCGATGCCGCCAGCGCGGCGAAGCGCGCGGCCATCGGTTCGGGGCCGACCACGATGACGCCGCGCCCTTCGATCCGCAGCGTGCTGCCATCCGCCATGACGGCCTCGCCATCCAGCGTGTAGGGGTGGGAACCGATGGGCAGGTCGATGCGCGCCGTCGCCGTCGCGTTGTCGCCGTCGACCGCGAGGACGATCGGCTCGCGGCCATCGATCGCGACCCGCACCCGCTCGCTGCGCTGGTCGCCACCGAGTTCGGCGCGGATCGGCAGCGACACGCCGCCGGCGCGAACGATGTCCGAGGGAGCGGCCGGGCGTTCGACGGCATCGAGCGGCGTGGGGGGCGCGCGGCCTTCGTCATGGCGCAAGGTGAAGCCGCCCACTTCGGGATCGTTCGCGCCCCAGCCGAGCATGCTGCCGTCCGCGCGCAAGGCGAAGGCGTTGTAGTGGCCGGCGAACACGCGCCGCGCGTCGTCGATGCCCTCGATCGTGCGCAGCGCGCCGTCCAGTTCGCCGCGACCATCGCCGAGCGCGCCGTACACGTTGCCACCCTGCGCGAGGATGGTGCCGGCCTCGGTGGCGGCGACCACGAAGTCGTAGCCGGCGGCGACGTCCACCACCGCCTCGAAGCCGCGCAGCCGGCGCGGCGCGACGATGCCGAGGTCCGAGGCCGGCTGGCCCAGTTGCGCGGAATCGTTGCCGCCCCAGCCCCAGACCCGGCCGTCGCGGTCGCGCGCGACCACGAAGTTGTTGCCGGCGCTGATCGCCACGATGTCCTCGGGGCCTGCGATGCGCAACGGTTGCGCGTTGACGCTCTTTTCGTCGAGGCCGTCGAACAGGCCGCCGGAACGCGCGGTCGGGCCGAGCATGCCGCCCCAGCCGAGTCCGGCGCCCCAGATCGAGCCGTCGCGGCGCACGAAGTAGCTGTTCTGCGTGCCGGCGGCGATCGCGACGACCTCGTCGATGCCGTCGATCGCGGTCGCCGTGCGGCGCCATTCGGTATCGCCGGTGCCCAACTGGCCGTACTGGTTGTCGCCGATCGCAATGACACGGCCCGCGCGGTCGAGCGCCAGCAGGTGCTCGCTGCCGGCGGCGATCGCCACGATGTCCGACAGCCCGGGCACGGCGCGCGGCGCGCGGTCGTCGGCGGCGCAGGCTTCGCGGGTTGCGGCGAACGGGCAGAACACTCGGCCCCAGACCCACACGGTGCCGCGGCGATCGAGCGCGGCGGCGCCGTCGTCACCGTCGCGCTGAACGGCGACCGCCACCACGTCGCGCACGCCAGCGACCGGCGCAAAGTGGCGGCGTGGCGTGCCGTCGGCATCGCCGCGGCCGGACTCCGCATCGCCGCTCGCATGCAGCGTGCCGTCGGCGGTGGCCCAAAGCACCACGCCGCCGGCGGCGATCGTGGGTGCTTCGGCCGCGTGGCCCGCGGGCGCCAGCGCGGCGAGCAGGGACAGCGTTCGGATCATCGAATGCATCGGCATGCCCTGAGTCGTCAGATCGCCAGAAGGCGCCCGCCGTCCACGGCCAGCACCTGGCCGGTGACGTAGCCGGCGTCACGCAGCAGGTAAAGCACGGCGCCGGCGACGTCTTCCGGCCGGCCGGCGCGGCGCAGCGCGGTGCGGCCGAGCAGTTCCTGCTGGTCGGCGGCGCTCTTGCCCGCTTCCGGCCACATCACGGCGCCGGGCGAGACGCCGTTGACGCGTACTTCCGGCCCGAGTTCGCGTGCCAGCGAGGCGACCAGCATCGCGTTCGCCGCCTTGGCCATGCAGTAGAGCGTGTGCCGCGCGAGCGGACGCTGCGCATACACGTCGACCAGGTTCACGATCGCACCGCGCGCGGCGCGCAGGTGCGGGGCCGCGGCCTGGGCGAGGAAGAACGGCGCCTTGGCGTTGGAAGCGAACAGCTCGTCCCACTGCGCTTCCGTCGCCTCGCCGATCGGGGTCGGGTAGAAGGCGCTGGCGTTGTTGACCAGTGCATCGAGGCGGCCGAAGCGCTGCACGGTGCGCAGCACCAGCTTCGGCAGTTCCGCGACCTGCGCCAGGTCGGCCGCGAGCAGCAGCACCGAGCCCGCGCGCCGTGCCTCGAGTTCGGCGGCGAGTTGCTCGGCGTCCTCGCGCGAGCCCCGGTAGTGCAGCGCGAGGTCGTAGCCGGCCTCGTGCAGCGTGCGCGCGATGACCCGCCCGACGCGGCGCGCAGCGCCGGTGATTAGGGCGACGGGACGTTCGTTGGCGGGCATGCGGTTTCCCTTCGGCGGTGGATTCCGCGATTATCCGCCGCTTGCCCGTGGCCTGCGCGTGACCGGATGCCGCCGTCGACCGACCTGCCCCTGCCGTCGCCCGAGGAGGCCGCGCACAGCGCGCGCCTGCTCGCGGCGCTGCGCGCGGAGATTGCGCGCGAGGGCCCGCTGGACTTCGCGCGCTACATGGAGCGCGTGCTGTACGCCCCGGGTCTGGGCTACTACAGCGCCGGGCGCACCAAGTTCGGCGCCGCCGGCGACTTCACCACCGCGCCCGAACTGGGCGCGGTGTTCGCGCGCTGCGTGGCCCGCGCGCTGGCCCCGGCGCTGGGTCGCGGGCGGACCTTCCTCGAACTCGGCGCCGGCAGCGGCGCCTTCGCCGCCGCAGCGCTGGCGGAATGGGACCGCCTCGGTGCGTTGCCCGACGAATACCTGGTGCTCGACACCAGCGCCGACCTGCGCGAGCGCCAGGCGGCGACGCTCGAAACGCGCGTGCCGGCGCTGGCCGGCCGCGTGCGCTGGCTGGATGCGCCACCCTCCGCGCCGTGGCGCGGCGCGCTGTTCGCCAACGAGGTGGTCGATGCGCTGCCGGTGCGGCAATTCTGCTGGCGCGGCGCCGACGGCCTGTTCGAGCGCGCGGTCGATGCCACGCCCGACGGCGGCCTGCGCATGGTCGAGCGCGTGGCCGACGCCCCGATGCGCGCAGCCTTCGCGCGCGCGATCGACGACCCGGCGACGCTGCCCGTGCCGTACGTGTCGGAGGTGGCGCCGCAACTCGGGGCCTGGTTCGCGGCGGTGGCCGGCGCGCTCGCCGACGGCGTGGCGCTGTTCTTCGACTACGGCTATCCGCGCGCCGAGTACTACCTGCCGCAGCGCGCCACCGGCACCGTGGTGTGCCACTACCGCCACCGCGCGCACGCCGATCCGCTGTGGATGCCCGGCCTGTCCGACGTCACCGCCTTCGTCGACTTCACGGCGCTGGCCGAGGCCGGGCACGCGGCGGGCTTCCTGCCGGCCTGCTACGCCAGCCAGGCGCAGTTCCTGTTCGCCACCGGCCTGTCGGAGGTCGGCGACACCGGCGCCATCGACGACGTCGCCATGCGCCTGGCGCTGGCGCAGGAGATCCGCATGCTGACCCTGCCCGGCGAAATGGGCGAACGCTTCAAGGCGCTGGCCTTCCTGCGCGGCTTCGATGCCGCGCGCCTGCCCTGGCTGGCGATCGACCAGGGGCATCGCCTGTGAATGGCCTGCGCGCGCTGCCGCACCTCGCGCTGTGGCGCTGGCTCGGGCGCCTGGCGCTGCTGCTCACGGTGGTGGTCTGCCTGGTGCCGATGCCGGCGTCGCCGATCCCGATCGAAGGCAGCGACAAGCTCGAGCACGCGCTCGGCTGGCTGCTGATCACGCTCTGGTACGCGCAGCTCGCCGCCACGCCGCGCGCCCTGCTGGCGCGGGCCTGCGGCTTCGTCGCGCTGGGCGCCGCGATCGAACTCGCGCAGTCGCTGACGTGGTGGCGCAGCGCCGATCCCTTCGACCTGCTGGCCAACGTCTGTGGCGTCGCGCTGGGCGTGGTCATCGGGCTGACACCGATCGGGGCGATCCTCGCCCGCCTCGACCGCCGGCGCTGAGTTGCCGCCGGGGCTCTGTCAGGAGCCCTGCCGAAAGTCACTTGCGAATGGCTCGCATCCGTGTAAATTTCTGTACAGAACGTTCTGTATAGAAATCGAATGGCCCGGACTCCCAAAGCCCGCCTGAAGGTCCTTGAAGCCGCTGGACGCGTGGTGCGCGAGCGCGGCGCGGCGGCGCTCGCCTTCGAGGAGGTGGTGGCGGCCAGCGGGGTCACCCGCGGTGGCATCACCTACCACTTCCCGACCAAGGAAGACCTGCTGCGCGCGCTGGTCGAGCGCGACCGCGACCAGTGGGCCGCCACCCTGGCCTCGCACCGCGCGGCCTGCGAGTGTCCGCGCAGCGCCGACGTGGTCGCCTACGTGCGCGCCGCGACCGACCACGACGAAGACCACCGGCGCTTCGTGTCCGGCATGCTGAGCGCGGTCGCCCACGATCCCGACCTGCTCTCGTCCTGCCGCGACTTCTATCGCGCCCAGGTCATGGCCGCACACTGGTCGGAAGCCGAACTGCGCCGCCTGATGGTGCGGCTCGCCGCCGACGGCCTGTTCTGGATGGAGACCTTCGGGTTCCTCGAACTGCCGCCGGCCGTGCGGCGCCGCTATGTCGAACTGCTGGAGTCGCTCGCCGCCGAATCGTTCGGCGCGGGCGAGACAGCGCCGCCCCCCGCCGCGCGTCGCCCCGCTGCCGGCGCGCCCCGCCCGAACACCAGAAAGACCGCCGCGAAAGGCAAAGGAAGATCCACATGAACACCCGGCCCCTGAATTCGCCGCCGCGCCTCGCCGCGCTGGCCATCGCGCTCGCTGCCAGCGCCCTGCTCGCCGCCTGCGGCGGCGGCGGTGGTCCGCCGCAGATGCCGCCCACCGAGGTCAACGTGGCCACCGTGGTGGCCAAGCGCGTCGCGCAGTGGGACGAGTTCACCGGCCGCATCGAGGCCATCGAATCGGTCGAGATCCGCCCGCGCGTGGCGGGCTACCTCGCCGGCGTGCACTTCGAGGACGGCGCGGTGGTCCAGCGCGGTGACCTGCTGTTCACCATCGACGACCGTGAATACCGCGCGGCCGCCGACAGCGCGCAGGCCGCCGTGGCCAGCGCCGCGACCCGGGTGGAGGTCGCGCGCACCGAGTTCGCGCGCACCGAGAAGCTCGCCGCCGCGCGCGCGGCGTCCACCGAGGAACTCGAGCAGCGCCGCGGCGAGCTGCAGCGCGCCGAGGCCGACCTCAAGGCGACGGAGGCGCAGGCCCGCCAGGCCGCGCTCAACCTCGGCTTCACCCGCGTGACCTCGCCGATCGACGGCCGCGCCAGCCTCGCGCGCCTGCGCGTGGGCAACCTGGTGGGCGCCGGCGATCCGGTGCTGACCACGGTGGTCAGCCTCGACCCGGTCTTCGTCACCTTCCGCGGCGACGAGCGCGCCTACCTGCGCTACCAGGACATGGCGCGCGAGGGCTCGCGGCCGAGCTCGCGCGAGGTGCAGAACCCGGTCCGCGTGGCGCTGGCCAACGAAAGCGGCTTCCCGCACGAGGGCCGCGTGGTGTTCGTCGACAACGCGGTCGATCCCGCCACCGGCACCATCCTCGCGCGCGCCGAACTGCCGAACCCCGACGGCCGCTTCACCCCGGGCCTGTTCGCGCGCGTGCAGCTGCTGGGCTCGGGCGAGCGCGACGCGCTGCTGGTCCATCCGCAGGCGGTGCTGACCGACCAGGACCGCCGCTACGTCTACGTCGCCGGGCAGGTGACGTCGCCGCAGGGCGGGCCGGCCTACACCGGCGCGGTGCGCAAGGACGTGGTGCTCGGTCCGACGATCGACGGCCTGGTGGTGGTCGAGCAGGGCCTCGCGCCAACCGACCAGGTGGTGGTCAACGGCATGCGCAAGATCTTCTTCCCCGGCGCGCCGGTCGCACCGGTCGAGGTGCCGATGGACGCGCCGAACACGGTGGTGGCGGCGCCCGCGGCCGCGCCCGCCGCCGAAGGCGGCAAGGGCTGAGCCATGGCCTCCACGCACACTGATCTTTCGCGGGTCTTCATCGACCGCCCGATCCTCGCGGCGGTGCTGTCGATCTTCGTCTTCATCGCCGGCCTGATCGCGATCCCCAACCTGCCGGTCACCGAATACCCCGAGGTGGCGCCGCCGACCGTGCAGGTCACGGCGATCTACCCCGGCGCCAACCCGATGACCATCGCCGACACCGTGGCCGCTCCGCTGGAGGAGACGATCAACGGCGTCGAGAACATGATCTACATGAAGTCGGCGGCCTCGTCCGACGGTACGGTCGTGCTCAACGTGACCTTCGCGCTCGGCACCGACATCGACATCGCCGCCGTGCAGGTGCAGAACCGCGTCGCGCAGGCCCTGCCGCGCCTGCCCGAAGCGGTGCGCGCACTGGGTGTGACCACCGCCAAGACCTCGCCCAACATCACGATGGTGGTTCATCTCATCTCCCCGGACGGGCGCTACGACGGGCTTTATCTGTCGAACTTTGCCAACCTCAACGTCAAGGATGAACTGGCGCGGCTCGACGGCGTGGGCCTCGCCCAGGCCTTCGGCGCCGGCAACTACGCGATGCGGATCTGGATCGATCCCGACCAGGCCGCGCAGCGCGGCCTGACCGCGCTGGACATCGTCGGCGCGATCCGCGAGCAGAACGTGCAGGTCTCGGCCGGCGCGATCGGCGCCTCGCCGCAGCCCAGCGGGGCGGCGGTGCAGCTGCTTGTCAATGCGCGTGGGCGCCTCGAGACACCGGAGCAGTTCGGCGAGATCGTGCTCAAGACCGGCGCCGACGGCGCAGTCACCCGTCTGCGCGACGTGGCCCGGGTGGAGCTGGGCTCGAACACCTACGCGCTCAATTCCTACCTCAACAACGACGAGGCGGCCGCGATCGTCATTTTCGAGGCGCCGGGCGCCAACTCGATCGCCCTGTCGGATGCCGTGCGCGCGAAGATGGAGGAACTGAAGGAGGGGTTCCCCGAGGGCGTGGACTATGCCATTGCCTACGACCCGACGGTGTTCGTGCGTGCCTCGGTCGACTCGGTGATCACAACCCTGCTCGAAGCCGTGCTGCTGGTGGTGCTGGTGGTGGTGGTGTTCCTGCAGACCTGGCGCGCCTCGATCATCCCGCTGCTGGCCGTGCCGGTGTCGATCGTGGGCACCTTCGCCGTGCTGCTGCTGCTCGGCTACTCGATCAACGTGCTGACCTTGTTCGGCCTGGTGCTGGCGATCGGCATCGTGGTCGACGACGCGATCGTGGTGGTGGAGAACGTCGAGCGCCACATCGAGGAGGGCCTGAGCCCGCTGGAGGCCGCGCACAAGGCGATGGGCGAGGTGTCGGGCCCGATCGTCGCCATCTCGCTGGTGCTGGCCGCGGTGTTCGTGCCGATCGCTTTCATCGACGGCGTGACCGGCCAGTTCTACCGCCAGTTCGCGGTCACCATCGCGGCTTCCGTGCTGATCTCGGCGTTCAACTCGCTGACCTTGAGCCCGGCGCTGGCCGCGGTGCTGCTGCAGCCGCACGGGGCGAAGAAGGACACGCTGTCGCGCGGCATCGACCGCGTGTTCGGGCGCTTCTTCACCTGGTTCAACGCGCGCTTCAAGCGTTCCAGCGAGCGCTACTCGGGCCGCATCGGCGGCACCATCGCGCGCGCGCCGCGCCTGCTCGCGATCTACGGCGTGCTGCTGGTGGTGACCGTGCTGGGCTTCACCCAGATCCCGGGCGGCTTCATCCCGACCCAGGACAAGCAGTACCTGTTCGCCGGCGTGCAGTTGCCGGAGGGCTCCAGCCTGGAGCGCACCGAGGCCGCGATGAAGCGCATGGGCGAGATCGCGCTGGCTACGCCCGGCGTGGCCGACGTGGTGCAGTTCCCCGGCCTCAACGCGGTGCATTTCGTGAGCACCCCCAACGTCGGCGTGATGTTCATCGGCCTCGACGAGCCGCACGAGCTGCCCAAACCTGCGGCCGCGATCGCCGGCGACCTGACCGCGCAGTTCGGGGCGATCCAGGACGGCATGGCCTTCGCCTTCATGCCGCCGCCGGTGTTCGGCTACGGCAACGCGGCGGGCGTCGAAGCCTATGTGCAGGACCGCCAGCGCGTCGGCTACGGCGAACTGAACGCATCGACCCAGGCCTTCACCGGCACCATCAGCCAGTTGCCGGGCTTCGGCCCTGGATCGGCGTTCTCGTCCTTCCAGGCCAACGTCCCGCAGATCGACGCGGTCGTCGACCGCACCAAGGTCAAGGAATCGGGCCTGCGGCTGACCGACGTCTACGACACCCTGCAGGTCTACCTCGGCAGCGCCTACGTCAACGACTTCAACCTGTTCGGCCGCACCTATTCGGTCTACGCGCAGGCCGACGCGCCGTTCCGCGACGAGGTCGGCGACGTGGCGCGCCTGCAGGTCCGCAACGAGCGTGGCGAGATGGTGCCGCTCGGCAGCGTGGTCGAGATGGTGCCGAGCTTCGGACCCGATCCCGTGGTGCGCTACAACGGCTATCCGGCGGCCGACGTCAGCGCGAGCCCGTTCGATCCCGCCGCGGTGAGCAGCAGCGATGCGGTGCGGATCGCGCGCGAGACCGCCGACCAGATCCTGCCGCGCGGCATGACGCTGGAGTTCACCGGCCTGACCTACCAGCAGGTGAACCAGGGCGTCGCGCAGTTTCTGGTGCTGCCGCTGTGCGTGCTGTTCGTGTACCTGGTGCTGGCCGCGCTGTACGAATCCTGGTCGCTGCCGCTGGCGGTGATCCTGATCGTGCCGCTGTGCCTGCTGTCGGCGCTGGCCGGCATCTGGGTGCTCAACCAGATCAACGGCCTGTGGTTCGTGGCGCAGATCATCCTCGGCTGGATCAACCCGATGACCGCGGCGCCACCGACCATCATCGACATGAACGTGTTCACCCAGATCGGCCTGGTGGTGCTGATGGGCCTGGCCTGCAAGAACGCGATCCTGATCGTGGAGTTCGCGCGCGAGCTGGAGCAGCAGGGCCGCGGGATCGTCGAGGCGGCGGTCGAATCCTGCCGCCTGCGCCTGCGCCCGATCCTGATGACCTCGTTCGCCTTCATCATGGGCGTGCTGCCGCTGGTGTTCGCCGGCGGGGCCGGCGCCGAAGTGCGCCACGTGATGGGCGTGACGGTGTTCTTCGGCATGCTCGGCGTGACCTTCTTCGGCCTGTTCTTCACGCCGGTGTTCTATGTCGTGATCCGACGCCTCGCGCAGCGCTTCGAGCGCCGCCAGGCCGTGGAGGTGAGCCATGCTTGACCGTGATTCCCTCGCGCGCCGCGGCCTGCCGCTGGCGCTGGTGCTCGCACTCGCCGGCTGCACCGTCGGCCCCGACTACGTGCGGCCCGACACGCCCGCGCCGGCCGCCTTCGTCGAAGCCAACGCCGACCACTTCGCGCCCGCGCCGCCCGCGTCCGCGCTGTGGGCCTCGTTCGACGATCCGGTGCTGGTCGCCCTGATCGACCGCGCGCTGGCCGGCAACCGCACGCTGGCGCAGGCGGTGGCGCGCCTCGACGAGGCGCGCGCGCTGCGCGGCCTGGAGAGCTTCGCCCTGTTCCCGGTGGTGACCGCGTCCGCATCCGGCGACCGCAGCAAGCCCAGCGGACGCGATCCCTTCATTCCGCCGGACATCGGTCGCACGGACACCTACCGGGCGGGCTTCGATGCCAGTTGGGAGATCGACCTGTTCGGCCGCGCGCGCAATGCGCGCAAGGCGGTACGCGCCGACGAGGAGGCCGCCGCGGCGGCGCTCGAGGCGGCGCGCCAGTCGGTGGTGGCCGAGGTGGCGCAGGCCTACTTCAACCTGCGCGCGGAGCAGGAGCGCCTGCGCGTGCAGCGGCGCAACGTCGAGAACCTGGCCGAGAACCTCGCCCTGCTGGAACTGCGTCGCGATGCCGGGCGCGGCACCGAACTCGACGTGGCGCGCTCCAACGCACTCGGCCTGTCGATCGCCTCGCGCCTGCCCGGGACCGAGGCCGCGGTGGCGCGCCAGGAGCAGCGGCTCGCGGTCCTCACCGCGCTGCCGGTCGACGCCCTGCGCGAGGTGCTCGGCCCGCCGGCGCCGCTGCCGGCGATGCCGGCCCTGGTCGAGATCGGCACGCCGGAGGATTGGCTGCGGCGTCGTCCCGACATCCGCCAGGCCGAGCGCGAACTGGCGGCCGCGACCGCGCGGGTCGGGATCGCGGTGTCCGAATTCTTCCCGCGCCTGACCCTGCTGGGCGCCGGAGGCTGGACCGCGCAGTCCTTCGGCGACCTCGGCGAGTCGTTCGCCGAGCGCTGGAACTTCGGCCCCTCGCTGTCGTGGAGCTTCCTCGACGTGGGCAGCGTGCGCCAGCGCGTTCGCGGCGCCGAGGCGCGTGCGGCCGGCGCGCTCGCGCGCTACGACGAGGTCGTGCTGCTCGCGCTGGAGGAGACCGAGAACGCGCTGGCCGGCTACCGCGCGGCCAATCGCACGGCCGGCGCGCTGGAGCAGGCGGTCCAGCGCGGCCGCGATGCGACCGCGCTGGCGCGCCTGCGCTTCGACGCCGGCGCCGCCGACACCCTGGTCGTGCTGGATGCCGAACGGACCCAGCTCGACCTCGAGGACCAGTACGCCACCGCGGTGGCGCAGCGCGCGACCGCGCTGGCGGCGTTGTACAAGGCGCTGGCTGGGGACTTCGCGCGCGCGCCCGACGCCGACCCGGCCGCCGAGGCCGCGCCAGCGGCACGCTGAACCGGGCGCGAGATCGCGGCGTCGGGTCGCGCGGCCGGACCGGTGTGTCGCGGTCGCCCGCAAGCGGGCTCCTACGACAGCCCGCTTCCGTAGGAGCGCGCTTGCGCGCGACCGGCAGCTCTCGCGGTGCGGCAAGACCCAGATGCCGCGGTCGCCCGCAAGCGGGCGCCTACGACAATCCGCTTCCGTAGGAGCGCGCTTGCGCGCGACCGGCAGCTCTCGCGGTGCGACAAGACCCAGATGCCGCGGTCGCCCGCAAGCGGGCTCCTACGACAGCCTGCTTCCGTAGGAGCGCGCTTGCGCGCGACCGCGACGTCAGGACTTGAAGTGCACCTCGCGCAGGTGCGCGATGGCCTCGACCCGGGCCTGCTGGATCGCAGCGCCGATCGCCTCGCCGGATAGGCCCTGGGCGACGAAGGGCGCGGCGGTGACGGCGCGCGCGGCGTCGTAGCAGGCGTGCAGGAAGCGCCCCTGCGGGTAGTCGGCGTCCTCGCGCCCGAGGCGGCCGTGCTGGTCGGCCTCGCAGGCCAGCAGCAGCACGCGCAGGCGCTCGGGGCGGCGGAAGGCGTCGATGCCCTCCAGCAGCGACAGCACGGTGCGCGGCTTGAGTTCGGCCGCGCGGTGCACGTCGAGGTGGTGGCGGCAGGCGTGGCGCGCGCATGCGGCGTGTTCGGCGGGTACCTTGAGGCGCGTGCAGACCGCCTCGACCAGCGGCAGGCCGGCGTGCTCGTGGCCGATGTGCCGCGGCCACTGGTCGGCCGGCGTCAGCCCCTTGCCGAGGTCGTGCAGCAGCGCGGCGAAGCCGACCACGGCATCGCCGGGCGCGAGTCGCGCGGCCATGTCGCTGACCATCTCCTGGTGCACGCCGGCGTCGATCTCCGGGTGGTATTCGGGGCGCTGCGGCACGCCGTACAGGCGGTCGAGTTCCGGCAGCAGCACGGCCAGCGCGCCGGCCTCGCGCAGCACGCGCAGGAACACGCCCGGCCGCGGCTCGCGCAGCGCCTTCTCGGTCTCGGCCCACACGCGCTCGGGCACCAGGTGCGACAGCTCGCCGGCGCGCGCGATGTCGCGCATCAGGGCCAGCGTCTCGTCGGCCACGCGGAACCCCAGCGGCGCGAAGCGCGCCGCGAAGCGCGCCACCCGCAGCACGCGCAGCGGGTCCTCGACGAAGGCCGGCGACACGTGGCGCAGCAGCCGCGACTCGAGATCGCGCACGCCGCCGTACGGATCGACCAGGGTGCCGTCGTCGCGCCGGGCGATCGCGTTGATCGTCAGGTCGCGCCGCTGCAGGTCGTCGGCCAGGGTCACCGTGGGGTCGGCGTGGAAGGTGAAGCCGTGGTAGCCGTGCCCGCTCTTGCGCTCGGTGCGCGCCAGCGCGTATTCCTCCTGCGTCTCGGGATGCAGGAACACCGGGAAGTCGCGGCCGACGGACCGGAAGCCGCGTTCGCGCATCGTCTCCGGCGTGGCGCCGACCACCACCCAGTCGCGGTCGGCCACCGGCCGCCCCAGCAGGGTGTCGCGTACCGCACCGCCCACCAGGTAGACCTGCATCCGGATCGCCCGTTCGCCACGTAGGACCACAGGATACGACGCGCGCTGTGCGCGTCGGCACCGCCCGGAGCCCCCATGCGCGCCCTCGTCGCCTGCTTCGCCCTGCTGCTCGCCGCCTGCGCCGTCGCACCGCGTCCCGCCGAACCGCCCGCCGCCCCGAGCCTGTACGAACAGCTCGGCGGCGCGCACGCGGTGGCGGCACTGGTCGACGCGCTGGTGGCCGAATACAAGGCCGACCCACGCATCGCGCCGCGGTTCGACCTGCCCGCCGCCGACCTCGCCTACCTGCGCGAGCGGCTGATCGAGCAGTTCTGCGAGGCCACCGGCGGCGGCTGCACCTACACCGGCCTGTCGATGGCCGAGGCGCACTCGGGGATGGCGATCACCCCGGCCGAGTTCGACGCCTTCATCGAGGCCACGGTGCGCGCGATGACGCGGGTCGGCGTCACCGACGAGCACCAGTTGATCCTGCTCTCGGTGCTGGAGCCGATGCGCGGCGATGTCGTGGGGCAGTGATCAGGGCTCGCGACGCTGGCGATAGCGGTCGAGTTCATCCTGCTTGCCGAGTTCGCCGAGCAGCATGCGCGGCACGATGGCGGACACCGGCGTATGCGGGATGCCGAGCGCGGCGAGTCCGTCGCTGCGTCCCACCGAGTCCACCGCCAGCGACTTCCAGTTGTCCAGCGACATCGGCTTGCCCGGCACCAGCCCCAGCAGGGCGGCCTGCAGCCAGCCCAGCGGGTCGGGCAGGCCGATGATCGGGCGCGTGAGCCCCAGGTGCTCGCGGGTGTAGGCGACGATCTCGCGCAGCGTCATCGGCTCGCCGTACAGTTCGTAGCTGCGGCCGATGGTGGTGGCGTCGCCGAGCGCGCGCACGAAGGCCTCGCAGACGTCCCCGACGTAGACCGGCGCGAGCTTCGCCCCGGGCCGGCCGAGCGGCATGAACGGCGCCAGCCGCAGCAGCCCGGCGAAGCGGGTGAACAGGCCGTCGCCGGGGCCGAAGATCACCGACGGCTGGAAGATGGTCCAGTCGGTGCCGGACGCCTTGACCAGACGCTCGGCCTCGCCGCGCGTGCGAAGGTAGTGGCTCTCGCCCTCGCCGGCGCGCAGCGAACTCATGTGCAGCAGCCGGCGCACGCCGGCATCGCCCATCGCGCCGAGCACGGTGGTCGGCAGCTCGACGTGGGCGCGGCGGAAGCCGGACCCGTCGAACCCGGATTCGTTGAGGATGCCGACCAGGTTGACCACCGCCCGCGCGCCGGCGAAGTGGCGCGCCAGCACGGCGCGGTCGTAGACATCCGCGCTGCGCACGGTGACCTCGGGGATCACCGCGAGGTGGCGTTGCTGCTCGCGGTTGCGCGAGAGCACCAGCACGCGGTGGCCGCCGGCCGCGAAGCGCGGCACGAGGTGGCTACCGACGAAGCCGGTGCCGCCGAGGATGACGAGGTCGTGGGTGGTTTGCTTGCTCATGGGCGGGCGACGGGTGCGGTGGGGGCGGCCGGCACGGCGCAGGCGACGGTCGTCGTGGCGGCACTGCTGGCCGGCAGGCCGAGGCGGGTGGACGCGCGCACGATCTCGGTGCCGAGGCGCCAATCGTAGATCGTGGCGAAGGCGAGCACGCGCGGCACGTACTCGCGCGTTTCGCGGAACGGGATGGTCTCGATCCACAGGTCGGCCGGCAGGTCGCCGCGCGCGGTGAGCCAGCGCTGCACCGGCGCGGGGCCGGCGTTGTAGGCCGCCGCCGCGGCCCAGGCGCGCTGGTCCCAGCGCGCGAGGTCGTCGGCGAGGTGCAGCGTGCCGAGCGCGATCGCCACCGGCGGGCGGAACAGGTCGTTCGGGCCGGCGTAGGGCACCTTCTCGCGACGTGCCAGCGCCTTCGCGCTGCCCGGCAGCAGCTGCATCAGCCCGCGCGCGTCGGCGCCGGAGCGCGCGTCGGCCATCCACGCGCTCTCGGCGCGGATCAGGCCGTTGACCAGGCCTTCCGCCAGCCCGTGCCGGCGCGCGTGGGTGCGCACCTCGTCCTGGTGGCCGAGCGGGAAGCGCAGTTCGTACAGGCGCACTTCCTCGGGACGCAGCAGGGTCAGGGGGCCGCGGTCGATCCAGCCGGCGGCGATCGCCCGCGACACGGCGACCGCGCGCGCCGGCGTGTCGAGGCGCGCCAGCACGAAGTCCCACTCGCGGCGCGCCTCGTCGATGCGCCCGATCGCGCGCCACTCGAAGGCGCGCACCAGGCCCGGCTCGGCCGCCACCCGCGCGCGCAGCGCGGGGTCGTCGGAAGCCCGCTCGGCGCAGATGCGGTACGGCTGGTCGAGCCGGTCGGCGGCGAGGAAGCCGTGGAAGTTCGCCTCCTGCGCCAGCGCTTCCCACGCCGCCAGCGCGGCCTGCGGCTGACCCTGCAGGTCGAGCAAACGCCCGCGCAGCCAGCGGAAGCGCGGCTCCAGTTGCTGCGCGGCGTCGAGCCCGGCCAGCGCGGCGCTCGCCGCGGGCCAGTCGCGCCGTGCGATGGCTTCGCGCACGCGCCACTCGCGCACCGCCGGTTCCAGGCCCTCGGTCGGCAGGCGCGCCAGCCACGCCTTCGCGTCCGGCTCGTAGCCGGCGGCCTTCTGCAGCGCGATCGCGCCGAGCGCCAGCCCGCGGTCGGCGGGTTCGAAATCGAAACGCCGTTCCAGCGCGTCCCAGCGGCGGCCGGCCAGCACGTGGTCGCGGCGCGCCAGCAGCGACACCGCGATTGCGACGTGGCGGCGCGCGCGCGGCGTATCGGCCCAGGCGCCGGCCTGCGCCAGCTGGTTGCCCGGATCGCGCACCAGCGCGGCGTAGCGGCGCGCCTCGGCAGCGCCGGCCTCGGGCAGGTAGCCGGCCAGTGCGCCGATCAGGCCGTGGTTGCGCGCGCGGGCGGCGAGCTCGATCCGCGCCCACACGCTCGCCGCATCCAGCGCGCCCTGCGCGCGCAGCCAGGCGATCGCCGGATTGCAGTCGTCGGGCAGCGATTCGCCGCGCTGCCACAGGGTGCGCAGCGCGGGCGCGAGTTCCGTCGTGTCGCCGCGCGCGATGCGGGCGGCGGCGTGCGCGCAGCGCAGGCCCACGTCGTCCTGCGGCGACCAGGCGGCGAGGAAACGGTCCCAGTGCCGGTGCGCGGCCTGCCGGCGCAGCCACAGCGTGCGCAGCCGCTCGCCGGGCAGGCTGCCGGCGTGGCGTTCGATCCAGGCCTGCACCGCCCGCGGGTCGGCGCGTTCGAGGTCGCGCGCGAAGGCGTGGTAGGCCAGCCACTGCGCGAGCGGATAGTCTTGCAGGCCGCCGGCGAGCGACTGCCAGCGCCCGGGCGGACCGTTGCGCGCGGCATCGAGCGCGGCGACGAAATCGCGCCGCTGCGCGGGCGTGGGTTCGGCGGCCGCGGGGGCGCCGAGCACGGCGAAGGCGAGCAGCGCGAACAGGGCGGATCGGATCGGCATCGGGCGGAAGGGGAGACCGGGCAGGTGATTTTAGTGCGGATGGGCGTGCAGGAACCGGCAGCACCGCACGGCTGCGGCGCGGGGTGCGGCCGATGAGCCTCGTCGCGCTCGCCGCCTACCTCGCGGTCGGCGCGGCGGCGGGCTTGCTGGCCGGCCTGCTGGGCGTCGGCGGCGGGCTGGTGATCGTGGCCGCGCTGGCCTGGATCCTGCCGTCGCAGGGCGTGCCGGCCGCGGCCGTGATGCACGTCGCACTCGCCACCTCGCTGGCGTCGATCCTCGCCACCTCGGTGTCGTCGACCCGCGCGCACCTCGTCCGCGGGTCGGTGATGTGGCCCACGGTGCGCGCGCTGGTGCCCGGACTGCTGCTCGGTGGCGTGCTCGGCGCGCTGGTCGCCGACCGCCTGTCCGATCTCGTGCTGCGGCTCGGCGTGGCGGCGTTCTGCTTCGCGGCGGCCATCCAGCTCGCCACGCGACGCGTGGCGCCGGAGGGCGCGGCAGACGTGGTGCCGCGCGGTGGCGCACTCACCGCCTGGGGCGGGCTGATCGGCGCGGTGTCGGCCCTGGTCGGCATCGGCGGGGGTTCGATGACCGTGCCGTTGCTGATCCATCGCGGCGCGGTGCCGGTGCGCGCGGTCGGCACCTCGGCGGCCTGCGGTTTCGCGATCGCGCTCGCATCGGCCGGAGCCTACGCGTGGGCCGGTCGCGACGCCGACGGCCTGCCCACCGGCGTCCGGGGTTACGTGCACCTGCCGGCCGCGGTGGCCATCGCGGCGGCCAGCGTGCTGCTGGCGCCGGCCGGTGCTGCGTTGGCGCATCGGCTGCGCGGGGTGGTGCTGGCGCGGGTGTTCGCGGGCTTCCTGATGCTGATGGGGACCTCGGTGCTGCTGACCGCGCGCTAACCGCGGCTCGCTATGCTCCGCGACGCCGGGTCGTCACGTCGGCGTTCCACCTTGGGTCATGGAGGCCATATATTCGCGCCGATTCGTCGCGTTTCGCCCATGCTGATGGTGCTGCTCGCCGCGTGCGGCGGCATGCCCGCCAAGGAGCCCGGCTTCGGGCCGCCGCGTCCCGTGTCCGCGGGCGGGACCTCGGTCTCGTTGGCAGCCGCCGACACCGCGGCGATGGGCAAGTCCTTTGGCGTCTCCACGATGCGCGTCGATGCCGCCCTGCCCGGACGCCAGAACTGGGAACCCTCGCTCGCCGTGGTGCGCCGCGGCGGCGACGGGTCCGCCGGCGATGATGTGGCCGTGCTGTGGATGACCGGGCTCGCGCGCAGCGATGGCCTGACCGTCACCGGGCTCGCCGCCGCACGCAGCGGTGACGGCTTCCGCACGCACCGCACGGAGGATGTCGCCAATCCGCCCGCGCTCGCCGGCGTTCCGTTCGACCCGATGGTGGTCGCCGACCGCGTGGCCGGCCGCGTGTTTCGCGGCGCGATGGCCCGCATCGGTCCGGAAGGCAACCGCCCCGGCCTGTGGGTCGATGACGGCGCGCGCGCGGCCATCGCCAGCACCGACGGGCGGGTCGACAAAGGCTGGCTCGCGGTCGGTCCGCGTCCGGGCAGCCAGCCGGGTCGCGTGCTCTACGTGGCCTACAACCTCGGCGTGCAGCGCAGCCTCGACGGCGGCACGACCTTCTCCGCGCCCGATCCGATGCCGTCGCCCGGCGCAGTGCTGCCGCACCCGCGCGTGCTGCCGGACGGTCGGCTCGGCATGGCGTACTTCCGCGCCGCCACCAACGATGCGCGTTTCGCCGGCAGCACCGACGAGGCACGCACCTGGTCCAGCGACGCGCAGGTGCACGTGTTCTCGCGTCCGTTCGTCGAGCTGTCGGACGCCGTGCCCGGCGCGTTCCGCATCGCGCCGCTGCCGGTCTGGGCGCACGATGCGCGCAGCGGCGCGCTCTACATGGTGCTGCCGGACATCGTCGCCACGCTGGGCAGCGAGCGGGACGTGGACCTGGTGCTGTACCGCTCGGACGACGGCGGCCGCAGTTGGTCGCGCCTGCCCGCGACGCTTGCGCGTGAGCCGTTCAGCGACCAGTTCGCGCCGTGGCTCGAGATCGACGCCGCGGGGCGCCTGCATCTTGCGTGGTTCGAGACCCTCGCCGGCGACGGCGGCGACCGTGCCGCGAGCGCGGCCGTGCACACCTGGTACGCGCGCAGCGACGACGGCGGGTCGAGCTGGACCACGCAGCGACTGACCGCGACGCCGGTCGACGCCGCGAGCACGCAGTGGTCGCCGCTGGCGCCGGCGCCGAACCTGCAGTTCGTCGGCGACTACCTCGCGTTGGACGTCTCCGACCACGCGGCCTACGTCGCGCACCCGGCGACGATCGACGGCGCGGTGGCGATGGCGGTCAGTCGGGTCGAGTTCGCTGCCAGCAATGTGATCGGCGATCCGCGCGGACTGTCCGGCCTGTGGTTCGATCCGGCGACCTCGGGCCAGGGCTTCCTGATCCACCGGGTGCCCGGCGGGGTGCTGACGGTGTCGTTCTTCGGCTATCGCAATGACGGCAGCAACCTGTGGGTGCAGGGCCTTAGTGCCGGTCCACTGCGCTTCGGCGAGGCGGTGACGATCCCGGTCGACGTGTTCCGCGGCGGGCGCTTCGGCGGCTTCACGCCATCGCAGGTGCAGCGCACGCCGTGGGGCACTCTGAGCCTGCGCTTCGACAGTTGCACCAACGGCGAGGCGATCCTCGACGGCGCCGACGGACGGCAGGTGATGGCGTTGACCAGGCTGGCCGGGGTCGATGGACTGGGCTGCGATTGATTCGGCACGCGGCGAGGCCGGGGCCGGTCCCCGCGTCCGTCAGTCGATGACAGGTTTGCTCGCCGATGCACGTAAGGATCGGTAGGCACGCGCCAGGTCTCCCGGCCCACGGGGGGCGCCGCGTCCATCGGGGGTTCATCGATGATCGCCGAACACCGTCGCGGGCGACGCGGGCCCGGCAGCCGGGGCATTGCGACGCTTGCCCTGGCCCTGGCCCTGGGCCTGCTAGCTGCGGGCGCCGTCGACGCGCGTGACGTCGCGTTCGGGGGCGCCCGTTTCGCCGTGCCGGCCGGCTATGAGCGCGGCGGGCACGATGACCCGGAAGCCGCCCTGTTCGCACTGGAGACCGTTGCCGCGCAGCAGTGCACCTTCACCGTCTCCACCGGCTACGCACCAACCGACACCCTCGTGCGGGAGTTCGCTGCCGTGTGGCGGGAATCGATCGACGACACCGGCACCATCCCGGAGCCGCGCCGCGCGTCTGAACCGCTCCCGATTTCCTGGACACGCCTGAGGGAGTAATTCTAGCGCCGGTGCACTGCAACGCCCCCTCGTTCAGTCGTTGCTTGGGACTACGGAAAGGTCCGAGTTTGTCAAGGATACAGAGGGGCAGTCGCGCTTCTCGTCGCCGGGTCCGTCGAGAAAACGAAGCGATACGCCCCTTGGCCCTCCATAGCCGACGTAGATGCGGATGCAAAAACACCATGCGGCGTGCGTTGATCGCGAGCAAAAGCGGCCTGCCATGAGTCAATGTCTGCGTCGGTTGCACCGGGAGCAAACTCGCCCACACATACCTTCAATCCACAGACAAGACTCGACAAGTCTAGTTTTCCGCCGGTCTCCCTCAACTGAAGCCGAACCGCATCTGCGTACGCCTGCGTAAGATCACTTGCCAGCACATCTCTTGATGACTCGCTATAAAGATTGGAGACAAGAGCTCTGAAGTCTGTGCCCAACAGTGCACGGCCCACTACTGCCACATCCAGCGCATTGCCGACAACAAGTGCGCGCTCGCTGGGCAGGGAGTCGGCGCTTGCGGCCAGCGACAGCGTTCGTTGTAGCTTGCGGCGATCAGTAAGTCTGTCGCGCGAATATTCATTGGTATCGCCGGGTGATGCGGAGTGCTTGGTAACCGCAGCATTCTCGGCGGAGTCAACGTCTTCGGTGCTCTGAGTTTCTGCGGCTTTCGCGGCAAGCGACTGTTGGTCCGCACGGTACCGCTGGGGAGACTCTGGCAATGGCATCGACGAAGTATCGTTGCGAGCTATGGTCGCAAGCACCGCAATCGCAACAAGGGCGCTCGCTGCAAGAAGAAGCGCCAGCCCAAACCTTGATTTTGTTGCGCTATCGCGCTGTTCAGACTTGTCTTCCGATGCCTTCACAACAGACTCCTTCGGGAAGCGGGCACTCTGTCGCGGGCAATACAAGAGAGCGGGCGACAGACTGCCGCCCGCTCTTGTCCGCCCAAAGCGCGTTTACTGCGTTCAAACAGGATAGAGGCGGAACGACACCTGGCCCCCACAGCAGTCCGTAATCGTAAAGCTGCCGTTGGGGTTCACCGTCACATTGCACCGATTCGTGCACGTATACGTTGTGCCGCTGATTGTGACCCGCTGCTGTGCGGCTGCTTCCCGAGCGGGAAGTATGGCTGCAGCCAACAGTAGAAGAGCGAGGAAAGACGTCTTTGCTCGAGTCATGGACTTGCTCCTTGTCAAGTTAGGTGCCCCCTGCACGAGGAGCATGCCTTTGCGGGGGGGGGGGCGTGTCAAGTCCTCCTCGAAGTCCTCGGCGACGAAGTGCTGCGCCCAGCACATTTTGCTTGGTTCCTGCGCATGATGGGCCCCTTCACGGAAGGTGGTCGAAGGCCAATTCGATTCGAATGCATGCGGTTGCCGCGCGGAGTTCCACCGCTGGTGAGGCGGCGCGCCCCGCGCGGCGGGGCGATCAGACCCTCTCCAGCCAGCCGTGCCGATCCGGCGTGGTGCCCTTGAACAGGCCGAAGAACAGCTCCTGCAGGCGGCCGGTCAGCGGGCCGGGCTTGCCGGCGCCGACCGGCTTGCCGTCGACCGAGCGGATCGGCGTGATCTCGGCGGCGGTGCCGCACATGAAGACCTCGTCGGCGAAGTAGAGGTATTCGCGCGGCAACTGGCGTTCGACCACCGTGATGCCGGCGTCGCGAGCGAGCTTCTTGATGCTGTCGCGGGTGATGCCGTCGAGGATCGCGGCGCTCACCGGCGTGGTGTGCAGCTCGCCGCCGAACACCAGGAACAGGTTCTCGCCCGCGCCCTCGCTGATCAGGCCGTTGGTGTCGAGCGCGATGCCCTCGCCGAAACCGAGCCGGCGCGCCTCGCGCGCGATCAGCTGGCCGGAGAGATAGTTGCCGCCGGCCTTGGCGCCGGTCGGGATGGTGTTCGGCGCCATCCGCTGCCACGACGAGACCATCGCGTCGATGCCCTGCTCGAGCACGCCGGCGCCGAGGTAGGCGCCCATCTCCCAGGCCGCGACCGCGACGTCGGTCGGCGTGTCGGCCGACAGCCCGAAGCCGCCCAGCCCGCGGAAGGCCACCGGCCGCAGGTAGCACTTGGCGAAGCCGTTGGCGCGGATCACCGCGCGGCAGGCCTCGTTCATCTGTTCCAGCGTGAACGGGATCTCGATGTCGTACACCTTGGCCGAGGTGTACAGGCGCTTCATGTGGTCGGTGAGGCGGAAGATCGCGGTACCGCCCGGCACGTCGTAGGCGCGGATGCCCTCGAACACCGACGAGCCGTAGTGCAGCGCGTGCGCCATCACGTGGGTGGTGGCCTCGGCCCACGGCTTGATCGCGCCGTTGTGCCAGATGTGGGCGGGATAGCGCTGCGACATGGACGGCTCCGCGGGCTCGGAAAACGGGGCGCGCATGATGCCACAAGCCGCGCGCGCCGGCCTGCGCGCGGCTGCCACGCCGCGCGCCGCGCGCATTGACGACGGTCAACTGCGCGACGTCGACCATGGTCGAGTTCGGCGGATTGACGAACGTCAATCCGCGCCGCGCGGCGTGGCGCACCATGCGCACATCCTGAAACCACGGCGCCTGCCCGGAGATCCCCATGAACAAGAAACCCCTCGCCCTCGCCGCCGCCGCGCTGCTGTCGCTGGCCGCCTCGCCTGCGTTCGCCGACGGCGCGCCGGGCACCTGGGAGGTCTATTTCGGCGCGCACAACGTCAACCCGAAGTCCGACAACGGCTCGCTGGCCAACGGCGCGCTGGACGTCGAGGTGGGCAGCAACACGCGCCCGACCTTCGGCTTCGGCTACTGGATCAGCGAGTCGCTCAAGCTCGACCTGCTGGCCGCGCTGCCGTTCAACCACGATTTCTCGCTCAACGGCGCCCGCGCCGGCGAGTTCAAGCACCTGCCGCCGACCCTGCTGCTGCAGTACCACTTCAACCCGGACGGCGAGATCTGCCCGTTCGTCGGCGTCGGCCTGAACTACACCGCGGTCTACGACGAGGAGCCGGCCGGCCCGATCGCCGGCACCGACCTCGCGCTGGACAACTCGTTCGGCCTCGCCGCGCAGTTGGGCGTCGAGTTCAAGATCGATGCCAACTGGTCGATCGCCGGCGACGTGCGCTGGTTCGACATCGACAGCGACGCCTCGGTCGACGGCGCCGACGTCGGCACGGTCAACGTGGACCCGATCGGCGTCGGGCTGTTCGCGATCTACCGCTTCTGAGCGGCTACCCCGCCTCTCCCCGTGCCGCCTCCCGATGGCGGCACCCTCGGCGCCCGCGGTCCGTCCCGGCCGCGGGCGCTTTCTCCGGCCGCCATGACCTCGGCGGCGCGGCACCGCTTGACCGCGATCAATGCGCCGGCGGCAGTCCGCGTTAGCCTGCGACGACCCGAGCGGAGACCCCACCCATGATCGAAACCGATGCCCTGATCGTCGGCGCAGGCCCCGCCGGGCTGTTCCAGGTGTTCGAACTCGGCCTGCTCGACGTGCGCGCCCACGTGGTGGACGCGATGCCGCAGGTCGGGGGCCAGTGTGCGGAGCTCTACCCGGACAAGCCGATCTACGACATTCCCGCGCTGCCGGTGTGCGGCGCGCAGGAACTGGTCGAACGCCTGATGGCGCAGATCGCCCCCTTCAAGCCGACCTTCCACCTCGGCCAGGAGGTGGTCAAGGTCGAGCGCATGCCCGATGCCCGCCTGCACGTGGTCACCAGCACCGGCACCGAGTTCATGGCGCGCACGGTGGTGATCGCGGCCGGCGTCGGCGCCTTCCTGCCGCGCAAACTGAAGATCGACGGCCTCGAGCCGCTCGAGGGCCGGCAACTGCACTACAAGGTGCGCGATCCCTCGATGTTCGCCGGCACCGAGGTGGTGGTGGCCGGCGGTGGCGACAGCGCGCTGGACTGGGCGCTGGAGCTGGCCGGCAAGGGCGCCGCGGTGGTGCTGGTGCACCGTTCGCAGGACTTCCGCGCCGCCCCGGCCAGCGTGCGCCGCATGCACGAGCTGTGCGACGCGATGGAGATGCAGTTCGTCGAGGGTGACATCGCCGGGCTGGAGCAGGACGACGGCCGCATGACCCACGTGCGCGTGCGCGGCAAGGACGCCGTGGTGCGCCGCATCGACGCCCAGCACCTGCTGGTGTTCTGGGGCCTGAGCCCGAAACTGGGGCCGGTGGCGCGCTGGGGCCTCAATCTCGCGAAGAACCAGATCGTGGTCGACACCGAGGCGTTCCGCACCAACGAGCCCGGCATCTACGCGGTCGGCGACATCAACACCTATCCCGGCAAGAAGAAGCTGATCCTGTCCGCCTTCCACGAGGGCGCGCTGGCCGCCTTCCACATCCGCGAGTACCTGAACCCGGGGCAGAAGGTGCACCTGCAGTACACCACCACCAGCCCGATCATGCACAAGCGGCTCGGCGTCGAGACCGACCCGGAGTACAAGATCCAGCGCGACGTGGCCTGAGCGCGGGCGCGCGGCCTCAGCGGTCGAGGCGCTCCAGCACCGACAGGGTCGGCTTGGCGAGGTTGAGCGTGTAGAAGTGGAACGCGCCGACGCCGGCGTCGGCGAGCCGGCGGCACAGGCCGGCGACGAGGTCGCTGGCGAACTCGCGCACCGCGCCCGCGTCGTCGCCCAGCGCCTGCATGCGCTTGGCCACCCAGCGCGGGATCTCCGCGCCGCAGGCTTCGGAGAAGCGGCGCAACTGGGTGAAGTTGGCGATCGGCATGATGCCCGGCACGATCGGGATCGACACGCCGAGCGCGCGCGCTTCGTCGACGAAGCGGAAATAGGCGTCGGCGTTGTAGAAGTACTGGGTGATCGCGCCGTGCGCGCCGGCGTCGACCTTGGTCTTGAAGTGGCGCAGGTCGGCGAGCGCGTCGTCGGCCTGCGGATGCACCTCGGGATAGCAGCCGACCTCGACCTGGAACCAGTCGCCGTGCTCGGCGCGGATGAAGCCGACCAGGTCCGCGGCGTAGCGGAAGTTGCCCACCGCGCCCATGCCGGACGGCAGGTCGCCGCGCAGGGCCACGATGCGCCGGCAGCCGAGCGCGCGGTAGCGCGACAGCAGCGTGCGCAGCTCCTCGCGCGTGCCGCCCATGCACGACACGTGCGGGGCGGCGTCGAGCCCGTGCGCATCGCGCAGGCGCTGCACCGTCTCCGGGGTGTACGACAGCGTCGAGCCGCCAGCGCCGAAGGTCACCGACACGTAGTCCGGCGCACGCGCCTTCAGCCGGGCCACCGTCTTGTCGAGCTGCGCGCGCTGCTCGTCGGTCTTGGGCGGGTAGAACTCGAAGGACAGGTGCATCGGCGGCGGGTCCGGGGGCGGGCCCGCAGTATATCGCTGTGTCGCGATACAGCGATGCATGGCGTGCCGCGCGGCGCCTTTGCGCCGCCGGCGCCGAGCCCGTAACGTGCCGCCATGCCCGCGACCAGCCAGTACCGCCTGCAGCAGGTCAGCGCCGACCTGCACGAGCGTGCGCTGCCCGGCGGCGCGTTCTACCTGCTGGCCTGGCTGCTGCTGGCCGGCTTCGGCGGGATGTTCGCGCAGCGTCCGCTGCTGAGCGGGGCCCTGGTGCTGTTCTTTGGCGCCGCGGCGGCGGTGCGCTTTCCGCTGCGCGCCCGCGCGCAGCACGATCCGGCGGGTGCAGCGCGCCACCTGCGCATGCTGTGGGGCGTGCTGCTGGCCACCGCGGTGGCCTGGGGCGCGGTTTCGGTGAGGGCTTTGCTCGATCCCGGCTTCGTCGCCACCGACCTGGTCAACCTGGTCGCCACGGTGGCGCTGGGCACGGCGTTCGCGCAGGTGTTCCCGATCGACCTGCGGCGCTGCGCACTGGGCACGGCGCTGATCTACGTGCCGCCGCTGGCGGTGGTGTGGACCTTGCCCGGCATGCTGCCGGTGGCGGCGGCGATGAGCCTGCACCTGGTGTATCTCGGCACCGCGCTGGTGCGCGGCCACCGCGAGTACCACCGCCGCCTCGACCTCGATGTCGCACTGCGCGTCGAGCGCGACCGCTACGAGGTGCTGTCGCGGCTCGATCCACTCACCGGCCTGTCCAATCGGCGGCGCTTCGCCGAGGTGCTGGAGCAGGACGTGGCGCTGTCCCGCGGCGGCGCACCGCTGTCCCTGCTGATCGTCGACCTCGACCACTTCAAGTCGGTCAACGACCGCCACGGCCATGCCAGCGGCGATGCCTGCCTGCGCGAGGTCGGCGAGCGCCTGCGCGACACCTTCGCTGCCGCGTCGGTGGTGGCGCGCATCGGCGGCGAGGAGTTCGGCGTGCTGCTGCCGGAGTCACGCGCCACCGCGCACGAACTGGCCGAGGCCTTCCGCCTGCGCCTGCGCGAGACGCCGGTGCGGGCGGGCGCGACATCGATCGCGCCCACCACCAGCATCGGACTGGCCACCTTCGATCCCGCCCGCCACCGCGGCAGCGAGGACCTGTTCCGCGCCGCGGACCGGGCCTTGTACGCGGCGAAGGAGGCGGGGAGAGATCGGACGGTGGGGGAGGGGGTGGTTGGTTAGGGCCCAGGGCTCAGGGCCCAGGGCCCAGGGTGCAGGCTCGACTCCCGCCCCCTGCACCCTCGGCCCTATACCCTCGGCACTGCGCGACCGCGGCAACCCCCGCACCACGAGGCCCCCGACTCCCTCTGGGCCCTGAGCCCTGGGCCCTGGGCCCGACTCAAAGCCAACCGCCCTATACCCTGGGCCCTGCGCGACCGCGGCAACCCCCGCACCACGAGGCCCCCGATTCCCTCTGGGCCCTGAGCCCTGGGCCCTGGGCCCGAAGTGCAGGGTGCAGAGTGCAGGCTCGAATCCCACCGCCCTATACCCTGGGCCCTATACCCTGGCCCCTGCGCGACTGCGGTAACCCCCGCACCACGAGGCCCCCGCCTCCTTCTGGGCCCTGGGCCCTGGGCCCACCCACAATGGCGATCGCGAGCTCCCGCCCCCGACCCGACGCCGCGACACACCACAACTCAGGCATCCCGCACCAGCACCTCCAGCTTGCGCCGCACCTTCGGCGCGAGTTCGTCATGGCGCGCGCCGAGCATCTGGCGCAGTTCGGCGTCGGTCGCGAAGCCGATCGAACGGCGGAACTCGCGCTTGGCCAGCGACGAGGCGATCCAGCCTTCCTCGATGCCTTCGAGCCCCTCGCGACGGATCGGCCGGGCCTGCGGATGGCTGGCGAGGTGCTCGGCCACCGCCTGCGCGTGGACCGCCGCGCGTTCCGCCAGTGGCATGCGCGGCGGGACCTTGCGCACCACGCAGCGGCCGCCCCACTCGAACGGCGAGATGCTTTCGTTTTGCGTCGACAGGAAGGTGCCATCGTCGAAGTGGGTGACGAACTCCACCATCGTCGCGGTGCGCCACTTGCCGAGCACGGACAGGATCAGGAACGCCAGCCAGCCCGGCCACTTCGGCCGCATCGCGAAGCAGGCGGCGAACGTGGTTCGCGCAGGGTCGGCGAGGAAGCGCAGCAGCACGTGCTGGCCGAGCGTCGGGAACATGCCCTCGGCCTCCGCCCACGCCTCGTGGCGGAAGCCCGCGGCCTCCAGTTCGCGCCCGGCGCGCTCGCCGAAGCGGCGCTGATAGCGCGGATAGCGCGCGGGATCGGCGTCGACCAGGCCGGGTTCGGCCTCGAACGCCACGTTGTAGAAGCCCTGCGCGACCTGCAGCGCCAGCAGTTCGGTCGGATCGTCGCTGACCAGTTCCTCCACCGCCTGGTCGATCCGCTGCCCGCCGCGCACCGCGCGCGCGAGGCTCTGCATCATGTCGCGCGCGGACTGGTCTTCCAGCGAGCGGTCGCCCTCCTCGCCGTCTTCCAGTCCGCTCACCAGCAATCGCGCCATCTGCTCGCGCTCGCCGGCGCCGCCGCGCTCCGAGCGCTCGCGCATCTCCGTGATCGCGCCGCGGCGCGGGTCGTCGGCTGCGAGCAGGGCGAGCGCGGCGTCGAAGCGCGCCAGCGCCTCGTCGTGGCGGCCGAGGGTGTGCAGCAGGTCGCCGCAGCGCACGTGGTAACGCAGTTCGGGCTTCACGCGGGCGGCCGCCTCGAAGTCCGCCAGTGCGCCGAGCAGGCCGCTGCGCGACCAGCGCGGACCGGCGAAGGTCGCAATCACGTCCGGGTCATCCGCGGCGTCGGCATCGGTCGAGAACCCGCGCATCGACGCGCCGCGCCGGCGCTCGCCGCGATCGGCGAGTGCCTCGTGCAGGCCGGCATCGAGTTCGATCGCCCGATCGAGGGCGGCGGCCGCCGCGGCCTCGTCTCCATCGCCGAGCACCCGCGACAGCAGCCAGTGCGCCCGCGGATTGCCGGGTTCGATCGCGATCGCGCGTCGCAGCGGCGGCACGGGGTCGTACGTGCGCTCGTCGTAGGCCGACAGTTCGACCCGCTTCAGCAGCGCCGGCACGTAGTCCGGCGCCAGCGCCAGCACGCGATCGATCGCATCGGCGGCCTCGGCGTGGCGCTCGAGCTGCTCCAGCGTGTTGGCGCGGTGCCAGTGCGTGGGAGCGTGCCCGGGCTGGCTGGCGGCCAGCGCGTCGATCTCGACCAGCGCCTGCGCCCAGCGCCCGGCCTGGTAGTGCTGCTTGAACGCGTCGAAGCGCGGCGTGTTCGCCATGTCTGTCCCCCTGTCGTCGGTCCCCACCGGCCGGCGACTCTAGCGGGCGTCGACGCCATCCCCGGTCGCCGGGCCAACGAACGTTCGATATCGGCGACGAAGCGGCGCGTGCAAACGAAAACGCCGCGCAGTGCGCGGCGTTTCCGGCGTCGCGATGGGCGCGATCGCTCTGCAGCAGTCTCGCCCTCGGTGGCAGGGGCCTTCGCTGGCCCAGTAGCGCCACGCATCCAGCGAAGCCCCACTCAACCCGCGCGCCGCGCGCCGCGCTCCAGGCTTGCTGCGACAGGCCGAAGCGCTCGCACGCCGTCACGCGCTTCGCCCAAACCGCCCGCTTCGACTCCCGTGACGTCGCGCACCTCCTTCAACCGGGCGCGCGAGCGTGCGGCCCAGCAAAGGTGCCTCTCTTGAAATCCGAGTGGGTAATCTGTCCCCGCCTGAACGGACCGCGGAGCATGCGAAGTGACGACCGGAAAGCTGTTCGAGGCTGCGCTGGGGGTTGAGGCGCCGTGGTATGTCGCGGGCACGGACTTCGATGC
>JAJTHZ010000125.1 GCA_021299185.1 Lysobacteraceae bacterium | reverse complement strand
GGGTGCCGGCGCGGGCGTCGGCGCGGCTGCGACCGGCGCGGCCGGCACGACCGGCGCCGGGGCTTCGGCCGGCGTCGGCGCGGGTGCGTCGCCCGGCATGGGCTCGCCGGCGACCAGCGCCTCGAAGCGGGCGATCGCGAGTTCGGGGATGCCCACCGCCTGACGTCTCGCGACGCGCGCGACCATCCGGTGCAGCCGGTCGAAGCCGCGCTCGAGCTGCTCCACCGCCGGCCGGCCCAGCACCATGCGCTCGCCGACCACGGCTTCCAGCAGCGACTCCATCACGTGGCTGAGGTCACCGATGCCGGTCAGGCCGACCGCGCGGGCGTTGCCCTTGATGGTGTGCAACTGGCGCTGCAGGCCGACGATGGCCTCGTTTTCGTTCGGCGATTCGCGCAGGCGCGCGACCAGGGTGTCGGCCTTGTCGAGCAGGTCGTTGCCTTCCTCGACGAAGATCTCGATCAGGTCCTCGTCCATGTCCGGCAGCACCAGCGGGCCGTCGGGATCGACGTCGTCCGCTGCCGGCGCGGCGGCGCGCGGCGCGGGCGCTGCCGGCTCGACCGGCGGCGCGGGCACGGGGACGGGTGCGGGCACGACCGCGTCGGCGTCGGGCTCGGAGACCTCGATCGCGCCGCTGGCTTCCGCCAGCGGCTCGGCATCGGCGAACAGCGAGACTTCCTCGATCGCGCCGGGCGAGGCCGCATCCGGGGACGCCGGCTCCAGCGCGGCCATCTCCAGCGCCAGCGCGAGTTCGTCGCCGGCCTCATCGAGCACCAGCGGCGGCTCTTCGGCCGCCAGCAGCGCGGCTTCGTCGCCGACCGGCCCGGCGCCGGCCTCGGGCGCGAGCAGCGCCTCCAGGTCGGCGAACACGTTGTCGCCATCGTCGATGACCGGCTCGCCCGCGACGAGTTCGGTCGCCGCCTCGCCGATCATCCAGTCATCCTCGATCGCCGGCGCTTCAGCCGCGGCCTCCGGCGCGACGGCGTCGGTCGCCGTGCTGGCCGGGTCGGTCGGTTCGTCCGCGTCCAGCGGCTCTTCCGCGAGGCTGAACAGGCTGAGCGCGCTCTGCGGCTCGGGCAGGCCATCGCGCAGCGCCGACAGGCGCGCGACCAGGGCCTGGCCGTCGGGCAGCGGCGCGCCCGGCGCGTCCAGCAGACGCACGATGTCGCCGACCAGCCGCGAGGCATCGGCGATCGCGGCCACGCCCGCGGCGTTGACCGGTTCGCCGGATGCACGCAGGCGCTTGATGTAGCCCTCCAGCGGCCCGACCAGCTCGGTCACCACCGGCACGTCGGCCATCGAGATCGCGCCGTGCATGGTGTGCACCGCGCGCAGCAGGGATTCGGGCGCCGCCGAAGGCGACGCCTGCGCCTGCGCGAGCCAGCCGTCGATGGTCTCCAGGTGGCCCTGGACCTCGCTGCGCAGGATCTCCAGCAGCATCGGGTCGAGCAGCGGCATCACCGCCGTGCCGCTGACGCCGTACGGGATCGAGACCGGGATCACCGGGCTCGCGGGTTCCGGGACCGCGGCCTCGACCGGCATCCCGAGGTCGGCGAACGCGTCCGCCGCGTCCTCGGTTTCGAGGATCGCGATCTCCGGCAGCGCCGTCTCCGGCACGACCTCGTCGGACGGCGTCGGCGCGGACGCCACGACCTCGGACGATGCCGCGGGCACGGGGTCGACCAAGGGTGGCAGGTCGAGCGCACTGGTCAGTTCGACCGGCGCCGCCACCGGCTCGGGCTTCGGCCGCGGCACCTGCACGCGGCGCGTGCGCTTGACCTTGACGGTGGCCGGCGCGCGCTGCGGCACGCGGGCATCCTCGCCGGCGGCCACCCGGTCGGCGGTGGCCTGGATCGCGGCGAAATCGACGCGCGGGGCGCCTTCGCCGCGCAGCGCGGACAGCAGCGGCGGCAGCGCCGCGATCGCATGCTCGAGCACGTCGACCACGGCCGGGCCGGGCTGGATCGTGCGGTCGAGCACGCGGTTGAGCATGTTCTCGACCTTCCACGAGAACTCGCCGAGCACCATCGCGCCGACCAGCCGACCGCTGCCCTTGAGCGTGTGGAACGAGCGCCGGATCGGCTTCAACTGCTCAAGGTCGGCCAGCGCCCCGCGCCAGGCCGGGAACTGGCGGCGCAGGTTGTCGATCTCCTCCTGCACTTCCTCGACGAACACCCCGCGAATCTCGTCGTCGATCTCGTCGGAGGAGACCGTTTCGAACGCACCGATCTCGGCGGTCGCAGCGGCGGGCTCCTCGACCTCTTCCTCGATCTCGACCCAGTCGAACTCCGGCTCGGGCTCGCCCGCGGGCGGCGCCAGCGCGCCGGTCTCGGCCAGGCGCAGCCCGCCGAGGTCCTGCGCCGCGGGCGCGGGCGCGGGCGCGTCGCCGGCGCGACCGACCAGCAGGTCGCTGGCGTCGGTGCCGGGATGGATGTCGACCACGCTGGACAGTTCCTGCGCCGTCGCGGCGGGCACGGCGACGGCCGGCTCCTCGACCTGCGGCGACTCCTCGCCGCGCTCGAGGCGCGCGATGAAGTCGTCGAGGCTCTCGCTGGGCAGTTCCAGGGTCGGCAGGTCGGCGGCATTGGCCGGCGCATCCGGCTCCGGGCCACGCAGCGCGGCAGCGCCGGTCGCGACCGGGGTGTCGAAACGCAGCGTCATCGCCCCCGGATCGAGGTCGGTGGCGGCAGCCGCCGGGGCCGGCGGCGCGGCTTCGAGGGCGATGCCGGCGACCTCGTCGATCTCGTTCGGCGCGGTCGACAGCGTGTCCTCCGGCACCGGCCAGTAGCCGAGCGCCTCCAGGCTGGCGCGCGTGACGTCGAGGATCCTCTCGCGGCCGGCGCGCTGGTCGCGCGCGGATTCGACGTAGTACTCGATCGACGCCAGGGTGTCCGCCAGCCGGTCCATCTGGTCCTGGGTCGGCACGCGCTTGAGGCGGATCAACTCCACCTCCACGAAGCGGCCCAGCGCGTCGAGCAGTTCAGCCGGCGGCTCGAGGGCCAGAATGCGCATGGCGCCGGCGATCTCCTCCAAAAGCGCGGGGATGCGCTCGACCTTGGCGTGGTCCCACGGCGCCTCGACGAAGGCGACCACGTCCTCCTTGGCCTTGCGCAGGTTTTCCTGCGCTTCCTTCATCACCGCGTCGAGGATGCGGCGCACCTCGGCCTGCGGCAGTTCGATCTCGCCCGCGCCGGTCGCGGGCGCGGCGCCGGCCGACAGGTCGGCGCTGGCGCCGAGGCTGTCGATGTTGTCGTCCAGCGAGGCCTCGACGTAGAGCAGGGCGCCGGCGATGTCGAGCAGGGTGCCCTCGTCGGCCGGGCGGCTGCCGCTGGCGACGTCATTGAGCACCGCGCGCTGTTCCTGCACCACGCGGCGCGGCACGCCGAGACCCAGCATGCCGAGGGTGTCGGCCACGCGGTCGAGCACTTCGGCCTGCGCGCCGAGTTCGTTCGCCGCCGCTCCCGGGTTGCGCAGGTGCAGGTCGAGCGCGTCCTTGACCCGCATCAGGTCGTCCTTGATCGCCGCCGACACGGTGTCGAGCAGGGCGCGGTTGCGGCCGCCGAGCGCGCCCTTGGCGTGGGTCAGTTCCTGCTCGGTGGGCAGCAGGGTGTCGAGCTTGAAGGTGCGCTTGACCTCGCGCGAGCGCGGGCCCGCGGCGTGCGAGTGCGCGAGGTAGTACAGCAGGCTCTTGCTCAGTTCGCGCGGCGGTTCGACGCGGAACGCGCCCTCGCCGAGGTCGGCCAGGCGCTTGATCTCGCGGTCGACGCGGCCGAACAGGCTCTTCAGCGATGCGCCGGCCTCCAGCGCGCCGTCGCGCAGCGCCTCGACCACGCCACCGGCGATCCACCACAGGCGGCGCGCCTCTTCCTGGGTGCTGCTGGCGAGCAGCGCTTCGAGCGTGCGCGCCATGCCCTCCAGCGCGTGCTCGGGGCGGTTGTTGCGGAACCAGTGCAGCAGGCCGACCTGGAACGCACTGCGCATGCGCGCCACCTGGGCGCGCAGCTCGAGGTCGGGCGTTGCGCGCGCCGCGCCGCCCGCCGACGGCGGCAGCGTCGCGGCGAGGTCGGGCGAGAACAGCACGCTCTCCGACAGCAGCTTCTCGCCGCGGCAGGCGCGCAGGTCGTTGAGCAGCGGCAGCAGGACGATCGGGATGTCCTTGTGGCCGCCCTGCAGGCGCTCGAGGTAGTCGGGCAACTGCACGATGCCGCGCATCAGCACCGAGTAGGCGTCGTCGCGCTGGCGGACCTGGCCCTCCAGCAGCGCGTTGGCCACGCGCTCCATCTCCTCGACCACCATCGCCGCGCCGTACAGTTCCACCATGCGCAGCGTGCCCTGCACCTGGTGCAGGTAGCCGGCGCAGAAGCGCATCAGGCTGGCGTCGGCCGGATCGTCGACGTACGCCTCGAGGGCCTGGCGGGCCTGCTTGAGCGTCTCGTCGAGCTCCTGCTTGACCCAGTTCAGGGTGGTGAAGTCGAGGTCGTCTTGAAGTCGCATGGTCGTGCCCGTCCGCGCCTGCCCAGGCAGGTCACGCATTGCGCCTGAAGGCCAGCGTCTGCGGGCCTCCGAGGCGGGTGAGCTGGGGGTGGTTGAAGCCGAGCACTTCGCCGGCGCCGAGCACCAGCAGGCCGCCCGGCTTGAGCAGGTCGGCGATCGCCTGCAGCAGCCCGGCGCGGCGTTCGCGCGCGAAGTAGATCAGCACGTTCTGGCAGTAGATCAGGTCCAGCCGCTTGAGCGGCGCGCGCGCCACGTCGAGCAGGTTGAACTGCACGAAGCCGACCCGCTTGCGCAGCGGCTCGGCGATGGTGAAGGAGTCGGCCTCCTCGAAGCCGCGCGGCGCGCGCACCCCGCCGTCCTCGGCGAACACCTCGCCGGCCGGGGCGCAGTACGCCTCGCGGTAGGACAGCGGGATCTCGTCCAGCTTGGCCACCGGGTAGGTCGCGCCGCGGCCCACCGCGAGCGCCGCGGCGCTGATGTCGGTGGCGGTGATGCCGTAGTAGCCGCGCCCGCCGGCCGCCATCGCGCGATCGAGCACCATCGCGAGAGTGAAGGCTTCCTCGCCGGTGGCGCAGCCGATGCTCCAGGCGTGGATCGGCGCATCGGACTGGCCGGCGCGATAGGCCGGCAGCCAGTCGCGCGCGACCAGGTCCAGCGACGGCGGATGACGGAAGAAATGCGTCTGGTGGACGGTCAGGCGGTCGACCAGGGTGGCCCACTCGATCGCGCCGCGCGGGCCGTCGAGGATCTCGTCGAAATACGCCTCGAAACTCGACTTGCCGGCCTCGCGCATGCGCGTGCGCAGCGCCGCCACCAGGAACGCCTTGCGCCCCGGCGGCACGACCACGCCGGTGCGCCGCTCGAGCAGGTCGACCCAGCGCCCGAAGGTGGCGTCGTCCATGGCCGGCACCGGCCCCGGCGTCGTCCAGTTGGCGAGCGCTTGGCGCATCGTGTGCGCGCTTCCGGCCGTTCGCGCCTCAGCCCGGCAGCTTGAAGTCGGCGACCGAGCGACGCAGGTCGGCGGCGAGCTGGGCGAGGTTTCCGATCGACTCCGCCGTCTGGCTGGCGCCGACCGAGGTCTGGGTGGTGATCTCCTGAATGACGTTCATGGTCGCCGAGATGTTGGTCGCGGCGGCCGACTGCTGGCGCGCGGCCTCGGAGATGTTCTGAATCAGGTCCGCGAGGTCGGTCGACACCTTTTCGATCTCGCCCAGCGCAAGGCCGGCGTCCTCGGCGAGGCGGGCACCCGCGACCACCTCCGCGGTGGTCTGTTCCATCGAGCTCACCGCTTCGTTGGTGTCGGACTGAATCGTCTGCACCAGCGTCTCGATTCGCTTGGTGGCGCCCGAGGCGCGTTCCGCGAGTCGCTGCACTTCGTCGGCGACCACCGCGAAGCCGCGGCCTGCTTCACCGGCGGACGCGGCCTGGATGGCGGCGTTGAGCGCGAGGATGTTGGTCTGCTCGGCGATGTCGTTGATGAGCTCGACGATCGATCCGATTTCCTGCGACGACTCGCCGAGGCGCTTGATTCGCTTCGAGGTTTCCTGGATCTGGTCGCGGATCGAGTCCATGCCCTGGATCGTCTGGCGGACGACGGCCGCGCCCTTCGACGCGATGGCCACCGAGCGCTGCGCGACGTCCGCCGATTCGGCGGAGTTCTTCGACACCTCGTCGATCGAGACCGCGATCTCGTTGATCGCGGCCGACGCGGAGGTGATCTGCTGCGCCTGGTGTTCCGCGGCTTCCGCGAGGTGCATCGCGGTGGCCTGCGTCTCCTGGGCGGCGGCGGCCACCTGCACGGCGGTCTCGTTGATCGTGGTCACCAGGGAGCGCAGCGCCTCGACCGCGAAGTTGATCGAGTCCGCGATCGCGCCGGTGATGTCCTCGGTGACCGTCGCCTTCACCGTCAGGTCGCCTTCGGCGAGGCTGCCCATCTCGTCCAGCAGGCGCAGAATGGCTTCCTGGTTGCGCTGGTTGAGGTCGGTGGTGGCCTGCATCTGGCGGCGCTGCGCCGACTGGTAGGAGGCCAGGGCGAAGAACAGGAAGATCGCGGCCGCGGCACCGAAGATGATGTTCAGCCAGTTGCCGCCGGGCAGGAACTGGCGGCCGGACGGCAACTGGGCGAAGGCGGCGGCGACGTTCTTGCCCTGCTCGAGCAGGCCCTGCGAGTCGAGCACCACGTTGTTGGCGGCCTCGGTGACTTCGAACAGCTCGGTGGAGGCGCCCTGGATCTTGTCCACGTTGGCGCCGACCTCGCCGAAGATGCCGACCACCTCGTTCAGCACGTCGCGCGCCTGCGGGTCGGTCAGCGCGCGGATGTTCATGTCGAGGTTGCCGTTGAGCAGGCCGTCCAGCACGCGGCCGTACATCTGCGCGTCGCGGCCGAACTGGTCGGCGGCGGTCACGGCGAGGTCGCCGCCGCGCAGGATGTCCGACACGCGGCGCAGCATGCGGTCGGCGAGCAGCATCTGGCGGGTGGCCATGTAGATCTGGCCGGCCGGCGCGTTGCGCTCGGTCAGCGCGCGCACGATCTCCTCCATGCGCTGGGTCAGCTGCGGGATGCGCGCGTTGAAGTCCTCGGCGGTCTGGGTCATGTCGATGACCAGGTCCTGGCGCCCGAGGATGGTGTCGGCGGCGGTGCGGATCGGCGCCCAGGCGTCGGCCAGCTTGCCGATCTGCTCGCCCACCACCGCGGTGTCGGCGTAGCCCGGCATCTCCGTGGTGGGGTCGCCGTTCTTGAGCGAATTGATGTTGTTCTCGATGGTGTCGCGGGTCGCCTTGAGCTCGTTGAAGGCGTCGACCTCGCCGCCGGCGGCCGATCGCGCGTACGTCGCGATCTGCTGCGAGAGCACCTGCACGTCGCTGACCAGGGTGGTCGCGCTTCGCTCCTGCTCGTTGATGCGGCCGCCCCACAGCACGTTGGCCAGCAGCAGCAGCAGCGCCAGCACGGCGAGCCCGGCCCAGTTGCGCAGTCCGGTCGCAGCCCGGATGGAACCCGTTGTCGTACTCATGACTCGACTCACCCCCGATGTGGTCGCCGTGGTCGACGGCGCCGAAATGCCTTCACGCCGCGGCCTGGCCGAACTCCGGTGTCTTGACCAGCGCGGCCATGCTGAAAACGCCCCAGACGGTCCCGTTGAGATCGTACCGTCGGGTCACGAAGCGACCGTAGCGGTCATCCGCCACGGGATCGACGAGCGGTATGTTCTCGTCGGTGAAACTGCGCTGGCCGAGCACCTCGTCGACCAGCAGGCCGACCGCACCGCCCGGCTGGCGGGCGACCAGGATGCGCGAGCGGTCGCCGATCGGCGTGCGCGAGCCTTCCAGGAAGCCGCGCAGGTCGACCACGGCGACCAGGTTGCCGCGCACGTTGGCCACGCCCATCAGCCACGGCTTGGTGCCGGGGATCGGCGTCATCTGCGGCAGGGTCAGGATTTCGTTGACCTCGGCGATGCCGCTGACCAGGAAACGGTCGCCCATCCGGAAGCCGATCCCGCGCCACAGGCCCGGGGCCTCGGCGGCTTCGGCCGCTCCCGCGACGTGCGCCTGCGCGGCCCGCTCGTAGCCGAGCAGGATCTCGAACGGGGTGCTGGCGGCGGCGTCGCTCATGGGTTCAGTGCGGCAGCAGCGAGTGGATGCGCGCGATCAGGTCCTTCTCGTTGACCGGCTTGACGATGAAGTCCTTGGCGCCCTGGCGCAGGCCCCACACGCGGTCGGTCTCCATGCCCTTGGTGGTGACGATGATCACCGGGATCTCCGAGGTGTCCGGGTCGCGCGAGAGGCTGCGCGTGGCCTGGAACCCGTTCATCCCCGGCATGATCACGTCCATGATGATCAGGTCCGGCCGCTGCGAGCGGGCGAGGTCGATGCCCGACTCCGCGCTGGCCGCGGTGCTCACGCGGTGCCCGGCGCGCTCGATCATGCCGGAAAGCACCTTCACGTCCGTCGGCGAGTCGTCGACGATGAGGATGTGCGCCATTGGAACCGTTTCCCCTGCCGGCCGGACGGCGCTCACGCCTTGAATTCGACGTGCTTGCGGATGGCACCCAGCAGTTCCTCACGCGTGAACGGCTTGGTGAGGTACTGCTCGGCGCCCACGATGCGTCCCTTCGCCTTGTCGAAGATGCCGTCCTTGGACGAAAGCATGATCACCGGGGTGGCCTTGAACATCTGGTTGTTCTTGATCAGCGCGCAGGTCTGGTAGCCGTCCAGCCGCGGCATCATGATGTCGACGAAGATGATCTGCGGTTGCTGGTCGGTGATCTTGGCCAGCGCCTCGAAGCCGTCGGTGGCCGTGACCACGTCGCAACCCTCCTTCTTGAGGAGGGTCTCGGCCGTGCGGCGGATGGTCTTCGAATCATCGATGACCATCACCTTGAGGCCGGCCAGGCTGGCTTCCTTCTGCGATTCTTCCACGGTCGTCATCACCCGAGTGTCGGCCCCGCGCAAGCGGCCATTATGGCGCGAGGGCACACCGGAGGCGCGCTCGCCCCCGGTTCCCCAGCCCTTCCCGGCTGTTTAGCCAAGGTCCGAAACCATGTCAAGTAAACACTGCAAGTATCTGGAAAATTTTGGTTTTCACACCGCGGCGAAGAACGCCCGGCTGGGGTAGGATGGCGGCCCGGGCCGGCACCCTCCGGCCCCCGGACCCGGCCCAGGAGGCCGCGATGGCGCTCGACATCGGCGTGCTGATGGACCCCATCGGCAGCATCAAGACCAAGAAGGATTCGACCTTCGCCATGCTGCTGGAAGCCCGTCGCCGCGGGCACCGGCTGCATTACCTGGGCCAGGGCGACCTGGCGGTGCGCGACGGCCGGGCGATCGGCCGCTGCGCCGACCTGCAGGTGCGGGAGGACCCCGCCGACTGGTTCACCCTCGGCACGCCCGCCTGGCGCCCGCTGGGCAGCCTCGACCTGCTGCTGGCCCGCAAGGACCCGCCGTTCGACGCCGCCTTCCTGCACGACACCCTGGTGCTCGACCTCGCCGCCCGCGAGGGCTGCCTGGTGGTCAACCGCCCGCAGTCGCTGCGCGACGCCAACGAGAAGCTCTACGCCCAGTGGTTCCCGCAGTGTTCGCCGCCGACCCTGGTCGCGCGCGAGCCGGCGGCGCTGCGCGCCTTCGTGCAGGAGGTCGGCGACGCGGTGCTGAAGCCGCTGGACGGCATGGGCGGGCGCGGCATCTTCAAGACCCGCGGCGACGACCCCAACCTCAACGTGATCCTCGAGACCCTCACCCACGAAGGCACCGAACTGGCGATGGCGCAGCGCTTCGTGCCGGAGGCGGCGCTGGGCGACAAGCGCATCCTGCTGATCGACGGCGAGCCCGTGCCCTACGCACTGGCGCGCATCCCGCAGGGCACCGATTTCCGCGGCAACATGGCGCGTGGCGGCAAGGCCGTGGGCCAGCCGCTGTCCGACCGCGACCGCTGGATCTGCGAACAGGTCGCGCCACAACTGCGCGCGCGTGGGCTATGGTTCGTGGGCCTCGACGTGATCGGCGACTACCTGACCGAGATCAACGTGACCAGCCCGACCGGCATCCGCGAACTCGACGCCCAGTTCGGCCTCAACATCGCCGGCCTGCTGTTCGACCGCCTCGAGGCGCTGCGCGCGGAGGCGACGCGGTGAACGAAGCGCGGGCGGACCGCGCGCCGGTGCCGGCGCCGCCGCACATCGGCCCGCAGGAGCGGGTCAAGGTCACCTTCCTATTCTCGATCCTGCTGCACGCGGTGCTGGTGCTGGGCGTGGGCTTCGCCTACGAGGAACCGGCCGCGCGCCTGCCCAGCCTCGACGTGATCCTGGTCCAGTCGCGCAGCGAGGAGAAACCGAAGGACGCCGATTTCCTCGCCAACGCCACCCAGCGCGGCGGCGGCGAGCACGACAAGAGCACCCGCCCGCGGCAGCCGGTGTCCAGCCCGGTGCCGAAGCCCGATCCCGGCCTGTCGCCGGTGGAACTGCGCGCCTCGGCGCCGCGCCCGCAGCCGCGCACGCCGCAGGCCGTGCTCAAGACCGACGCCCAGTCCGCGCTCAGCGTCGAGCGCGCACCGCCGCAGCAGCAGGAAGTCCCGGCCAACGAGCTGCCCAGCGGCCGCGAACTGATCGAGCGCAGCCTGGAGATGGCGCGGCTGACGGCCGAGATCGAGCGCCAGTCCGAAGCCTACGCCAAGCGCCCCAGGCGCAAGTTCATCTCCGCCAACACGCAGGAATACGAATATGCCGCCTACATGCGCGCCTGGGTCGCGCGGGTGGAGCGCATCGGCAACCTGAACTATCCCGACGAGGCGCGCAACGGGCGCATCAGCGGCAGCCTGGTGATGACGGTCGCGGTGCGCCGCGACGGGCGCGTGGAGCGCATCGACGTCATCCAGCCCAGCGGCCATCCGGCCCTCGACGAGGGCGCGCGGCGCATCGTGAAGCTGGCCGAACCGTTCGCCCCGCTGCCGAAGTTCAAGGACGAGGTCGACATCCTGCACATCACCCGCACCTGGCAGTTCCTGCCGGGCGGGGTGTTGCGCAACGAGTGACCGGCACCAACATGCAATAGTCTCCGGAAGGCTCTCTCACAACCGTGGGTGTCACGGGCCTCGCCGACCGCGTATGGAGTAGTGCATTGACTTGCGCAGCTCTCCGAGTTTCCCATTGCATCGAGGCTTCGCTATCTGCCGCGCCACGGATGATCAGCGCTCACCACAAGTGCTGAGTCGCCAGGATCGAGCCGTTGTAAGCGCCATGAACTGCGGCAGGCAGAAGGATTCGCCCGGACGAGCGATACAACCAGGCAAAGATCAAGCCGGCAAAGAACGCGCCCACAGCGCCACGCAGCCCGAACACCGGGGCGTGTGGGATTGCGAACACCGCAGCCTGAACAAGACTAGCGTGCCGGACTCTATCCTGCAGCATCCCTCCATAAAGCCACTTGCGGAAAAGCAGTTCCTCGGCCATCGGCGCGGCTACGCAGGCAAGAACAAAGCCAGCAAGCCCGGCGGCAGCAAGCGTCGCTTCGATCGACACTGCATTCACCGGTGGCGGAAGCAGTTCAGGTAGTAGGGTCGCACCCCAACCTACCGTCAACAACGCGATCCACGCCACAAGTGCGGCGGGCCCAGTGCGGAGCAACGTTGCGTGGAGAGCCGGCGGCGCCTGCACTGGAAATCGTCGAAGCAAGCCAAGGGCGATAGCACCAAGCGTGAAGAACATCGCGTATCCGTAGGTCAAGGGAAGCAACGCTGCTACCGACTCCCCATCCGCGATCTCCGGTCCCGTCGAAATATCACGCAGATCCCCCGCCTGCGCGACGGAATCAAGAATCTCCGAGATCGACGGATCGCCACCAGGACGCCATGACAGGTCTCGTCTCACCACGATTTCGACAACGTCATCCCCATGGCTTCGTTGGATCGCCTCGACCTCAGGGTGGCTCCGCTGAAGTTCAACGAGCGCACTGGAAACGGAAGCAGATTCGGTCCTTTCGAAGCTGACGCGAACAACGTCGTCAATCGGCAGGATTCCAGATCCAAGCACCACGACCAGTACGATTGCGGGAAGGACGGAAGCGGCCACGAAGGCCGCCTCCGTCGTGACGATTCGCCAAAGCAGCCGCCGAATCAGGGACACGTAGCGCGTGCACCCCATCCGCACATGAAGCCAGCACTGATCGTCGTCGGCCCCCTTGAAGGCCGTGTCGGGTCCCGATTCTCTTGGATGCGGTGACACGCGGCAATGAGCTGAGCGACGATCGCCTGCTGATTGACGTGGCAAAGTCCCGCTGCAGCAACCGTGATCCAAATCGGCGGTGCAAGCTTGCTTCCGACTACCGGCTTGGCGTCCTGCGATCCGGCTTCCAGCTCACGGACCTCACCGCCTGTCCCTTCCAAACCAGCCCGCCTGGGGGTAGGCACACCGAAGCGTGCTTCCAAATCGTCCGCCGGTGGAACAGACTGGACATGAGTCGGCGGCCCCTCCGGCGAAACCGGCACGAACCCGCTGCCGAACGTACCATCGTAGTAGACAGCGCCAGCGCCGTAGTCGTACGCCGCATTCGAATACGAACCGTCGGTACACAGATTCAGGATCGACTCCCCTGACCCGTGGCTTGACCACTGCGTATCGCAGGAGATTTCGATGTCCTGCGCCATCGCGCTCGTGGCACTGATCGCCACGAAGGTCAGTAGTGAAGCGAAGCGAAGCGAAGCGAAGCTAATCGCATGTCTTTCTCTCCTTGGTCACTGACATACATCACGTCCCCTGGGTCTTAACGCTATCGCGTTGGAACGCGCGAAGTCAACGCCCCCAGGCGACCACCAACGTCGTCAGCCACATAGGCCAATCGAACCGCTCTTTCTGCGCTCTCTGCGTCTTCTGCAGCCAAGACCGCCTCCGCTCCCCAGCTGCCGCGCCCACCCGCCCTTTCCCGCGGCATCCGCACCAAAAGCCGACTTTCACCTCAGCGCGGTAGAATCCGCCGCATGCCCAAAGCCACCTGGCTCACCGACCACTTCCTGATCGCGATGCCCGCGATGGACGACCCGAACTTCGCGCGCACGGTCACCTACGTCTGCCAGCACGACGGCGACGGCGCGATGGGCATCGTGGTCAACCGCACGGCGGCCCTGACCATGGCCGACGTGCTGCGGCAGATGAACCTCTCCAGCGACGATCCCGCCGTGTCCGGTGCGCCGATCTTCGTCGGCGGGCCGGTGCAGCCGGAGCGCGGCTTCGTGCTGCATCCGCCGGGCGGGCAGTGGGATTCCACGCTGGCGGTCACGCCGCGGCTGTCGATCACCACCTCGCGCGACGTGCTGGCCGCGATCGCCGCCGGCACCGGGCCGAGGCGCGCCATGCTGGCGCTGGGCTGCGCCGGCTGGGCGGCGGGCCAGCTCGAGTCGGAACTGCGCGACAACGCCTGGCTTACCGCGCCGGCCGACGAATCCCTGATCTTCGACGTGCCGCCCGAGAAGCGCTGGGAGGCCGCGGCACGGCTGGTCGGCGTCGACCCGGCGCGGCTGTCCGACTACGCGGGCCATGCCTGAGGCCGCGCCGCCGCAGCGCGTGCTCGGCTTCGACTTCGGCACGCGTCGCATCGGCATGGCCTTCGGGCAGCGCATCACCGGCACGGCCACCGCGCTGCCGGTGGTGGCGCACGGCGCGGCCGGCCCCGACTGGCCGCGCATCGAGCAGGCCCTGCGCGAATGGCGCCCCGAAGCGCTGGTGGTGGGCCTGCCGCTGGCGCTGGACGGCGGCGAGCAGGCCACAACCACGCTGGCGCGCCGCTTCGCGCACGCGCTGGGCGAGCGCTGCGGGCTGCCGGTGCACCTGCAGGACGAACGCATGACCTCGATCGAAGCCGACCGCCGTTTCGCCGCGATGCGCGCCGCCGGGCAGCGCCGCCGCCACGACGCCGCCCAGCTCGACTCGATCGCCGCCCAGGTGATCGTCGAGAACTTCCTCGCCAGCCCCTTTCCCCCGCCCGCCACCCCCGGAGTCGCGCCGTGACCCTCGAAGACCTGCCCGACGTCGACACCCTGGTGGCGCGCCTCGCCGCCGACCTGCGCCGCCACCTCGCCACGCGCGGCATCGACGATCCGCGCCTGGTCGGCATCCAGACCGGCGGCGTCTGGCTCGCCGAGCAACTGCGCAGCGCGCTCGGCGCCGCCGGCCCGATCGGCACCCTCGACATCAGCTTCCACCGCGACGACGTCGGCCACGCCGGGCTCAACCCCAGCGTGCGCCCGTCCAACCTGCCCTGGGACCTCGACGGCCGCCACGTGGTGCTGGTCGACGACGTGCTCTGGACCGGGCGCACCGTGCGCGCGGCGCTCAACGAGATCTTCGACTGGGGTCGCCCCGCTTCGGTAGCGCTGGCGGTGCTGGTCGCGCGCGACGGCCGCGAACTGCCGGTCGAGGCCACCGCGGCGGGCGCGCGGATCGAACTCGCGCCCGGCCGCATGATCAAGCTGCGCGGCCCCGAGCCGCTGCGCCTGGAGGTGGTGGATGGCGGCTGACCTGCGCGCGCTGCAACTCGGCGACGACGGTCGCCTGCGCCACCTCGTCACCCTCGACGGCCTGCCGAAGGCGGTGCTGGTCGACCTGCTCGACACCGCGGCCGCGATCGCCGCGGCCACCGGCGGCAAGGTGAAGAAACTCCCGGTGCTGCGCGGGCGCACCGTGGTCAACCTGTTCTTCGAGCCCTCCACCCGCACGCGCACCTCGTTCGAGCTCGCAGCATCGCGCCTGTCGGCCGACGTGGTGAACTTCGACGTCGCCAACTCATCCACCACCAAGGGCGAGAGCGTGCTCGACACCCTGCGCACGCTGGAGGCGATGCACTGCGACCTGTTCGTGGTGCGGCACAAGGAGAACGGCACGCCGGAGTACCTCGCCCGCCACGTGCGCGACGGGGTGTCGATCGTCAACGCCGGCGACGGCAACAACGCGCACCCCACGCAGGGCCTGCTGGACGCCTACACGATCCGCGCGCACAAGGGCGCGGACTTCCAGCGCCTCGGCGTGCTGCTGGTGGGCGACATCCTGCACTCGCGGGTGGCGCGCTCCAACCTGCACGCGCTGCGCACGCTGGGCGTCGGCGACCTGCGCGTGTGCGGCCCGCGCGCCCTGCTGCCGACCGACCTCGGCGCCGGCGTGCAGGTGTTCGAGGACTTCGACCGCGCGCTGCGCGGCGTCGACGTGGTGATGATGCTGCGCCTGCAGAAGGAACGCATGCAGGAAGCCCTGGTGCCGAGCGAGGCCGAATACTTCCGCCAGTATGGCCTCGACGCGCGCCGCCTGTCGCTGGCCCGGCCCGACGCCATCGTGATGCACCCCGGCCCGATGAACCGCGGCGTGGAAATCGCCTCCGACGTCGCCGACGGGCCGCAGTCGGTGATCCTCGACCAGGTCAGCAACGGACTCGTGGTGCGGATGGCGGTGATGGCGCGGCTGGTGGGGGCGGGGCCGGTCTGAGGCGGCGTCGCGGGCGCGGCATCCTGGCGTTGCCGCGCGCGACCCGGGGGCGCGATCGGGTCGGCTTCGCGGGCGCGGGGTCGTTTCGCTCCGCTTTCGGCAGGCGCGCGTGAGCGCGACCGCTGCGTTTCGCTCCCGCCGCTGCGTGGGGTTTGCGAGGCCGTGTTGTTGTCGCAATCGACAGTGCGTCTCGCGCCGCTGTCTCCCGTAGGAGCGCGCTTGCGCGCGACCGCCACGTCTCGATCGTGCCGCTGGCGTCTTGCACGCGGGGTGTGTTGCTGCCGCAACCGACGATCCCTTTCGCACCGCTGCTTCACCCGTAGGAGCGCGCTTGCGCGCGACCGCCACGTTTCGACCGTGCCGCAGGCGTCTTGAGTGCGAGGCCTCGACTGTGGGAGCGCTGCGTGCAGCGCGACCGCCACGTTTCGATCTTGCCGATGGCGTCTTGCGTGCGAGGTTGTTTTGTCGCCGCAAGCGACAAGGCGTTTCGCGCCGCTTCCGCGGCGCGAGCAGGAGACCTTGCTTGTGCAAGGCCTCC
>JAJTHZ010000201.1 GCA_021299185.1 Lysobacteraceae bacterium | reverse complement strand
GCGCCGCCCGCGCAGGCGGCGACGCCCGCCGACGGCCCCGCACGCACGCTGACCGAGCGGCTGCTGCGGGTGCTGGCGCGCCAGCAGGCCCCGCTGCGCGCGGCCGAGGTCGTGTTGCTGGCCGCGTTGCCGGAGGACCCACGCACCGTGTCGCGGGTGTCGGCGACCCTGTGCATGCTGGCGCGCCGCGGGCGCCTGCAGCGGGTCGCCTTGCCGGGCGGTGCCGTGCGCTATGCGCTGCCGGGCACGCAGCCCGCGGCCGAGGGCCCGCTGCGACCGCGCGACCTGATTGGCGCCGGCTTCCGGCCGGAAATCCCGCGCGAGACCGACGGCCCCTTGTCGCTGGCGGAGTGGATGCCTGTGCACGCCGCCGAGCGGCCGAGCGCGGCCACGGTCTGCCAGCGCCTGCGCCGCGGCTGGCCGCCGGAGCTGGCCGCCACCCTGCCGCCACTGCGCCGCCAGGCGGCCTGACTCGCGCGTGTCGCGCGCGCGTGCTGCAATCGACGGCGCCCGGGGGTGCCGTCGATGCGGTCGCTGCTGCTGTTCCTTTGGTGTGCATCGCTGCCGGCGCAGGCCGGCGCGCTGGAACTGGACGCCCATGCCGTACTGCCTGCGGCGACCCAGGTCGCGGCGCCGCGCGATGCGCCCGTCGACCTGCGCCACGCGGGCAAGTTCACGGGTCCCGGCAACCTGCGCAACCGCGAGGTCGGCAGCGCGCCCGCGACCACCGGCCCCGGCTCGGGAAACCGCCCCACCGGGCTCGCGCTGCCCTTCCGCGGCCAGGCCGTGCAGGGCATCTCGGGCATCGTCGATGCCGGCGACGGCACCTGGTGGGCACTGTCCGACAACGGCTTCGGGACCCGCCGCAACAGCCCCGATGCGATGCTGATGATCCACCGCCTGCGGATCGACTTCGCGCGCGGCACGGTGCGCCGGCTGGAGACCGTGTTCCTGCGCGATCCGCGCGCCGTGATCGGCTATCGCATCACCCACGAGGGCACGCGGGGCCGCTACCTCACCGGCGCCGACCTCGACCCCGAAAGCCTGGTGGCCGACGCCGACGGCTTCTGGATCGGCGACGAATTCGGCCCCTACCTGCTGCGCTTCGACCGCGACGGCGTGCTGCGCGAATGGCACGCAACGCGACTCGACGGTGCGCTGCTGCGCTCGCCCGACCACCACGCGCCCGAGCCCGCCGACCCGCGCACGGCGCAGCGTTCCGGCGGCTTCGAGGCGCTGGCCGCGGAACCCGGCGCGCGGCGCCTGTGGGCGCTGCTCGAGAAACCGCTGCTCGACGCGCAGGGCCGGCCCGAGGGCCCCTTCGTGCGCATGCTCGCCTTCGACCCGGCGCGCGGCGAATGGACCGGCGAGACGCGCCGCGTGCCGCTGGCGGCCGACGCGACCGCGGTCGGCGACCTTGCCTTCGACGCCGGCGGCGCGGCGTGGATCCTCGAACGCGGCGGCGGCGAGGGCGATCCGGGGCGTGGCTGCGCGCCGGGCACGGCCTCGGACGAGTGCTTCGCGAATCCCGCCCGCCACCGCCGCCTGGTGCGACTGCGGCTCGGCGATGCCGACGGCGCGGAGGTGGTCCGCGAGGCCGACCACGACCTGCTCGACCTCGCCGACCCGCGCGGCATCGCGCGCCAGCGTGGCGACACCGCGCTGCCGGCGGGCCGCTTCGGCCTGCCGTTCGCCACCCCGGAAGGGCTCGCGATCCTCGGCGATGGCCGGGTGCTGGTGGTCAACGACAACAACCTGCCGTTCTCCGCCGGCCGCTTCCTGCGTCGCGCCGACGACACGGAGTTCGTGCTGCTGCGCCTGCCGCCGGGTCCGTGACCGCGACGAGACGCTGGGTGTTTCCCCGGATCGACGGCGCGGCGCCCCGGGTCCAGGCTTTGCATGGCCGGAGACCGACCATGCACCGATCACATCGCCCCGCCCCGTCCCATCCCGCGCTGCAGCGCGCGCGCCTGCTGACCGGCCGCCGCGGTCCGCGGCCGCTCACCATCCCGCTCGCCCTCAACCTCGGCCGCGCCACCCTGCTGGCGGCGGTCCTGCTCGGGCTGTCGATCGCACTCTGAGCGCGGCACCGGCGCCGGCTTCGCGCGCGCTTGACGCAGGTCAAAGTTGTCCGGACATCTTGCCCCGAAGATCGGACCTCGCGATCGCCCGGGGAGGGGCCATGGAGATCTCCGAACTCAACGTGCTGCGCTGGCTGCACATCCTCGCCATGGTCTACTGGCTGGGCGGCGAATGGGGCGTGTTCCAGACGTCCTACCACGTGGTGAACCGCAAGCTGCCGCTGGACGAGCGGCGGCGGCACATGGAGACCGCGTACCGCATCGACATCCTCGCCCGCAGCGGCATCATCCTGCTGCTGCCGCTGGGCATCCACATGGGCGTGCTGTGGACGGTCAACCCGCATGGCGGCGGGTGGCTGGTGCTGAACTGGACGCTCGGCCTGGCGTGGCTGTCGCTGTGCTGGGCGGCATTCTTCTTCCGCGAGACCGACACCGGGATCCGCCTGACGAAGATCGACGAAGCCGTGCGCTTCGTACTGATCCCGCTGCTGCTGCTGGCCGCCGTGTCCTCGCTGCTCGGGCACGGCCCGTTCAAGGGCGACCCGGGCTTCCGCTGGTTCTCCGCCAAGATCGGCATCTACGGCCTGCTGCTGGTGATCGGGCTGAAGCTGCGCTTCATCATGCGCGAGTGGACGGCGATGTTCCGCCGACTCGCGATGGGGCCCGACCCGGCCGTGGAGGCGACGCTGGAGCGCTCGATCCGCATCGGTCGCGGCCTGGCCTATGTCTACTGGATCGGCATCGCGAGCGTGGCCTTCCTCGGCGCGACCAAGCCGTTCTGAGCCCGCCGCGCCGGGTCGCCGACCGCCCGCGCCGCGCGCGGCTGCCGTTCGTCCAGCGACGGTTGAAGGCGCGGCCGCGCGGCGCCAAGATCCGGGGCGTCCGTCCACTGCGAAAGACCGCCATGCGCCCGACCCTGATCGCCCTTTCGATCGGCCTTGCCTGCGGCAGCGCCTTCGCGCAGGAGGAACCTGCGCCGCGGGCCGAACCGGACACCCTGCTCTCGATGGCGGAGTACGACCGCGACGGCGATGGCACGGTCACGGTCGCCGAATTCCTCAGCCGCGTCGCCGAATCCGACCTGCCGGCGGCGAACGGCTGCGACGCGGACCGCGACGGGCTGCTGTCGGCGGGCGAACACGAGGTCTGCGGGAGCCTGCTCCTGGCGCCGCAGCCGCGCTGATTCAAGGGTCACTCCCGGCACATCCGCCGCGCGCGTCGCGGCGGCATGATGGCGGCGCGTTTTCCACCGGAGACCGCGCATGAGCGACGACGCCAGCCAGACCGTTCCCGAGTCCCCGCCGCCCCGCCCGCAGGCCGACGCGCCGCCGCCCGACACCGTCGGCACGATCGGCGAGAAAGACCGCCCGCTCGCCGTGATGACCCACCTCTCGGCGCTGGTCGGCTACCTCATCCCGCTCGCCAACCTGATCATCCCGCTGGTGATCTGGCTGGTGAAGCGCAACGACTCGCCCGACATCGACGCGGTCGGCCGCGAGGTCGTGAACTTCAACCTGTCGATGCTGCTGTACGCCTTCTTCGGCTTCCTGCTCACGTTCGTGCTGGTCGGCTTCCTGGTCCTGTTCGGCCTGTGGCTGTTCGGCATCGTGGTGACGATCATCGCCGCGCTGCGCGCCAACGACGGCTGGCGCTACCGCTACCCGCTGACCATCCGCTTCTTCTGACGCCCAAGCCGCGGCTCGTGCGCCGCCCCACGACCGAGCGCCCAGCCGAAGCCCCGACGTAGAGCCGAGTTCACTCGGCTCGGCCATGCCCTCCTCACCGAGGGGGCGAGGAGCCCGCCACCCTCATTCGCCACGCGGCTTGCGCTTGGGCTTGAGCAGGGTGCCGGTGCATTTCGGCGAGCCGCAGCGGCACTGCCAGATCTTCTTCAGCGCCGGCGTGTAGCGCTCCTCGAGCACGATCCCGTAGTCGTAGCTGATCTCCTCGCCGGCCTCGATCGGGCGGATGGTCTCGATCATCACCCGGTCGCGGCGGCGGTCGTGGTCGTGCTCGTGGATCACCGCTTCGCAGTTCGGGTCGCAGGAGTGGTTGATCCAGCGCGCCGCGTTGCCGTCGAAGTTGGCGTCGATGACGTAGTCGTCGTTGAGGATGAACAGGAACGTATGCCCACTGTCGCTGGTGCCGTCGTAGCGCCGGTCGGCCTGCGCCTGGGTGATGACGCGCCCGCGGTACTCGATCAGGCGCACGCCGGCGGGGATGTCGGTGGCGGCGAAGACGCCGTTGCCGTGGATCGGCGAGCGGCGGGTGACGATGCGTCGGCTCATGGGCGCGCGAGGGGTCGGGCGGAAGCCGGCCATTGTGCCGGCTCGGCCGTTCGCGCGCCACGCCATGCGGCGGGCTATGCTCGGCGCATCGCCCCTTTTCGCCATGCCGCATGCGTTTCGAACACCTCGTGCAGGTCAACGACCCGCTGCTGCCGCTGCTCGACCCGCTGACCCGCGCGCAACTGTGGCGCGGGCTGGCGCGGCGGGTCGAGGACCCCGGCGCCTTCATGCCCGGCCTCGACACCTGCACCATCCTCGAGCGGCGGACCAACTACGTGAAGCGGGAACTGGCCTTCGGGCGCCACCGCTTCGTCGACCACGTGCACCTCGACCCGCAGCGCCGCATCCGCTACGACTCCGACCTCGCCGACCCGCACGCGGGCTCCAGCCTGACCGTCACCATCGAGGAGCCGCAGGATGGATTGCTGTGGGTGCGCTTCATCTACGACACGGTGCCCGCCGAAGCGGGTGATGCCGACCCGCGCTGGGACGAGGCGCGGCGCTCGGCCTACCGCGAGTCCGACATCGATGCGATCCGGCGCATCCGCGAGTGGGCGGCCGACGGCCGCCTCGACGACTGAGTCAGCCGGACGGCATGCTGCCCGCCGCCGCATCGGCGGTGGCGTCGTCGCCGGTCGGTGCATCGAGCGCGCGCAGGTGGCGACCGATGTCCTCCAGCACGGCGGTTTCCCCGCAGCGGCGGTCGTACTCGGCCTGCAGCCGGTCGCGGGCGGCTTCCTTCGCCGGATCGACCGCCGCGGCGGTGGCGCGGGTCAGCGCCTCGAGCTGCTCGCGGCACTCGAACGCCAGCGGCGAGGCGGTCATGCGCTGCTGGCACTGTGCGGCCAGCGCATCCCGCGCGTTGCGCAGGGTCATCGCCTCCTCCGCGCTCAACTGGCCCGCGGCCTCGCGCGGCAGCAGGTCCCAGGCGGGGCGGGCGAGTTCCGCGCAGGCCTTGCGCTGGGCGCGCGAGTCGGCCGATTCGCCACCGACCATGCCGCCCCCGCGCAGGCGCAGGGATTCGGTGTCGCTGCCCTTCGGGCAGGGGCGATCGGTGAACGAGACCCGCCCGCTGGCATCGGTGCACTTGAACACGTCGGCGCCATGCGCGGCCGGGCCGGACAGGGCCAGGAAGGCGAGCAGCAGGAAAAGTCGGCACATGGCCCAAGCCTGACGCAGGCGACGGCCGCTCGGCAACCCGACGCCGTCACGGTCCGGGAGGTCGGATGAGCCCCGCGCTGGCCGGACTGCTCGCCGACGCCATCCTGGTCGCCCACGTCGGCGTGGTGCTGTTCGTGGTCGGGGTGGCGCTGCTGGTGCCGTTCGGCGCGATGCGCGGCTGGCGCTGGGTGCGCCGGCGGGGGCTGCGCCTGCTGCACCTCGGCGCGATCGTCTTCATCGCGCTGCAGGCCTGGCTGGGCGAACTGTGTCCGCTGACGGTGTGGGAGATGGACCTGCGGCGGCTGGCTGGCGAAGCCACGCACGCCCAGTCCTTCATCGGTTACTGGCTGGGCCGCCTGCTGTACATCGATGCGCCGTGGTGGGCCTTCGTCGCCGCCTACACCGCGTTCGCGCTGTACGTCGCCGCGCTGTGGCGTTGGGTGCCGCCGGTCCGGGACCGGCGGCGCTGAATCGCGGCGCCGCGGGTCGCGGTCAGAACAGCGCCTTCAGCACGCCCGACGCGCCGCTGAAGTAGAACGCCATGCCGAGGCCGAACAGGGTCCAGAACGCCTGGATGCCGCCACGGATCGCGCGCTGCAGCAGCCAGAAGGCGGCCACCGCGAGCCCCATCCACAGCACCAGCCGGCGGTTGTCCTTCAGGCCATCCCACGCTTCGCCGAGGATCCGGTCCACGTTGCTCATCGTCTGCTCTCCACGTCGCATCGGGCGACGCGGCCAGATTGCCCGTGCCGTCCGGGGCGGGGCAGTCCCGGTCGTCAATCCGGCCAGGTGACGGACGTCACCCGTGGGCCACTACCATCGGGCCATGACCGCCCGGATGCCCGCCCCATGCAAGCCGTGAACACGCGCATCGCCGCGGCGCTGAACGACGGCACGCGCAAGCGCGAGCTGTGGGCCTGGGCGATGTACGACTTCGCCAACTCCGGCTACACGACGGTGGTGATCACCGCCGTGTTCAACGCCTACTTCGTGGCCACCATCGCGGGCGGCGCGCCCTGGGCGACCTTCGCCTGGACCGCGGCGCTGGCCCTGTCGTATGCCCTGATCGTGCTCACCGCGCCCGTGCTCGGCGCGCTGGCCGACCTGCGCGCGATGAAGAAGCGCCTGCTGCTCGCCACCACCGTGGGCTGCGTCGTCGGCACCGCCGCGCTGGCCCTGACCGGCCCCGGCACGCTGGGCCTCGCGATCGCCCTGATCGTGTTCTCCAACTACTGCTACGGCAGCGGCGAGAACCTGAGCGCTGCCTTCCTGCCGGAAATCGCGCGGCCCGCCGCGCTGGGCCGCGTCTCCGGCTGGGGCTGGGCGCTCGGCTACGTCGGCGGGCTGGTGGCGCTGGCGCTGGCCATCGCCTGGGTCACCCACGTGCAGGCGCGCGGCGGCGGCGCGACCGACTTCGTGCCCGGCACCATGCTGATCACCGCCGCGCTGTTCGCGCTGGCGGCGCTGCCCACCTTCCTGCTGCTGCGCGAACGCGCCGAGCCGCAGGGCGCGGCGACCGGCGCGGCCCTGCGCGAGAGCTTCGCGCGCCTGCGCCACACGATCGCGCACGCGGCGCGCTACCGCGACCTCGCGCGCCTGCTGGCCTGCATCGTCTGCTACCAGGCCGGCGTGCAGACCGTGATCGCGCTCGCCGCGGTCTACGCCACGCAGGCGCTCGGGTTCGGCGCCAAGCAGACCCTGGTCATGCTGCTGGTGGTCAACGTCACCGCCGCGCTGGGCGCGCTGGCGTTCGGCCACGTGCAGGACCGGCTCGGCCACCGGCGCACGCTGGCGCTGACCCTGTGGCTGTGGATCGCCACCATCGGCGTGGCTTGGGCGGCGCAGGACGAGGCGACGTTCTGGGTCGCGGCCAACCTCGCCGGGCTCGGGCTCGGTGCCGCGCAGTCGGCCGGCCGGGCCCTGGTCGGCTGGCTGTCGCCGGCCGCGCGACGGGCGGAGTTCTTCGGCCTGTGGGGCCTGGCGGTGAAGCTGGCCTCGATCGTCGGCCCGCTCACCTACGGCGCGATCACCTGGGCCGCGGACGGCGAGCATCGCCCGGCGATGCTCGCCACCGGGCTGTTCTTCGTCGCCGGCCTGTGGGTGCTGCGCGGCATCGACGTGGCGCGCGGACGCGCCGCGGCGCTGGCCCCGGACCCCTGAGGCTTCACGGGCAGCGCACGCTCGCCGGCGCGCGCCTCACCTCGCCTTGATCCGTCGAGGCGTTCCATGCGTATCCGGGTGCGGGGCCCGAGCCACCCGTGGGGATGCCATGACGCCGAGCGCCACCGAGACCCAGTTCCTCGTCATCGGCGCGTGGGGCCAGCTGCTGGTCGTGCTGGTACTGGCGGCAATGCTGGCCTGGCAGTACCGGCTGCATCCGCGCCCGACGCTCGCGCTGTGGGCGGCGGGTTTCATCGCGCTCGGCGTCTACGTGGTGGGCGCGGCGTGGTCGTTCGGGCTGGCCCAGCGCGGCGCGCCGGTCGGGCATCCGTGGCGGCTGGCGGCGATGGTGCTGTCGCTGGCCGCGGCGCACGCGCAACTGGCCCTGCTCGCGCTGGGCACCTTGCGGCTGTCGCGCCGCGAGCACGTGCCGCGCCGCGTGCTCGCGATCGCGGTCGGCGGCAGCGCCCTGCTCGGCGTGCTGCTGGCGCTCAGCTACGGCAGCGGCGTCACGGCCGCCGACGAGCGCGACATGCTGCTGCGACTGGGCCTGCTGTACGTGCTGCAGGGCGTGACCTGGCTGCTGTGCGGGGCCAGCATCCTGCTGCGCCGCGCGCCACGCGGGGCCTTCGGCCTGCGCGCCCTGGGCGCCGGCTTCGCCGCCTTCGGCACCATCAAGCTGACCCTGGTGGCGACCATCGTCGGCGGCACGCCGGGCACCGGCGAGGCGCCCGCCAGCGGACTGGTGGTGCTGGTGGAGATGCTCGGCTACGTCGCCGCCGGCACCGGCATCGCGCTGTGGCTGCTCGGCGACGAGCGCCGCCGCGCCGCCGCCGCGCAGGCGCACGTCAGCACCCTGCTGCGCTTCGATCCGGTGACCGGGCTGCGCAACCGCGCGGCGATGGCCGAGGCGTGGCTGGCGCTGCGCGGCGAGCGCCCCCTGCTGATGGTGCTGGCGGTCGAGGGCGTGGAGCGCGTCGATGCGCGCCTGACCGGCGGCATCGACGCGGTGCTGCGCGCGCTCGCCGCGCGGCTGGAGGAGCAGCACGGCGCCGAGCGCGTGGCGCAGCTGGATCGCGCGCGCTTCACGATCCTCGGCGACCAGGCGCAGGCGCCGTCGCGCGAAGCCGCGAGCGCCGCGCTGCAGACCTGCGAGGCGGTGCTCGACCACGTCGCCCCGCAGGAGGAACTGTGGCCGGTGGCCGGCGTGGCCGGCCCGCGCGCGAACGAGGACCTGGCCGCGCAGCTCGCGCGCGCGTCCGCCGCCTGCGAGGCGGCGCGCCGGCTGGGCGGCTCGCGCCTGGTGGAGGCCGAGGCGCTGACCGCATCGGCCGACAACGACGACGGCGTGCCGCGCCTGCGCGCCCTGCGCGAGGCCTTCGCGCGGCGCGAGTTCGAGCTGCACTTCCAGCCGCAGTTCGACGCCGACCACGGCGGCCTGCACGGCTTCGAAGCGCTGGTGCGCTGGCGCCATCCGGAGGCGGGGCTGCTGCTGCCCGGCCGCTTCATGGACGCGATCGGGCGCACGGGCCTGGCGCGGCGGCTCGACGCGGTGGTGGTCGAACTCGCCTGCGCGCGCCTGCGCCAGTGGCTGGACGAGGGCCTGCGTCCGCCGCCGGTGGCGGTCAACCTCGGCGCCGAGAGCCTCGCCGACCCGGAACTGCCGGAGATGCTCGGCGATGCCCTGGTGCGCCACCGCGTGCCGGCCGCGCTGCTTGCGATCGAACTCACGGAGACCGCGGCGCTGGCCGACGTCGAGCGCTGCGCGCGCGTGCTCGGCCGCCTGCGCGCGTTCGGTTTCGCGGCCGCGCTGGATGATTTCGGCACCGGCTTCTCGTCGCTCGCCCACCTGCGCGACCTGCCGGTGGACACGATCAAGATCGATCGCCGCTTCGTGCACGGCGCGGTGCGCGAGGCGCGCGACGCCGCGCTGGTGCGCGGCCTGGCGGCGCTGGCGTCCAGCCTCGGCTTGCGAGTGGTGGCCGAAGGCGTGGAAACCGCCGAATAGGCCGCGTTCGCACACGCCGCCGGCATCGCGCTGCAGCAGGGCTGGTTCTACGCGCCCGCGCTACCCGGCGACGAAGCCGCGGCGCTGATCGCGCGCGCGAAGGTGGCGCCGGCGGCGTAGCGCGACGACGGACGGCGCGCGCGCGATCGATGCTGCGCGGCGTGCCGCGGCGCAGTCGCCGCTGAGGCGGCTCCCACGGCGGACCCGGGGCGGGTTGTGGGAGCCGGCTCCGCCGGCGATCGAACGTGCGCAGCACGCCGGGGGCAGTCGCCGCTGAAGCGGCTCCCACAGGGGGACCGGGGCCTGTTGTGGGAGCCGGCTTCGCCGGCGATCGAACGTGCGCGGCATGCCGCAGGGCAGTCGCCGCTGAAGCGGCTCCCACGGGAGGGCTGGCGGGTCGCTCAGGCCGCGACCGGCGTGCCGCGATTGACGTAGTGGTCGGCCACCACCTTGGCCACCGCGGCGGTGAGCTTCTTGCCGGTCGGGATGTGCAGGAACTCGTTCGGGCCGTGCGCGTTGGACTTCGGCCCCAGCAGGCCGGTCACCATGAACTGCGCATCGGGGAAGCGCTCCTGCAGCATGCCCATGAAGGGGATCGTGCCGCCCTCGCCCATCGCGGCCGACTTCGGGCCGAAATAGGTCTTCGATGCGGTGTCGATCGAGTCCGCCAGCCAGTGCTTCAGGCTCGGCGCCGCCCAGCCGGTGGACGATTTCTCGACCTCGAATTCGACCTTGGCGCCGTACGGCGGGTCCTTCTCCAGCATTTCCTTCAGCGCGCTCGATGCGCGCACCGGATCCAGCGTCGGCGGGATGCGCACCGAGAGCTTCACCGCGGTCTGCGGGCGCAGCACGTTGCCGGCGTCCTGCAGCGCGGGCAGGCCCTCGGCGCCGGTCACCGACAGCGTCGGCCGCCAGGTCCGGTTCAACACCAGTTCGGTGGGATCGTCCGCCATCGGCCGCATGCCGGGCATCCAGGGAAATCGATCGAAGGCGTGCGGGCCGAGCACGGAGGCCGCCTCCTTGGCCTGCGCGATGCGCTCGGCCGGGATGTCGACGTACATCAGGTCGGAGCGCAGGCGCCCGGTGTGCGGATCCTCGATGCGGTCGAGCAGCGCGCGCAGGATGCGGAACGACGACGGCACGATGCCCGAGGCGTCGCCCGAGTGCACGCCTTCCTCCAGCACCCTGACCCGCAGCGTGCCGCCGGCGATGCCGCGCAGCGAGGTGGTCAGCCACAGCTGGTCGTAGTTGCCGCAGCCGGAATCCAGGCACACCACCAGCGAGGGCTTGCCGATGCGGTCGGCGAGGTGGTTGATGTAGAACGGCAGGTCGTAGGAGCCCGATTCCTCGCAGCCCTCGATCAGCACTACGCAGCGCGAGTGGTCCACGCCGCGCTCCTTGAGCGCCATGATCGCGGTCAGCGAGGCGTAGGTCGCGTAGCCGTCGTCGGCGCCACCGCGGCCGTACAGCTTGTCGCCCGCCAGCACCGGCTTCCACGGGCCGAGGTCGGTGGCCCAGCCGATCATCTCCGGCTGCTTGTCCATGTGCCCGTAGAGCAGCACCACGTCGTCGCCCTTGCCGGGGATGTCGATGAACAGCAGCGGCGTGCGGCCCGGCAGGTTGATGCGCTCGACCTGCATGCCGGTGACTGGCTGCTCGCGCACCCAGCGCTCGATCAGGTCGAGCGCTTCCTTCATGTAGCCGCGCTCGGCCCAATCGCGGTCGAACATCGGCGACTTGTTGGGGATCTTGATGTACTCGGTGAGCTCGGGAACGATCTGCCGATCCCACACCTCGGACACGAAGTCGTACAGCTTGTCGCTGTTCATGGCGCGCTTCCGCTGGACCTGGGTCGCAGTGTAGCGGGTCGGCCCGCCGGGCTTGTAGGAGGTTTCTCACGCCGCGCAGCGCCGGCTTCGCGCGCGCCGGCGCGGCGTTCGGCGGGCGCGCTGCGGGCGCGCGGCGCGGATGATGGTTCCTGCCCGGTGCCGCACGGCGCCGGACAGGAAGTCCAACCCATCCAAAGGAGAACCGCCATGCGCATCGCCACCTTCGTCCGTGCCACCCTGCTGTCGCTGATGCTGTCCTTCGCCGCCCTGGCCGCGGGCCCGACGGTCAACATCAACACCGCCGACGCCACCCAGCTCGCCAGCCTGAACGGCATCGGCGACTCCAAGGCGCAGGCCATCATCGCCCACCGCCAGGCCAACGGTCCGTTCAAGAGCGTGGACCAGCTCGCCGAGGTCAAGGGCATCGGCCTCAAGACGGTGGACAAGAACCGCGACCGCCTGACCACCGGCGGCAGCGCCCAGGCCGCGCGCCCGCAGGCCGCGGCGAATCCGTCCGCGCCCTGAGGCCGCGCAAGGGAACCGCCAGCCCGGCGGGCCACGGACGGCCCGCATGCGGTTTCGCGAAACGGGCTGGATCCGCCGTCGCGAGTCCGGACCCGTGCCGGACTCGCGATGGAGCATGGCATCGGGTGCAGCCTGCGCACCGCGTGCCGGGCACGTGGCAATCACCCGCCGTCCGACCGGGGATACGCAACGCAGGGTGGAGACTTGCGACGCGCCTCCCTAGACTGGCGCGCCCGGCCTGCCTCGACGCGCATGATCCTGCCCCGCTACCGCATCGCCGCCTCGACGATCCCCGGCGCCGGACAGGGCCTGTTCCTCGACGAACCGGTCGCGCGCGGCCGCGTGCTGCTCGCGCCCGACGCGATCCCGCGCACCTGGCGCTGGCAGGACCTGCTGGCCCGTCCGGACGCCGACGCCCTGCTGCCGAGCACCATCCGCTGGTTCGAGGACCAGTACACGGTCACGCCCGAATGGCCGGACGAGTGCTACGTCAACCACGCCTTCGCACCGACCGGCGTGTGGCACCTCGGCTTCGTGTTCGCCGCCACCGATCTCGCTGCCGGCACCGAGGTCACGGTGGACTACCGCCACCTGCTCGGCGAAGGCCAGCGCGAGGCGTTCGACGACGCGCTCACCGGCGCGCCGATCGTCGGCCTGTCGTGGCGCGAAAGCCTCGCGCTGAGCACGCGGCAACTGGCGGCGATCGTCGACCCGGCATGAAGCTCACGCGCCTGACCCGCGCCGACTATCGCCGCATGCCGTGGCGCAACGGCGGCGGCTGGACGACCGAGATCGCGCGCAGCCCTGCGGACGGCGACGATTTCGACTGGCGGCTGTCGCTCGCCGAGATCACGGCCGACGGACCGTTCTCGCGTTTCGACGGTTGTGCGCGCAGCCTGGTGCTGCTGCAGGGCGCCGGCATGGAACTGCGCATCGACGGCGCGCCACGGCTGGTCGACCGACGCGGCCAGGTGGTCGCGTTCGACGGGGCGGCGGAAGTCCACTGCCGCCTGCTCGACGGACCCACGCGCGATTTCAACGTGATCACGCGCCGCGACCGGGCGGACCATCGCGTGATGTTCCGCCCGCTGGTCGGTCCGATGGTGCTGTTCCCCGAGCGCGGGGTGCAGTGGCTGGTGCACGTCGTCTCCGGCGAGGCGCGCCAGCAGCACGCCGGCGACGATGGCCTGCTGGCCGGCAGCGGCGACACCCTGTGGCTGGAAGACGACGGCGCCGGGCGGCAGTGCGTGCTCTCCGGCGGCGGCGAGCTGCTGCTGGTGCGGCTGCAGGACGTGCGGGACGGCCGGGCCACGCCCGGCGAAACGCCCCCACACGTCGCCTGAGGACGGGCAGCCGCCCATCCGGGACCCGCCGCGCCGCCCAGGAACCGCGCGATTCGCCGCGTGCCGGCGCCTGTCGCCGGCGAACAGCGGAAACGGCTACTCACCGCGCGCGACCCGGAACGTCCGCCCTCGCCCTCCGCGAACACGTGATCCGGAGCGCGCCACCGCAGGGCGGAACGCGCGAAGCCGGTGGTGCGATCAGCTGGCGTCGATGCGATCCAGCGCGCGGTCGCAGGCCGCCAGCAGGCGCGCACCGCGCTCGCCGCCGCCGCGTCGCGCGAGGTGCGCCAGCGACAGCACGAAGGCGCGCACGTTGTGCCGCCGCGCCAGGCCGCTGGTGCCGGCATAGGCCGCCTGCCAGGTCGGCAGCGGCGCCGGCGCGGACACGCGCTCCACCCACGCATCCCACCACGCGTCGTCGAGCACGCCGCGATGCCACGCCCAGAAGGCCGCGCGCGCGAACCGTTCCGGTTCGCCGTGCACGTACGCCATGTCGACGGTCGGCGCGACCTGGGTGGCGAGCGCATCCAGCAGGCGGGCGACATCGGCGGCGGCGATCCGCTCCGACGACGCCAGCTGCAGCACCAGGTCGGCGGCGTGCGCCACCCCGTGGCGCCAGCCCTCGCCGGCGATGAAGCCGCGGTAGTCGCGCAGCTCACGCAGGTAGTCGATCGCGGCATCCACCATCGCGGCCCGCTGCGCATCGTCGAGGCGGGGCTGCACGCGATCGGCTCGCGCCACTTCGGCCAGCGCCAACACCGCGAACGGGCGGCGGAAACCGCGCGGATCGCGCGCATCGCCGACCTGCGCGACCAGCCGGGCGTGCAGCTCGCGCAGCGTGTCGTCGCCCAGCGCGCCCGCGCGCAGCCAGGTCGCCAGCGCGCCGAACGCCGTGGCGTCGCGCCAGCGCGGGTCGGGATCGCCGAGGCAGTCGAGCAGCGCCAGTGCCAGCGCGTTGCGCTCGGCGGCGTCGTCGATCACGAAACCCTGCGCGCGGATGAAGTCCAGCAGGGCCGGCGGATAGTCCGGCGGCGGACAGGCGGCACGGGCGGGCGCGGCAACGGCCCCCAGGGCGAGCATCAGGACGATGGTCAGGCGGCGCATGCGGATCCTCGTCGGTCGGGCGGTTCAGTCATCCCAGCGGTCGTCGCGCGTCCACACCGCGCCGTCCTCGACCTTCACCGGGAACTTCGCGGTCGGCTCGTAGGCCGGTGGGCACAGCGCGGCGCCGCTGCGCAGGTCGAAGCGCGCGCCGTGGCGCGGGCACTCGACCTCGAAACCGTGCAGCGGACCGCCGGCGAGTTCGCCGCCGTCGTGGGTGCACACGTCCTCGATCGCGTAATAGGTGCCGTCCACGTTGAACAGCGCGACCTGCACGCCGTCGACGCTTGCCACGCGGTGTTCGCCCGGCAACAGCTCGGCGGTGGCGCAGACGCGGGTCCAGTTCGGCATGGGATTCCTTCGAGGGCGCCTCAGAGCGCCTTCTGCAGCACGATGAAGTCGAGGTCGTCGCGCCGCGGCAGCCCGAAGCGCGGGTCGCCGTAGGGAAACGGCTTGCGCTCACCGGTCGCCGCATAGCCGCGACGGACGTACCAGGCGATCAGTTCCGTGCGGGTGTGGATCACGGTCATGCGCAGCGCCGGCAGCGCCCACGCCTCGCGCGCCAGGCGCTCGCACTCGCGCAGCAGCGCGTCGCCGATGCGCTGGCCCTGCAGCGTCGGCCGCACCGCGAACATCCCGAAGTAGGCCGCGCCATGCTCGCGCCGCAGGTTGGCGCAGCCCACGAGCACGCCGTCGCGCTCGGCGAGCACGATGCGCCCCGCCGGATCGCGCAGCAGGCCCAGCACGTCGTCGACGTCGGTGCGCTGGCCGTCGAGCAGGTCGGCCTCGGTGGTCCAGCCGGCGCGGCTGGACTCACCGCGATAGGCCGATTCGACCAGCGCCACCACCGCCGGCGCGTCGGCCGGCACCGCGTCGCGGAACGAGAGCACGCCGTCGCTCATGTCCCGGCCCCGGTGGGCGGCGACGCCAGCGCGTCCTCGACCGCCTCGAACGCCAGCCACGCGCAGCGGTGCCGCGCCGGGTGCGCGCGCAGCCCGGACAGCGCCGCCAGTTCGCCCAGCAGGGGATCGGGCGCGCCGGCTTCGAGCAGGCGGGCGAACGCTTCGCGCACGCGCCCGACGTGGCCGGTCGCGGCACCGCCCAGCGCATCGCCCAGCATCGACGCGGCGGCGATCGCCACCGCGCAGCCCTCGCCGGAGAAACCGAGGTCGACGACGCGGCCGCCCTCGACGTGCAGTTGCACGCAGAGTTCGTCGCCACAGGCGGGATTGGCGCCACGACCGGCGTGGGTCGCCCGCGCCAGCACGCCGAAGTGGCGCGGCGCACGGTTGTGCGCAATCACCACCTCGCGGTAGAGGCCTGCCGGGTCCATCGCGCGAGTGTAGCGGCCTCAGGCCAGCATGCGGCGCGCCCGCTCCAGCGCCTCGGCGCAGCGGTCGATCTCGGCGTGGGTGTTGTAGAAGGCGAGCGAGGCGCGGGCGGTGGCGGCCACGCCGTAGTGCTGCATCAGCGGATGCGCGCAATGATGGCCCGAGCGGACCGCGATCCCTTCCGCGTCGATCAGGGTGGCGAGGTCATGGGCGTGGACGCCACCGACCAGGAACGAGATCACCGGCGCCTTGCCCGGCGCGGTGCCGAGGATGCGCAGACCGGGCACCTCGAGAAACCGCGCGGTCGCGTGCGCCAGCAAGTCACGCTCGCGCGCGGCGATGCGCTCGATGCCGAGGCCCGCCAGGTAGTCCACCGCGGCCGCCAGCCCGATGAACCCGGCGATGTTCGGCGTGCCGGCCTCGAAGCGGTGCGGCGGATCGGCCCAGGTGCTGCCTTCGAAGCGCACCGTGCGGATCATCTCGCCGCCACCGAGGAAGGGCGGCATCGATTCCAGGATCTCGCGCCGCGCCCACAGCGCACCGGTGCCGGTGGGGCCGAACATCTTGTGGCCGGTGAAGCAGTAGAAATCCACGCCCAGCGCCTGCACGTCGACCGCGAGGTGCGGCAGCGCCTGCGAGCCGTCGACCAGCACCGGGATGCCGCGCGCGCGCGCTTGCGCGGCGATCCTCGCCACCGGATTGACCGTACCCAGCGCGTTGGACACGTGGGTCAGGGCGAGCAGCTTGACCTCCGGGGTGAGCAGGCGATCGAGCGCGTCCTCGACCAATTCCCCTTCGGGCGTGATCGGCCACACCTTCAGCTTCGCACCGCTGCGTTCGCAGGCGAGCTGCCACGGCACGATGTTCGCGTGGTGCTCCATCGTGGTGACGACGATGGCATCGCCTTCGCGCAGGCGTGGCATGGCCCAGGCGTAGGCGACGAGGTTGGTCGCCATCGTGGTGCCGCTGGTGAACACGACCTCGTCGCGCGAACCGGCGTTGATCCAGCGCGCGAGGCGGTCGCGCGCGCCCTCGTACAGGGCGGTGGCCTCGGCCCCGAGCGTGTGCACGGCGCGCGAGACATTGGCGTTGTGCTCGGTGTAGTACTCGACCACCGCGTCGATCACCGCGCGCGGCCGCTGCGCGGTGTTGGCATTGTCGAAGTACACCAGCGGCTTGCCGTGCACGAGGCGCGACAGCGCGGGGAAGTCGGCGCGCACGCGCTCGACGTCGAACCCGGCCAGGTCGCGCGCCGGCAGCGCGTTCACGCGCCGTCCCCCGGCATGCGCGGCAGGTGGCGCGCCAGGCGCTGGCCGAGATCGGCGCGCAGCGGCTCGAAGGCGATGCCGTCGAGGATGTCGCTGCAGAACGCGAAGGTCAGCATGCTGCGCGCCGCCGATTCGGGCACGCCGCGCGAGCGCAGGTAGAACAGCGAGCGCTCGTCCAGCCGGCCGACGGTGGCGCCGTGCGCGGCCTTGACCTCGTCGGCGTGGATCTCCAGCACCGGCCGGGTGTCGATCTCGGCGTGCGGCGACAGCAGCAGGTTCTTGTTCGACAGCTGCGCATCCGAGCGGTCGGCGCCTTCTTCGACCACGATCGTGCCGCCGAACACCGCGCGCGCACGCTGGTCGGCGATGCCGCGCCAGCGCACCTCGCTGGTCGCGCCGGGGCTGGCATGGCGCAGTTCGAACTGCGCATCCATGTGCTGCCGACCGCGCAGCACGGCCGCGCCGCGCAGGTCGGCGCGCGCGCCCTCGCCGTCGAGACGCAGGCGCACGTCGCGGCGCGACAGGCCCGCGCCCAATTCCAGCGCCACGGCGTCGAAGCTGGCGCCGGCGCCCAGCACGAGGTCGGTGCGCGAGACCAGGGTCGCGTCGACGCCGGCCTCCTGGATGCGCACGTGGCGCAGCCGCGCGCCCGCGCCGAGGGCGACCTGTTCGACCAGGTTGCCGATCTGCACCGCGCCGGCCGCGCCGAGGTGCTGCTCGACGATCGTCGCCTCGGCGCCGGCGCCGAGGCGGATCCCGTGGCGCAGGTGCCAGGCGATGTCGGCACCGGCATCGGCACCGGCGAACACCAGGTGGATCGGCGCTTCGAGGACCACGCCCGCCGCCACGTCCAGCGACACGCCGTCGGTGGCCAGCGCGGCGTTCAGGCGCGCCAGCGCCGCGCCGGGCTCGGCATGTTCCGGCGCGAACACGGCGCGCGCGCTGTCGCGGCCGTCGGCGAGCAGGCCGGCCAGCGGGCCGAGTTCGACGCCCGCGGGCAGCGCGCCGACCTGCGACAGGTCGGCGCGGAACACGCCGTTGACGAACACCAGCCGCGGGCCGTGGCAGCCGGGCAGTTCGAATCCGGCGACGTCGACCACCCGCGTCGCCGCGTCCGGATCGCCGACCCGCGGCACGCGCGATTCCAGCGCGCGCAGGTTGGTGTACTTCCAGGGCTCGTCGCGCGGTCCGGGCAGCCCGCGCCGCGCGAAGTCCTCGCGTGCGGCGCGGCGCGTCTCGGCCAGCCACTGCGGCGAGCCGCGCTCGACGTCGGCGGCGGCGTCGAGCAGGGTCCGCACGAAGGCGTTCATGCCGCGCCCGCGAGCTTGCGCTCGGCGAGCCAGGCGTAGCCCTGCTGCTCGAGCTTCAGCGCCAGGTCGCGGTCGCCGGACTGCACGATCCGGCCTTCCGCCAGCACGTGCACGCGGTCGGGCACGATGTAGTCGAGCAGGCGCTGGTAGTGGGTGATCACCACGAAGGCGCGCGCCGGGTCGCGCAGGCGGTTGACGCCCTCGGCCACCAGCTTGAGCGCGTCGATGTCGAGGCCGGAGTCGGTCTCGTCCAGGATCGCCAGCTTCGGCTCCAGCACCGCCATCTGGAAGATCTCGTTGCGCTTCTTCTCGCCGCCGGAGAAGCCTTCGTTGACCGCGCGGTGCAGCAGTTCGTCGGACACGTGCAGCACGCGCAGCTTCTCGCGCACCAGCTTGAGGAACTGCATCGAATCCAGTTCCGCCTCGCCGCGCGCCTTGCGCTGCGCATTGAGCGCGGCGCGCAAGAAATAGGTGTTGTTCACGCCCGGGATCTCGACCGGGTACTGGAAGGCGAGGAACACACCAGCCGCCGCGCGCGCTTCCGGCGCCAGCGTGAGCAGGTCCTGGCCCTGGTAGGTCACGCTGCCGGCGGTGACCTCGTAGCCCTCGCGCCCGGCGAGCACGTTGCCCAGCGTCGACTTGCCGGCGCCGTTCGGGCCCATGATGGCGTGCACCTCGCCCGCGGCGACCTCGAGGCTGAGCCCCTTGAGGATCTCGCGGCCGGCGACGCGGACGTGGAGGTTGTCGATCTTCAGCATGAGGGTGGGCTCAGGTACGGGTGGAGCGGCGAATGGCGCATGGCGCATGGCGCATGGCGAATGGCGAATGGCGAATGGCGAATGGCGAATGGCGAATGGCGAAGGGCGAATGGCGAATGG
>JAJTHZ010000036.1 GCA_021299185.1 Lysobacteraceae bacterium | reverse complement strand
TCGCCCGCAAGCGGGCTCCTACATAAGCGCCACCGCACGTAGGAGCGCGCTTGCGCGCGACCAGGGCCTCTCGCCCGAACGCCATCAACAGTGCCCCGGTCTCCGCGACCGTGGATGGCGTGGCGACGCGGTGATGCTCAACCGGTCTGCTTCGCCTTCCACGCCGCGAGGACCTCGGCCTCCTTGTCGCGCGGGATGCCCGCGCGCACTTCGGCCTGACGCTCGGCCGGCAGACCGCGGTACCAGGCCAGCAGGTCGGCGACCGTGGTCGCGAGCGGGCGGAAGGTGAGACCGGCGGCGATCGCCTTCGCGTTGCTCACCTTGCCGTAACCGGAGAACGGCGTGCCTTCGCGCGGCACCCAGATCGGCAGGCCGACCTGCTGCTCCTCGAGGAACGCAGCCGGCACGTGGGTGAACGTGACCGGCCCGCCGGTGACGGCATGGCAGCCGTGCACCATCGCATCGGTGGTCAGGATGTAGTCGGGACCGCAGGCGTTGAAGGTGCCGGTGGTGCCGTTCTCGGCCAGCCGCACCATCCACTCACCGAGGTCGCGGCCGTCGATGATCTGCACCGGGTCGTCGCCGTCACCCGGCACCAGCACCTCGCCACCCTGCGCGATGCGCTTGGGCCAGTAGGTGAAGCGGTCGGTCTCGTCGCGCGGACCGACGATGAAGCCGGGACGCACGATGCTGACCTTGTCGCCGAACTGCTTGCGCGCCTCGACCTCGCTCAGCGCCTTCAACGGGCCGTACAGCCCGCCGATGTCGGCGCGCAGCGTGTCCATCGTTTCCGCCATCGCATCCTTGCCCTTGTACTCCGCGACCGCCGCCGACTCGTCGATGCCGGCCTTGGACCCGTCGGCGTAAACCGAGATCGTGGACACGAAGAGGTAGTGCTTGACCTTGCCGGCCAGCACCTTGCCGGCGTCGCGCACCCAGAACGGCACGCTGGTCGGGTTGTCGATGCACACGTCCCACTCGCGCCCCTCCAGCGACTTCAGGTCGCCGGTGTTGCGGTCGCCGAGCAACTGCTCGACCTTGCCCGGCCATTCCGGCGAGGGCCGCTTGCCGCGGTTGAAGATCGTCACCTCGTGGCCGCGTGCCAGCGCGTAGGCGACCTGGAACGGGCCCGTGAAACCGGTACCACCGAGGATCAGGATCTTCAGGGGCTTCGCCGCCTTCGGGATCGCTCCGGCAGTCGCCTGCGCGAACGCCAGCGACGGGAGCGCCGCTGCGGCCGCGGCAAGGGAGGTGAGTTTCAGCAGGTCGCGGCGGGTCGTGGGCATGGCTTCGTCCGGCGTTCGGGGAAAGCCCTAGCCTGAACCGCCCGGCGGGCCGCGGCATATGCCGGAAGTCGTTGCGCCGCCGGTCAGCCGCGCCAGTTCGCGTGGCTTTCCCAGAAGGCCACGCTGCGCGCGTAGGCCGCGCGGTCGAGCGGCACCCCGGAGCCCCCCTCGCCCACCCCGAGGGCATTGCGCATCATGGTGATCGGGGCCATCGGGAGTTCCTCCGGCGTGGCGGTGTACATGCAGCCGACCACGCCCCAGTCGCCGGCGATCGACGTGCCCTCCTTCGCCAGCTGCGCGCGGTCGTAAACGATCACGATCAGATAGTCCGCGACCGGCGGCTCGACGCCCTCGAACCAGCGCACCAGCACCGGCAGTTCATCGCGCGTGCGTGCCTCGTAGCCCGAGCGCAGCAGGTGCCGGTTGGCCTCGGTGATCGGCACAGCGATCAGGCGGGTCGAGGTCCAGTTGCGGTGCACGTGCAGTTTGCAGAATGACGCATAGCCGTCGAGCACGGCCAGCGGTTCATGGTCGTTGAGATAACGCTCGAACTGTTCCGGCGTGATGTCCTGGATCGTGTTGCGTCGTGGCTGGCGCGGGAACAGACGGCCTCGGGCGAAGTCGGTGAGTTCGATGCGCATCCAGCGAGTGTAGCGCCGGCCCACCGGTCGTTCGCCTCGACGCCCGGCATCGAGCACGTTGCAGCAACGCCAGCGATGGCCCACGATGCGCCGGTCGCGGCGCGGGGACGCCGCAATGCGAACGAGCCTGTCATGCCCTGCCAATCGGTCTTCCGGTGTCGCGCCGTCACGGCCGCCCTCGGCGCGCTCCTGCTCGCCACGACCACAGCGTCCAGCGCCCAGTCGCCCGCCGGCTTCCGCTTCGCCGACCTCGACCTGCGCGACCCGCACCTGTTCGTCGATGCCTTCGGCTGCCGCGACATCACCGACACGCCACTGCTCGGCTTCTCGGTCAACGGCACCCTGCAGACGCGGATCCAGACCGATGGCGACGGCGACGGCAGTCTGGACCTTTCCTATCTGGTCGAGTTCCTGCCGCTCGACACCAGCCAGGCCAGCAACCTGATCGACTTCGGCGGCGCGCAGTGCAGCGCGCCGGCAACCGGCACGACCTGCACGCCGGTGCTTGCCTCGGCGGTGGCCGGCGATGCGGCGCTCGGTCCGCCCGCGGCCTGCCTCGCCGCGCTGCCGGGCACGCTGCGCCCCTACACGCCCGCATTGACCGTGCCGACCACGCCCTGTTTCGCCTCGCCGACCGGCAACCTCACGCTCGACCTCGGCGGCGTGCCGGTGACGCTGCGGCAGGTCGCGCTTTCGGCGACCTTCGTTGGCACGCCGGCAACCGAACTGACGAACGGCCTGCTGCGCGGCTTCATTTCCGAGACCGATGCCGACAACACCATCCTGCCGGCGTCGCTGCCGCTGATCGGCGGCCGTCCGCTGTCGTCGCTGCTGCCCGGCGGCACCGGCGCCTGCGCGGCGCACAGCGACAAGGACGTCCTCGATGGCGTGACGGGCTGGTGGTTCTATCTCAACTTCCCTGCCACTCGCGTGACCGTCGCGGGCGCCGCGCCGGCGATCTTCGGCGACGGTTTCGAACCCTGATTCGGCCGGCCGGCCACGCGCGGCCGGCGCCGAACCGCGATGAGAATCGGGCGCGGGGTCGCGAGGTCCCGGGCGCTAGCGTGTACCCGCCGAGGATCGCCCAGTCGATCGCACCGTGCATCCCAGGGGGAGGCATCGAGACACCACATCGTCAACGACCGATCGGTCCGGTTGGCGGGACGGGGCGCCAAGTCGGGGCTCCCCCAGCCTCACGACGACCATTCGGCGAGGCGCGATGATGGGCAGCAGGTCCTGGGTGCGGCAGATCGGTCCCTCCGTGGTCGGCCTCGCGCTGGCCGTCACCGTCGCTGCGGCGAGCGCGCAGTCGTTCGTGGTCCAGCCCCTGCCGCAGCCGGACCACGCGCTGCTGCGCCCCGGGCGCGTGGACACCATCCTGCGACTGGCCGACGGGCGCTATCTGGTCGGCGGGCTGTTCGACCGCATGGCCGGGCGGGCGGTCGATGGCACCGTGCGATTGCAAATCGACGGTGCGCTGGATCCGACCTTCAGCGCGGGCCTCCCCAACGCGCTCGATTTCGTGGTCGACGCACAGGGTCGCGTGTATGCCTGCAATGGCGCGCGCCTGGTGCGGCTCGCGGCCGACGGCAGTCTGGATGCCGGCTTTCCCGCGATCACGCCGAACGCCGGCGGCCAGATCACCCGGATCGAGATCGACGGCGACGCGCTGCTGCTGGGCGGCAGTTTCACCAGCCTCAATGGCACGGCGCGCAACCGCCTCGCCAAGGTGTCGACGTCCGGCGTGATCGACGCCGGCTGGATCGTGACCCACAACTACACCGTGCTCGACCTGCTGGCGCCCGGCGACGGCTTCGTCTACGTCGCGGGCAACGGCACCACGCTGGGCGGCGCGCCGCGCGCCACCGTGGGCCGCATCGCGGTGGCGGGCGACGGCAGCGCCGACGCCTGGGACGCCCAGCTCGGCGGCAGCAGCCGGGTGGTGCGACGGCTCGCCCTCGACGCCGACGGCCTGTTCATCGCCGGCGAATTCAGCAGCGTGCGTGGCAGCGCCCGCGCCAACCTGGCGCGGATCGGCCGCGACGCGGCGGCCACGCTCGACCCCGCCATCACCACCGCGCTCTCGGGGACCGTCGGGCTGGCCCGGGTGGTCGGCACGCACCTCTACCTCGGCAGTTCCCAGGCCCGCCTCACCGCCACGCTGGGCCCGGCATCCGTGCAGCGGCGACTGCTGCGCATCGACCGCGCGACGGGCGCGATCGACACGGCGTTCGACCCGCTGGCCGACACCGAGACTTCGGAAGTGTCCGCACAGGCGATCAGCATCGCGCCCGGCGACGGCGGCGGTCGCCTGCTGATCGGCGGCAGCTTCGCGCGGCTGAGCGGCGGGGCGGTGCGTCTCGGCCTCGCGCCGCTCGACGCCAACGGCAGCCTCGACACGCTCGGCGCGGCACCCGAAGCTGCATTGCCGGGCCTGTTGACGTCGATCCACACCGACCCGGGTGGTGGTGCCTACGTCGCCGGAACCTTCGAGCGCGTCAACGGCGCAGCCCGCCGCAATCTCTTCCGGCTCGCGCCCAACGGCAGCGTCGACGGCAGTTTCCGCCCACCGAACGTCGACATCAGCGCCGCCGCCCTGCATGTCGGCCAGGCCCTGTACATCGCGGATCGCAGCACCAACAGCGTGCGGCGCCTCGACCCGGCGACCGGCGCGGTGCTGCCGGGGTTCTCGATCGCCTACTCGCAGGTGGTAGGAAACCTCGAGGTGGCGGGTCCGCACCTGTACTGGTACGGCAGTTTCCAGGTCACCGGCGTCAGCCCGACCCTCTCGGGCTATGCGCGGATGAACCTCGCCAGCGGCACCATGGATAGCGGATATCGCCCGCTGCTCACCGGACTGGTCAGCGGCACCCTGTTCGATCCTGCGACGCAGAGCCTGCTGCTGGTGGGTGGATTCACCAGCGCCGAGGGCCAGCCGCGCACCGGCCCCGCACGCTACGACGCCAACACCCTGGTGCTGGATACGGCGTGGAATCCCGTGCTGAGCACGTCGTCGGTAAGCGTCCGGTGACCACACCTTGCCCTCGCCACCCCGCGCGAATCTGGCCGTCGCCTTACCCCGCCGCCGGCCGCCACGTGTGCGGCAACAGCGTCCCGATCTCGCTGTCCTTGGTCGTCGGCAGCCGCGTGAGCACAT
>JAJTHZ010000152.1 GCA_021299185.1 Lysobacteraceae bacterium | reverse complement strand
TGCTCACGCGGCTGCCGACGACCAAGGACAGCGAGATCGGGACGCTGCTGCCGCACACGTGGCGGCCGGCGGCGGGGTAAGGCGACGGCCAGATTCGCGCGGGGTGGCGAGGGCAAGGTGTGGTCACCGGACGCTTACGCACGTCCTGCAGCGGGAACACGACGACCTTGGCCACCGAGTTGCAGCTGGCGCGGATCATCGCCCGGTGCTCGTCGTCGCAGCCGCAGGCGCGTTGAGCGGCTTTTACAGGCCGAGGCGCGCGCGCAGGCGCTCGATGACCGCTCCCGCAAGGGTCGGACCGCCCTTGCCGCTGCCGCGCTCGATCTGGTCGACCAAAGCCGCGACCATCGCGCGGCCCGTCGGTTCGGCGACAGCCTGCAGCGGCGTGCGTCCGCCGAGCGCCGGCAGCGGCATGTCCGGCCAGTTCGCGTAGTGCTTTTCGAGCATGTCGGCGACCGCTTGCCGTGCCGCTTCCGGGGTATCGGCGTCCAGTGCGGTCGTCGACAACGTGACCTGCGCACCGCCGCGCGGTGCGGGCGTGGGTCGCCGCTGCGTGCGCAGGTACTCGACCTGGGCGCCCAGCGCCTTTTCGACCAGCTCCCGTCCCAGCGCGGCACGCTCGTCGGAGTTCACGTCGAGCGAGAGGCTGTGGCCGACGATCTCGAACCGTCCGAGCACCGTGTTGTCCCATCCCGCGCCGATCGCATTGCCGCGGCAAGACCAGTCGAAGCCGATCTCGAAATCGCCAGGATCGCCGCCGGGCCTCGGCGCCAGTTGGCGGCTCCGCTCGGCGCCAATCACGTCCAGCACGGACAAGGCAGCGAACGCGTCCCGCGGCGACGCGATGCGGAAGTGCAGGGTTTGCGGCGCCAACAGGTCGCCGTCGGTATTGCGAAGTTCGGTCGGCCGGTCCATGCGCTCCAGCACATCGAGCAAGTGCCTGCGCACCGCCCGGTCTTCGGTGTCCCGAAGTGCGTCGCGGTCCGCATCCGGCGGGCGCTCTGCGCGGTGCGCCACCAGCCGGCGAACCAGGCCGATCGCCTCCGCACGGTCGGCGGGCCGGAACACGCGGGACGCGCAGGCCTCCATCATCCGGAAGTCGCCGACCGGCACCAGTTGCCCGTAGATCATGTCGCCGACGGCGAGGCTGTGCGAGGCGGAGGCCTCGAGTACCTTGGCCGATGAGTCGTCCCAGAGGCTGCGCGCCACCAAGCCCACGCCCGGGTCGCAGTCCATCACCTCGTGGAAGCCGAAGCGCTCGCGCAGGCAGCCTTCCAGATAGCGCACCAGTTCGCGGTCCGCATGCCGACCCTTGCGCGCCAGCCACGCGCGGGTCGGTGGCACGCCGTGCAGTGTCGGGTCGGCCACCGCGGTCGCCGCGGGGTCGGGTGACCAGGCGTGGTACATCCACGGCAGGAACACCGGCGCCAGTTCGGTCGCGGGGTCGAAGTCCGGCCAGTCTTGAGCAGAGGCGCCGAACGCCGCCCATGCCTCGTCGAAGGCGCCGTCTCCATAAGCATCGAGCACGAAGCGCAACATGCGATCCGGGAAGCCATCCAGCTCGCGGCGCACGCGCCGCCAGAGCGCCGCGCTCAGCTCCGTCGGCGCCGCCGCCTGGCGGGCGAGGCAGCAGTGCTTGTACTTGCGGCCACTGCCGCAGGGGCAGGGATCGTTGCGGGTGACGGTCATGTAGCGGGCCGCGCCGCGGCGATCCGTTCGAGGATGCGGTTGGCAAGGCGCTGGAAATCCCCTCGTGCGTCGCCGACGGCGGCAGAGTGGCCGCCGATGGCGCCGTCCGCGGGTGTCAGTCTGAAGATCGGCTTCCGTACTTCTTGGGCCATCGGAACGAGGCTCCTGAAGTGCCTCAGTCGCGCCAGGCAGTTCGGATCGTCCGGAGGGTTCTCAGCGACGCCCTCGGCGCCTCCGAGTTCGGTGTGGTACGTACCGGGGATGCGGTCGGCCCACTTCTGGTACGCACGGACGGGTCGCGACAAACGCTCCATGTGCTGCATCAGCACGTAGCCCAGAGGCTGCATCAGGCCCAATGGCAGCGGGAACGCCGGATCCGGCCAGTTGCTTCGGCGCTTGTCCCAGTCCGAGCGCCATCGCTTCAGGGTCGGCCCGAGGTTGCGAAGTCCCTGCAACGAGAACAGGTCCGCCGCCAGCGGAACGATCACGAAGTCGGATGCGATCAACGCGCAGCGGTTGATCGCACCGAGGTTGGGGCCGACGTCGAACATGATGAGGTCGGCCGAGTGCTGGAGTGCAGCCTTCTGCGCCACCTGCCAAAACGCCGTCAATACGCGAAACGGGCGGAACAGCGAGCCGGAGCCGAGGGCGCCGGGCCATTCCTGCGAAAGGAAATCCTCGAAGCCAGCAAGGGCAAGATCGCCGGGCACCAGATGGAGGCCGGCTGTGATGCGTTGCGTCTGGGCGTCGCCGATGTCGCCGACTTCGGTGAGCGGGCGAAGACACTGGTAGATGGTGGCGTTGCCGCCGGTCCTGGCGCCACCCTCCCACAGGGACTCCAGGTCGTCTTCCGGCAGGAAGGCCGAGGTCAGGTTGGCCTGCGGATCGAGATCGACGACGACTACGCGCTTGCCGAGTTCGGCGAACATCCACGCGAGATGGAAGACCAGCGACGTCTTGCCGACGCCGCCCTTGTTGTTGAAGAAGGTGAGAACCTGCACCGTCATGCTGGCGCCCTCAGGATGGCAAGCACATGGTTCTGCTCGACCTGGAACTCGGGCGGTGGGTTGCCGTTGGCGGCCATGCTGCGCCGGGCCTCGGCGATGCCGAAGCCGAAGCGCTGCACGAAGCCCAACGTGCGAAGCACGCCCGCGATGGCCGGGTTGCGGTAGTCGCCGATGCCGGGTTGCCCGAAGTTCTGCGCGTTCACGATGCCGAACGGGCCGCCGGGGCTGTGCACTTCGATCCGGTCGTTGAACCACATCACGCGCACGGGGGCGTTGGTCGCCTCGTAGGTGCGATGCATGACGGCGTTCCGGCAGATCTGCTGCAGCGCGGACAGCGGGTACGGCGACGTGCGAACTTCCGTCGCGGCGCTGGTGAAGTCGACCGCGGTCGCCAGGGTGGCCTTCAGCTTGTCGTTAAGCCGGCGCAGAACCTGGTCGAGCGTGCCGTCGATGACCTGCTCGTCGCCGATCGGGTCGCCCCACTCGGTTCCCATCACCCGCAGGAACTGGATGTAGGCGCAGGGGACCCAGCTCAGCACGGACTTGCCGAGCGTCAGCACGCCGACGACCGTCGGGACGGGTTCATCCACGCTGGCGACCATGCCTAGAGCGGCGAGCCGCTGCACGTAGCTGCGCTCGTTGGCCGCCAGCACATCAGGGGCGACGGCCTGCGGCAGGAATTCGGACTCGAACTGGACCCGGTTCAACTCGTCCAGCGGACAGCCGTGGATCGGGTGGGTGTCGAACGTTCGGTCGCGATAACGGCGCTTCTCGGAAAGCACGCGCTCGTCCTGCGCCGTGGCCCACCCCCGGCGCGGTCCGATCCGGATCCAGGTGCGGCTCTCGTAGCGGACCGGCGGAGAATCGGCGGGCCAAACGGTCATCACCGCCATCGGCGCACCCTTCAGCACACGTTGCTCGACCGTGACTGTGGGTGGCGGAACCGTCTTGCCGTCAGTCTTGATGTCGGCGAGGGTCTTGAGCAGTTGGTCGGTGACCGCGATAGCTGCTGGCGTGCCATCGTCGTTCGCGCCGATGATCACAACGCCCGGTTTTCCGTGATCAGGCAAATCGTTTGCGAAAGCGCAGACGGCCTGACGCACCTTTTCGGGTGCGTCGCCTGCCCAAGCCCTCTTGCGCTCTACACGATCAGACTCGAGATCATCGAGCAGCGCGTGCAGTTCGGCGTCAGTGAGCGGGGTCATCGGTAGGTCAGCAAGGGGCACGGTCAGCCGGAAAGCGTCGAGCCCCATCATCCCACGTTGACCGGCACCAGGGTCATGGTGTCGTTGCCGAAGATGTCGACGACCTTGACGGCGACGGTGTAGCGGCCGGGGCGGTCGTAGGTGTGCGGGGCGGTGATCAGGTCTAGCTTGCGGTCCTGGCGGGTGCGGAAGGACTGCCATTCGTTTTCGAAGATGTAGCCGCCGGTCCAGCGTTCTTCGAAGTCCATCGCGAGTTCGCCCTGCGGCGGCTCGAAGCCGGGCAGGACGCCGTCGACGCCGGCGGCGCGGGGGACGCGGATGACCTCGCGGCGGCTGGTGTAGTCGAAGTCGACCGCCCAGTAGTCGACCCAGTCGGTCCATGCCTTGGTGAGGACTTCGCGCTTGACCACGCCGTCCTTGCCCTTGCTGAGCTTGACCAGTTGGCCCTGCTCGCAGATGACCTCGCTCTTGCCTTCCTTCATCGCGGCGAGCGCGGCCTCGGCGGCGCCCTGGGTGTAGTAGACCGAGAAGTCGGTGAGTTCGATCTGCACCGTGAGCTTGTCCTCGCGCGAGCGCCCCTTGGCGTATCGCGGCGTGGCCTCGACGAAGCTCACGTCGTGGAACACGACCTGGCCGCGGTCGACGGCGCGCTTGTCGAACACCTCGGCAGGGATGTAGCGCGGGGTGAGGTCGATGCCCTTCTGCTTGGCTTCCTCCAGCACCGCGGGGAACAGGCCCATCTCGAACTCGAAGGCGAGGAGATCCACGCGGGTGGCGCCGCGCTTGCGGCACTCGACGATGGCTTCCTCGACGAACAAGCGGCCGATCGGCAGGTTGATGGGGCCGATCACCACGAGTCGCCCGTTGCGCTTGCCGTGGAAGAACGCATCCCCCTCGACCGCCTCGCCGCGATAGGCGCGCAGGATCAGGGCGCGGAACTCGGTTTCCTTGGTGGCCAGCGCCTGCTCGCGCTGCTCGGCCGTGAGCCGGCCGCCCACGTGCAGGTAGGCGGCACGCTCGTAGCGGCCGAGATTGAGTACCTCGAAGGCGCGGAAGGGTTTTTCGGCGGCCTTGAGTTCCCGCTGCACCTGGATCAGGCGCTTGCGCGTGGTGTGGATGGCGAACTTGCCAAGATCGGTGGCGATCCACTTGCGGCCGAGCTTCTCCGCGACCGCGGCGGTGGTGCCGCTGCCGCAGAAGAAGTCGGCGACGAGGTCGCCTTCGTTGCTGCTGGCCTTGATGATGCGTTCGATCAGCGCCTCCGGCTTCTGCGTCGGATAGTCTACGCGCTCCTTTGCTTGAGGTCCGACAGGGCTTATGTCCGTCCACACTGTCTGCAACTCGACGCCTGGTAGGTCGTCAAGGTACTGCTTAAATCGGGGTACGCCTGCCTTCTTCTTGGGCCACGCAATGCGCCCCATTTCCTCAAGGCGGTCGAGAGCGGCCTGCACGTTGCTGGGATCAACATCGCCAAGGGCTGGGCGCATGTATCCCGGGACTGCCCAATGGCGACCCGATGCGGACGGATTGATACCGCGCCATGGCTGACCTGAGCTTCCGCTTCGGATTTGTGGCGCTGTCAGCGTCACCAACTGATATCGCTGACCGTTGGGGTCCTCGTTCTTGAAGTAATTCGAGACGTACTCCGCGTCATAGTCGACATACTGAGTATTCCAGCACGCCTGATCTGACCGCACATAGTAGAGCAGCGTATCGTCAATCGTGTTGAACCCAACTGTGCCGCTCCGTGCGCCCGTTCGCTTCCAGACGACTTGATTCCGGAACGCGGACGTCCCAAAAACCTCATTCATAACTAGGCGCAAGTGAGCATTGACGCGCCAGTCGCAATGAACGTAGATCGAGCCATCTGCGTGAAGCAGGTCTCGAAGCAGTGACAGTCGTTCAGCGATCATCGACAGAAAGCTGTCCGTTCCGCGCCCCCACGTATCCCGATATGCAATCTGCTCCAGCAGATTCGCTTCCTTGTGGAAGGTCTCGCCGCCGATCTCGATGTCCATCGAAAAGTTGGCGCCAACGTCGAAGGGCGGGTCGATGTAGATCAGCTTCAGTCCGCCCGCGTCCTCGATCTGGCGGCGCAGGGCGCCGGCCTTGAGCGAGGACAGGATCAGCTTGTTGTCGCCCCAGATGAGTTTGTTGGTCCAGCCCTGGGCCTGGCGACCACGGGCGTCGAACAGCTCACCCTGGGTGCGGGTCTCCTGGCGCGGCTCGTCCACGTGTTCCAGGGTCTGGAAGGGCAGCACCGCGGTGCAGACGTCGGCGGTTTTCCCATTCCAGACGAGCTCCACTTCGCGCTTGTCCTCGAACAGGATGAAGCGGTACTTGTCCGGCAGCGGGCGACCGGCCTGGATCAGTTGCACGAGGTCGCGCTTTTCGGCGTCGGTCAGCTCGTAGGCGGGTTTGGTGGGCTTGCTCATGCGAGGTCCTTTCGATGTGCGGCCAGCCAGGCGGCGACGTCGTCGAGCAGGCGCGCGGCATGATCGACGCACGCGGCCGCGCTGACGTCGTCGATGGGATCGCCTTCGTAGTCCGCCAGGTTGCGCTTTTCGCGCAGCTTGTCGAGCGCCAGCATCCGCGCCGGTTCGATCCCCAGCGTCCGGGGCAGGCACTGGACCAGCAGCATGTGGTGGCCCGGCCGCGTTTCGGGCCGGAAGCCGTTGGCCTTCATCGCCGCGAGCGCGCACTGCATGACGACCTTGTACGCGCAGTCGAAGCGCGTATCAGGGCTGTTGATTTCCCGTCGCGCGTCGGCAAGGGCGCGGGCGGCTGCCTCCAGCAGGCGCTGGATCTCCACGCGCGACGGCTGGTGGCGCTTGAGCCCGCGCTCAAGCAGATTCTCGAGGTTCATCGATGGTGCCCAAGAGCATGAGGCGTGGCTCGGACAGCACGCGCGTCAGGAACGGGTGGCCGGCTGCGCGCTTGGCTGCGAAGTCGGCCGCGCGGTAGATCGCGGGATTGACGGGCCTGCCCAGGATTTCCTGCGGCCGCTGGATTGCCATGACGATGTCGTCGAAGCTCACGTCGCCCACGATCATCAGATCGACGTCGCTGCGCGGGCCTTGGGTGCCGGCGGCCATCGACCCGAAAACGAATGCGGCCTCGATCTGGTTCTGCAAGGGAAGCAAGGCATCGCGCAGGACATCCGCAAGGCCGACCGTCTTGCGCACGATGCCCTGCAACTCCGGAAGGATGAAGCATTCCGGGTCGATGGCGAAGTGGAGCTGGTTTCCGATCCAGCGTGTCGCGACCAGGCCGGCCGCTTCCATGCGCCGCAAGGCGCGTGAGAGCGTTCCCGCATTCATCCCCGTCTGGCGTTCGAGTTCGCGGACGTGAAAGGTCTCGTCCGGCCGCAGCGCAAGTACGCCCAGCAACCGCAGGTGCGTCTCGCTGAACAGCAATCGGGCCGCGTCCCTGGGGCGGGATGCTGGGCTGCGAGGCCTTTTCGTTGCCATAATGGCAACAAGTGTTGCTCAATTGGCAACGAACTGCAACGAGCCCCGTCATTGGTAGTCCCGGAAGCTCGCCACGAGGTCGCCCAGCGCTTTGGGCTTGTGGGCTTCAAACCCCGCCTGATCGATGAACAGGAAGCGGTAGGTCGGGCCGCCTTGGGGCTGGCTGGCGGATGTTGCGTCCTCGCACCACAGCTTGAGCCGCTTCATCTTGTGCGGCACGTCGATCTCGACCCGGCCCTTGGTCTCGACGATCCAGATCGTGCCGTCGTTGGCCTTCACCAAGAAGTCCGGGATGTAATGCGCGAGGTCGCCGTCGGCGCGCACGTAGTCGATCTTGAAGCCGACCGCGAGGTAGTTCTTGGCGAAGGCCGCGACGTCCGGCGCATGGTCGAGAAAGTGCGCGAACGCGAGTTCGAAGCCGCCGCCGGTGGCCTCGGGCACGATGCGGTTGAAGATCGAGCGCTTGGCGGGGAGGTACTCGCGCGGCTCGGTGCGGAAAGGCCGCGTGTCGCGCAGGCGGATCATCGATTCGATCCGCGAGGAGCCGGTTTCGCGCACGGTGAGCGCGTTGATCGCTTTCTTGAAGGCATCGAACACCTGCTTGGCTGGGGCGGGCTCGGCGAGGTTGCGCAAGACGACCGGGTCATCGAGCGACACCGGCCCGCCTTCGAACAGACGATCCCGGATGTAGTCGCGCACCCGCGGATAGAGCAGGTCGTAGCCGCCGACGAGGCGCAGGTCCTTCAGGATCTGCCGCGCGAAGAAGCCGACCACGGCGCGATGGTCCACGGGCCCGAGCCCGTCGAGTTCGACGCGGTGGTGCTCCTCACCGTCGAGCATGGTCTGGAACACGATCTCGCGGGTTTCCTCCGGGCTGAAGGGCTTGAGCGCCATCCGCCATTCGGGGATGGTCGCGATGTCGAGCAGAGCCAGGTCCTTGAATTCGCGGCTGTAGCGGCGCGACAGCCGTGGAATCTCGATGTCCAGCGCGTCGAGGTCCTTGTCCTCGTTGGTGGCGTCGACCTCGACCACCAGCGAATCGGCCCGCGTGGCGCCGCCGCCCATGGGCTTGCGCTCGAACTCCACGCCCTCGGACTGGATCGACTGCACGAAGTCAATGAAGGCCGGGGTGCCGATCACCGAGACGTACTCCGGCGTGTCGCTGCCGAAGTACATGCGGCGCAGGCCGCGACCCAGGGTTTGTTCGGGCAGGATGTTCGCCTTGGAGCTGTAGGCGCGCAGGCCGACGATGGTCGTCACGTTGCGTACGTCCCAGCCTTCCTTGAGCATGAGGACGGACACGATGGCCTTGTAGGGGCTGTCCCACGTATCGATGGCGTTGGCCTGCTTGCGCAGCCGTTCGAGTTCTTCCTTGTCCTTGCCGGTGGCGGCTTCGGCGATGTCGCCGTTCTTCTTGGTGTGGATCACCAGCACGGCGCCCTGCAGTTCCGGCGCCGTGCGTTCGAGGAAGGCACCGACCTCATCGCAGTTGCGGGTGTCGTCGACCATCACGAACAGCACCGCCTTGCGGCCGAGCTGCTCGTGCTCGGCATAGGACACGCGCCATTCCTCGACGCCGAGGCGCAGGTAGTCGGTGTAGCGCTCGCTGAAGATCGCGCTCTGCTGCTCGCTCAGGCGCGAGAGGCTGGCGGCGTCCGGGAGGGTCGGGTGCTTGACCACGTTCTGGTGGATGGCCTCGACCAGCGGGTAGTCGGACACCGTCTGCACGAAGATCGCGCCGTTGTCGTGCTTGGGCGTGGCGGTGACGTCGATCTGCAGCGACAGGCGCGTGTCCTTCTGCAGCATCCGGTGGTGGATGTCCTGGATGCTCTTGAACCACGCCATCCGATCGTCGTGAACGTGGTGGGCTTCGTCGTTGAACACGGCGAGCTCGTCGATCTCGCGCACGATCTCGCCGAGGTCGACCTTGCTGTCGGTGGTCTTGCCGACCGGCTTGGGGCCGAAGGGCGCGAGGAAGTAGTCGCGCAGGTCGTCGTCTTCGATGGAGGGTTCCACCACATCACCGAGGTAGACGCGATGGATGTTGGTCAGGAACAGATTGCCGACCGGGCGGACGACACGCACGTCATCCTGGATGTGCAGCGCCATCTGGAAGTCGTCGCGCCAGTTGCGGCCGGCGACACCGTTGTCCGGCAGGACCGGGTCATTGAAGAAGATGCGCAGGCCGTCGAAGTCCGTGCGCAGGCGATCCAGCACGATGATGTTGGGCGCGATCAGCAGGATGTTGCGCGACAGGGTCGAGCCATCTTCGTACAGCCGGTGGAAGTAGCTCCAGGCGATGAGCAGCGAAAGAACCTTGGTCTTGCCGGATCCGGTGGCCATCTTCGCGACGAAGCGCGGCCAGTCTTCCGGAAACATGCCGGCGGACACGGCGCCCGAGGTGTCGTAGCGCATCAGATCGAACTTGTCGCGCACCCCTCGCACGTCATAGAGCCAGATGACCGTCTCCACCGCCTCGCGCTGGGCGAAGTAGTAGCGGAACGGCGTTGCCGTGCCGTCGGTCGCGTCGACCAGATGCGGCGTGTGGAACCACCATTGCAGCAGGGCGCGCGAGGTGTCCGACACGCCGGGATAGCCGGCGTCTCGCCACTCGGAGACGCCCTCGCGGATGCGCGCGACCAGCGGAGGAAGCAGCTTCTCGTAGGCGGTCTGTCGCAGCGCCTCGTCGGCGGGGAACCAGCGGTGCTCCGGTCGCGGAACGTCGTACGGCGACTTGGGGAGTTCGCGGTGAAGACCCATGTTGCGGCTTCCGATCCGAGGGCGACAGACTATACCTAAGCCGCACGCGCAGCGGCCCACAGATTCCCTGCAGAGAGGGATCGACATGAGTTTGGCGATTCGACCGGACATGACCATCGAGGCCCTGAAGGCGATCGCCCGGAAGCATCCGACCAAGCGGATTCGCGACCGCACCATGCGGCTGACCGCCGATGCGGATGGCCTCACCATCGAGACGAACTTCAGTTCGGCGTTCGTGCCGGCCCAGGTGGCGGTCGCCGGGACCTGTGTCGTGCCGGCGAAGCAGTTCGGTGCGCTGCTGAAGACGTTTGCGCCGACGCGTCCGCTGTCGATGGAGCATGATGTCGAGCGCGGCGTTCGGCTGGGCAATCTCCTGATACCGCCCGCGCTTCACCTGCCCTGAGTGAAGAACCGGAGTCAGAGTACAGTTTTCGCGACCGACCGTTCAGTGCGCGGAGGCTACAGGGAGAACAGTACTCTGAATACTCATCGCGCCGCCTCCGACTGCTGACAGGACAGTCCAAGGAGCGGAACCTAACTGGCTCATGTCCAGCAGCAGGAGGAGGCGGCGATGACACTGTACGCGGCGATCGATCTTCATTCCAACAACGGGGTGCTG
>JAJTHZ010000024.1 GCA_021299185.1 Lysobacteraceae bacterium | reverse complement strand
TGCGTCCGCAGTTCGGATAAGGCGGGGAAAAGCCGCTCGAACCGGCGAAAAAGCACCGAAAATCGCCTTGAAACTTGGAACGACGTCTCGCTGGCGATGAGGCCGTAGATTGTCAGGCGACTTGTTCAGAGGTTCCCAAGGTGCTGCTGCGCTGCGGCAGCAGCACGAAGCCGCGCAGCGCGGGCACGTGGAGGAAGCGCTTCTGGATGCCGGAGCCGCTCGACGGGCCGGGTGACGGCATGCCCGTGGTCGGCAGCACGCCGAGGTCCCACACGGTGCCCGTACGGGGCGTGATCGTGTAGACCTTGCCGGTCTCGCCGGCGTGGTAGAACAAAAATCGCCCCGCATGCGGATCGAAGTCCATGCCGGCGTAGTTCGGCTGCGCGGCGATGAACTGGTCCAGCGCCGGGCTCGGGTTGAAGGTGACCGCGCCACCGTTGCCCGTGGCCGCGTCGATGCGCCGCGCGATCACGCCGAGCTGCGGGTCGAAGCCCTGCCCGTCGCCGAACTGCAGCGAGAACAGCGTATTGCTCCGCGTGTCGCAGGCCGCGGGAAAACGGCCGAGCGTGCCGTTGCCCGGGCGGGTCCACTGGTTGGTGGCGACATCGAAGCGACGTCCGGACTGGGTCCAGATGTTGCCCTGCGCGTCCTGCGCGATGCCGAAGCCGTCGAACGGCGTGATGTCGGCGAAGGTGAACCGCGGCAGCCACTGGTCGGTGGTGAGGTCGAACAGGTCCATGCCGGGCCCGCTCGGCGTGCCGCCGCCGAAGCCGAAGCGGCAACCCGACAGCAGCACGGCATTGCGACTCGCGATGTAGTGGATGTTGGCGTAGGTGTGGCGCGAGGTCGGCAGGCCATCGGCGTAGTACAGGACGTTGGGCTGGAACACCGTGCTGCCGGCGCGCCGCGTGCGCCACGTCGGCGCATCGAGGTCGAGCCGGATCGAGTACACGCCGTTGTCGGCGCTGTCGTTGTGCCCACCGGCCGCCGCGATCACCAGCTCGCTGGTCGGAGGCACCACGGTGAAGCTGCTGTAGGCGTCGATCGCCGATCCGCCCGCGCCCGTCGTGCCGGGGATCGGAAACCAGTGGTTCAGCGGCTGGCCGGCGAGCCATGCCGGCGCGATGCCGCCGGCGCGCACACGGGTTGCGGTGGCGGCGCCGAACGCGAGGCCGAGGCTGCCGGCGAGGAAGCGGCGGCGCGCGATCCGGTCGTATGGCGATGTCGTCATCCGTCGAGCGTCGCGCAGCCCTGCGCAACACGGCCATCGCGGGCCGACCGGCGGTATCGTTGCGGTCGGCAGCGGAAACGGACGCGTTGCCCGCGAGGCGGCAGCCCGGGTGCCCGTTGAATGCATCCTGCCGACATCGCGCTGCGTACGGTGTGGGCATTCCACGACCCGAGGATCCGATCCGATGCGCGCCGCTCCCCGTTCGACCCCGATCCGCCGATCGGCGGCCATGCTGCTGGCAGCACTCGCCACCGCACCGGCGCCGGTCGCGGCGTTCTCGTCCGGCAGCGGCACCTGCGTGGCCAGCGCGCAGACCGCCGCGCCGATGGGCATCGCGTCGCCGGGCAGTGGCGGTTACTCGCTGCAACTGCAGGGCCCCGCGGGCGTGCCACTGAACCGCTACATCCCGGGCCAGCCAGCCACGCTCACGATCTCCGGCACCACGCCCTTCAAGGGGCTGTTGCTGTACGCCGAAGACGCGCAGGGCACGCGTATGGGCGGGTTCACGTCCTTCAACCTGCTCAACTACCGCCTGCTCGCCGAATGCGGGGGCGCGGACGACAGCACGCTGACCCACCAGAGCGCGCTGCTCAAGCCGCCGCCGCAGGACGTCACCTGGCGCGCCCCGGACACCGATGCCGGCACGCTGACCTTCCGCGCCATCGTGCTGCGCGGCTTCAACGACTACTACATCCTGCAGTCGGCGCCGGTCACCGTGTTCCAGGACGCGGTCTTCCGCAACGGCTTCGAGCCCTGATCGCGAGCCCGTCGATGCCCGCTGCCGCGCGCGGACCACGCTCGATGCCCGGTGGACCAAGCACCGCGTCGCGTGCGGGCTGCGCGACGACATCGGTATCCTTGTCCACGACGGCCTGAGGCGTGCGAAGGAACGACCGATGTTGCGCAAGGTGGTGCTTGGGTTCGCGGCCTTCCTGATCGGGGTCGTCGGCCTCTACATGATGAATCCGCTCGGTACGGCGACGCTCGATCCGCGCGCACGACTGCTCGGCTTCACGGTGTATCTGATCCGCTCGGAGTCGATGACGCCCACCTATCGGCCCGGTCAGGTGCTGTGGGTGTCGACGTTCGCGCCGCGCTTCGATCCGCTGGCCCGCGGCGACGTGATCGCGTTCCGCTACCCGACCGACCCGCGCGTGGAGATCGTGGGGCGCGTGATCGGGATGCCCGGCGAGACGGTCGCGATCGACGCGGGGCAGGTGTTGATCGACGGCCGCGTGCTGGCGGAGCCCTACCTCGGCGACCGCCCGCCCAGCCAGCCCTACTCGCAGCAGATGGCGCCGATCGTGGTGCCCGAGGGCCATTGGTTCATCCTCGGCGACCACCGCGACAACTCGCACGACAGTCGCTTCTGGGGCGCCCTGCCGACCGACCAGGTGGTCGGCAAGGCCATGCCCCTAAAGGTCGATTGAAAGGCGCTGTGCTCGCTCAATCGTCGTGCGCGGTGTCAGCCGCGCACGAAGCGCATCGTCCAGTTGGTCTCCCAGGTCGCGCCGCCGTCGGGCGAGAAGGCCTGTTCCCACAGGGGCGCCGGCGTGTCGGTGTCGCGCCACAGGAAGCGCACGCGGATCGGCCGGCCGTCGAGCGTGTCGTCGGCGAGAAAGGTCCCCACGCCGTCGCGGAACGAGCCCTTGACCGGCACGTCGAGTTGGTGCGGATGCCGCCCGTCGAGCCACCAGATCGCCCACTGCCCGGTGGCGGGGTCGAACGACCGCAGGGACACGGCGCGGTAAGTGCCGGACGGGATGTCGACCTCGTTGTCGTCCACGTTGGCCATGCCATCCATCAGTTTTCGGACCTGGGCGCGGACACCGAACACCTGCCATTCGTTCGAGCCGACGAGCCGCCCGACGAGGCGGCGGTGCTGCACGGTCCAGTCGCCGATCAGGAAGTCGAAGTCATTGCTGCCGTCCACTGCGTGCATCGCTCGCTCCTCGCGTCTGCTTGCGTTCGCCGCGCCCCGCGTCCATCGCGCCAGGCGCGACGACCGCCGAAGGCGTGCGTCCCGGATCTACCGCCCGTTGCGATGCATCGGATGCGGTCCACGTCGACACAGTAGCCCCCGAACCTGACACGGTGTGTCATGTATGGAAGCCGGCCGGCGATCCGACGCCGGAGGCCTCACGGGGGCCCGTGCGTCCGCCACGCCAGCCACGCGCGCGACGCGCCGCTCAGGTCGGCGGCAAGGGGCTGCAGCCGTCGGCGACACGCGGCTTCAAGTGTTCGGCGAGGAACGCGCGCACGTGGTGCAGGTGGCGGGTCGGCTCGACGTGGCCGCCTTCGATCGCGACGTGCGTATAGCGGTGCGGAAAGCCGCGTTCGGCGAGGCGGGCGACCATGGCCTCCGACATGGCCTGCGAATCCCACAGTTCGTCGTCGGTCGCGGACAGCAGGAACACCGGGCCATTGATCTGCTCGACCGGAATCGCCGCCCGCGCCACCGCGTCGGTGTCGGCCAGCATGTGGTCGAACACCGTGCGCAGCTCGCCGGCCAGCAGCGCACCGGTCGCGCTCCAGGGCATTGGGACGAACGGCAGGGGCTCGCCGTGGTGGCTGAACGACGAGGTGGTGAACGCGCGCGTGTGGCCGACGAACACCGCGTGGCCGGGCACCACCGCGGCCACCGCATCGATGTCGGGATAGCGGCTGGCCAGCACCAGCGCGAGTTCGGCGCCCTTCGATCCACCGAGCAGCGCGACGCAGCGGCCCTCGACGCCCGGCTTCGCGGCGGCGTCCACGATGGCGGCGTGCACGCCCTCCAGCGCGATGCGGTCGAGTTCGGCCGGCAGGCCGGGCTGTCCGAAGTAGGCGAGCGCCAGCAGCGCATAGCCTTCGTCAAGGAAGTGCTGGCGCTCGGCGGCCCAGCGGTCGCCGGTCCAGGCATTGCCGCCCTCGGCACCGCCGAACAGCACCAGCAGGGGCTTCGGCGCACCGGTCTCAGGCCCGGGGTAGAACGCCACCTGCACCTTGCCGTGGTGCTCGGGCAGCACGTCGGGATCGACGCTGTTCACGATGTACGTGGTGTAGCCGGCCAGCAGCACGACCAGCACCAACAGGCTGATCGCAGCCCACTTCAGGACCTTCATGGCGTCGCTCCTTCGCGAACCGGTGGCAGCGGCGACCCATCCGGGCCGCGGCGGAAAAACACGTCGTCGACGCGGCAGCCGAAGGCATCGGCGATCCGCATCGCGAGGTCGAGCGAGGGCGCGTAGCGCTCCGCCTCCAGCGCGATCACGGTCTGGCGCGTGATTCCGACGCGCTGCGCGAGCGCCTCCTGCGTCATCTCGTCGTGCTCGAAGCGCAGGCGGCGGATGCGGTTGCCGACCCGGCCCGGCTCGCCGCGCGCGGCGGGGCTCATTCGCGCGCGGCCGCGTCGTCGAGCCGGCGCTCGCGCGCATAGCGCGCCAGTTGCGCCACGTACTGCACCAGGCCGGCGACCATGATCAGGTTGAGCAGGGTGTTGGCGATCAGCCAGTGCGTGAAGCGCTGCATCTGCTCGCGCGGCGCGAAGCCCAGCGCGAGCAGGAACACCATCAGCAGCAGCACCAGGGTCCAGTAGCCGACCCGGTCCCCGTAGGCCGCGATCTCGCGGTCGCGCTCGTCGCGTGCGTCGTCGGGCTCGGCGAGGATCCACCAGGCCACCGCAGCGCCGCCGAGCATCAGCCACGAATCGAGGCCACCGGTGTCGCCGTTCGCGCGGTGGACTTCCGAGCCCGGCGTGAGCAGCACGCAGGCGACGAAGCCGACGATGACGCCCGAGCCCACCAGGTACAGCCACAGGCGACGCTCGGCCGCGGACGGATCATCGCCGACCTGCGCGCGACGCCGCGCCCAGTGCCGGCGCATCCACAGCGCGGCGCCGACCAGCAGGGCCGCACCGAGCACGCCGGGCCGCAGGGGCAAGGACGCGGGCCAGTTCGCGAGGGCGACGCCGAGCAGCAGGCTGGCGGCGGCAATCAGCAGGATGCGGGGCGTGTCGGCTGCGGGCATGGGTTCGCCTGGGTCAGACTGGATGTAATGTTTAGCATACATTTTGTAAGTCAAACCAGATACCGCGCACCTAGGCACGGCTCCCTCCGGGTGCCGCCCCCAGCCGGTGGAATCTGCCGTTTCTCGATCATGATCAATGCGTTGGCGGCGCGCACGGACGCGTGCGAGGGCGGCGCCGTGTGCCTCCGCTTTCCTTTTGCCATCGGGACGGGAATCATCGGCGCGCCGCTCACCGCCCCGGAGGACCACGGATGTTCCTGCGCCCTGCCCTTACCCTGCTGCTGTTCGTCGCCGTCACCGGTGCCCCCGCCGCGAACGCTGCCCCCCAGAGACCCCTGGATCCCAAACCCTGGGACGGCGTGTTCCCGGTATGCACCACCCTGCCCGCCCGGATCGAGCTCGACCCGCGGCTGGACCTGGTGGCAACCGGCGCCGCCTTCATCGGCGATCCGGTGGCCTACGGCCTCGGCCTGATCATCTCCTCGCAGCGCAGCGAGCGCGCCGAGCGCGCACGGGCGACCATCCAGTGGCCGTCCGACTCCGCCGCGTTCGCCGCACAGTTGCGCGAGGCGCTGGTGGCGGGTCTCGACACCGCGGTGTTCGGCGAGATCCAGTTAGAGGGCGAACCGCCCGCCGATTGCCCATGGCGACTGCGTGCGCGCTCGCGCGCCGTGTTCGCCCAGGACCTGTCCGGCATCCACCTGCTCACGATGCTCCACCTCGAGCCGCTCGGGGGCCAGGGCGGAGTGGCGTACGCGAATCACCTGACGCTGTTCGTCGGCCTGCCCGAGATCGCGAACGAGCGCAGCAAGGGCGAACGCGAAGCCGCCTGGCCCGACGTGCCGGAGGCGCGGGTCGGGCTGCTGGTGGCCGACGGCTATCGCCTGTCCGCGCGCATCCTGTCCGACGACATGCAGGAGCGTGGCGCGGCCCCGGTGACCCGCACCACGCGCCGCTTCCAGTTGATGGTCGGCAGCCGCATCCAGCGCGGTCGACTGGTCAAGCGGATCCATGACCACTACCTGCTGCACTCCGCCATCGCGCACCGGGTCGCGGTGCCGACCTGGCTGAAGGAGCCGTGATCGTCGAGGGCCGCGGTTCCAGGTGATCCGGGGAGGCGCGCGCAGCCACCCGGCGCCCGGCGACAGCCGGCGCGAGGCCCAACTGGCGGCGATACCGGCGCCGGCCGTACGCTGTGGACACACCCATTGCGCAGGCCCGCCATCGATGCGCTGGCACACCGCGGCGTTGCTCGCGACCGCCCTTTGCGGCACCACCCTGTGCGGCACCGCCCTGGCCGACCCGGCCGCGATTCCGGCGGCCGAGCGCCAGCGCCGCATCGCGCTGGACTTCCCGCACGACCGCGCGACGCTGCTGCAGCGGCTGGGGCAGCGCATCCCCGACGCCAGCGACGCCGACGTCGACCGCTGGACGGCGAGCGGCGCGCTGGCCTCGCAAATGATCGACGGCGAGCGACGCTGGTTCGGCAGCGCCGTGCGCAACCTGCTGTTGCTGGAAACCGCCGCGGCGGCGCGGGCCTTGCCCGCGCCGCCGACCGACGACGGCCCCCTGTACACCACCCACCCCCTGCACGCGCGCTGGGTCGCCGAGGCCGCGGCCGCACGCGCCGGCGAGGCGACGGCGATCGCCCGCATCGACCCGCAGCGGTTCCGCGTCACCCACACGATCGAGGTCGCGGCCGATGCGGTGCCCGACGGCGCGCGCCTGCGGATCTGGATTCCGTTTCCGCGCCGGATCGCCGGCGTGCAGGACGAGATCGTGCTGGAGGCCGCCGCGCCGCCCGCAGTGCTGGCGCCCAACGACGACCTGCAGCGCAGCGCCTACATCGAAGCGGTCGCGCGGGCCGGCGTGCCGACCGTGGCCTCGATCACCTACGCGCTGACCACCCGCGCGCGCATCGCGCGGCTCGATCCTGCGCTGGCCCGCCCGCTGGATGGCGCCGAACGCAGGCGACTCGCGGACCACCTGGGCGAACGCACGCCACACGTGCGCTTCTCGCCGGCGATGCGCGCCTGGTCGGAAGCGGTGGTCGGCGAAGCACGCAACCCGGTGGAGATCGCGCGACGACTTTTCGGCGCGGTGGCCGCGAAACCATGGGCGGTGGCGCGCGAGTACTCGACAATCGATGATCTCGGCCTGCATGCGCTGCAGGCGCGCTCCGCCGACTGCGGCGAGAAGGCGATGTGGCTGATCACCGCGCTGCGCCTCAACGGCATCCCGGCGCGCTGGCAGTCGGGCTGGCAGGTTTCGCCGACCGCGTTCGACACCATGCACGACTGGCTGGAGGCGTACATCGCGCCGTGGGGCTGGGTGCCGATGGACCCCACGCACGGCTGGCTCGAAAGCGACGATGCGGCGCTGCGCGAGTTCTACTTCGGTGGCGTCGACGGCTACCGCATCGCCTTCAATGACGATTGGGGACGCAGCTTCACGCCGGCCAGGCGGCACCCACGTTCGGAGCCGGTCGACGCGCAGCGCGGCGAGGTCGAATGGGAGGGCGGCAACCTCTACTTCGACCAGTGGCGTTACCGGTTCGAGTGGCAGCGCCTGTGAGCGCGCTGCGAGGCATGACGCCGGCCGCATCGCCGCGGGCGTCGTGCGTCCGAGCGAGCGGAAGCCCCGAGGGGCGCTGCGCGCCGCCACGGTGGCGGACAGCCGCGCATCTCCGGTTACAGTCGGGGATCGTCCGAAGCGTGCCTGCGCCGCGGCCGTCGCCAGGACTGCGCGCCGGCGCCGTGGCGCATCGCGCGCGATTCCGAACCCCCGTCCACCCCCCGAGCCCCGAACCATGCCGATGATCCGCCTCGCCACCGCGACCTTGCTGGTCCTCGCCCTGTACAGCCCACGGGCCAGCGCCCAGGCCACGATCGCGGTGAACAGCACGGCGCAGGAGGTCACCGTCGCACAATCCACCGGCATAGCCAACTGAAACTGCACCCTCGGCGAGGCGATCCTCGCCGCGAACGCACGCAACGTGGTGGACGGCTGCAACGGCACGTCGGCGCCCGGCACGGTGGTGACGCTCGACCTGCTCGCGGGCACCTACACCTTCGACCAGGTGGGGCAGAACGCGGTCGCCGTCAGCACACTGACCTCGCCGTTCGCGCTGCCCGCGCTCACGCAGCCAACGGTCTTGCGCGGCAACAATGCCGTGCTGCGGCGATCACCGGCGCCGGGCACGCCCAGCATGGGCCTGCTCGCACTCGCCACCGAAGGGATGTCGTTCAGTGCCGCGGCGCTGCGGCTGGAAGGCGGCGTGCGCGGACTGTCGTTCGCGCTCAACCCCTCCGGCACCATCGCCACGCTGAATGGCATCTCGCTCAGCGAGTTCCGCCTGACCGACGTGGTGGTTGACAATCCGCTGGGCGAGCCGTTCCGCGTCAACGTGACCGCTCTGGCGCGCCTGGAGCGCGTGGTGTTCACCGGCCTGGACCTGCGCACCACGCGCGCGAACCTTTCGTCCGGCGGCACGGGCGCGGTCGCGTTCGAGGTGATCGACAGCGAGTTCGCCGATGGCCGCAGCGGCCTGGGCATCCAGCCGGGTGGCCAGAACGCCAGCGCCAGCGTGCTGGTCTCCGGCTCGCGCTTCCTGCGCAATCGCGGCTTCAGCGGCGCCGGCCTGCGCATCGCGTCGAGCCAACCCGGCCTGCTGGTCACCCTGCAGGGCAACCAGTTCATCGACAACGTCGGCGCAAACGGCGGCGCGGTCGATATCCAGTTGGGCCCGGAGGGCGCGCCGGCCGTCGTGACCAGCAGCAACAACCTGTTCCGCGGCAACGTCGCCACCACCCATGGTGGCGCGCTGCGGATCAACGGCACCAGCCCGCAGGGCTACCGCTACTCGAGCACCGGCGACACGTTCCAGGGCAATGCGGGCACCGAGGGCGGCGCACTGCGTCTCGAGGGTGTCCTCGCCCAGCCGGCGCTGATCGACCGCGCGACCTTCCGCGACAATGCGGCCAATACCGGCACCGCGGTGGCCTTCGCCGGCAACGCGCTCGGCACGCCGCCGATCGCACTGCGGCTGACCCGATCGTCGCTGCTCGGCAATGCCGACACCGCTGGTATCGGAAACCTGATCTTCGTCAATGCCATCGCGCAGCGCGTGCAGGTCGACAACACGACCATCGACGGCAACTTCGCCAGCAGCCGGCTCGTGATGGGCAGCAATGGCGACAGCATCCTCGACGCCAAGGCACTGACCATGACGCGCAACACCGCGCGCTTCGCCATCGACACCCAGCAGGGCGCCGTGACCCTGCGCAACAGCGTGGTCTCCGGCAACTTCCTGGTCGCCGCGTGCTCGACCACTGGCGGCGGCACGCTCACCAACGCCGGCGGCCTGTTCGTGCAGGACGCGAGCTGCAGCGCGCCCGCGCGCAGCGAGGACCCGCTGCTCGGCCCGCTGGCTGCCAACGGCGGCACCACGCCGAACCGCCTGCCGCTGTTCGGCAGCCCGCTGCTCAACACGGGCGTGGCGCCGGTGCTGGAGCCGCTGTTCGACCAGCGCAACCTGCAGCGCGTGCAGTTCGGCGCCACCGACATCGGCGCGGTGGAATCCGACAGCCCGGTGATCTTCCTGTCGGGGTTCGAGCCGGGGAACTGAGTCCGGCCGTCCAGATCGTCGTGGGCGATGCCACGCGATGCCCGGCTCGATGGCGGGCCGATCGGGGTTGATCGCCCACCGCCGGCACGCCGGCATTGCACCATCGCAACGCGAAGGCGAGCGTTCCGGTCAGTCCGCTCGCCGATCCGACGGCTAGACTTCGCTGATGCTGCATCGAACCTCCGGCCCGATCCCCAGCGTGCGACCTCGCCAGCAGGCGGCGATCGATCGCCTGCTCGCGCTCACGCGGGCGCCGCGGCCGGTGCCGGCGAGCCGGCTGGCGCGTGCGACCCACTACGCGCCGTCGCGACTGCGCGCCCTGGCGCGCCGACTGCTGGGCGAACCACCGGCGCGTCGCCAGCGGCGGCGCCGACTCGACGCGGCGGCCTGCGCCCTGCTGCGCGACCCGCGATCGGTCGCGCGCGCGGCGCGCATCGCGGGCTTCCGCAGCACCGAGGCCTTCCACCGCGCGTTCCGCGCGCGCTTCGGGTGCACGCCGCGCGCGTGGTCGCGCGCGGGCGCCGCGCCGCGCACGCCGCGCGCGATCGCATTGGGCGCCGCGCTCGCCCGCCATTTCGCCGCCGACCGGAGTCGCGACCATGGCTGAACACGACCCGCCGCGCATCGTCGAGGTGCGCTTCACCCTCCCGCTGTCCCGTGATGAAGGCGACGTCTGGCGACGCCTCGTCGACGGCATCGACGCCTGGTGGCCGCGCGACTACCGGGTGTTTCCGGAGGGGCGCATGCAGCTCGATCCGCGACCCGGCGGCACCCTGCGCGAGACCGCGCACGGCGACGACGGCGTGCTCTGGTACACGGTGCAGGCGGTGCAGGCGGGGCAGTGGCTGGTGCTGGCCGGCCACATCGCCCCGCCGTTCGGCGGCCCGGCGCTGTCGCTGCTGCGGCTGACGCTGGCCAACGATGCCGCGGGCCGCGGCGAGATCGAGGTGCACGACAGCATCCTCGGGCGCGCCGACGCCGCCGCGGTGGAAGCCGGCTGGCGCGCGATCATCGGTGGTTTCGCCGGCTGACCGGCTGGCGCGCACCACCGCAGCAGGAACGGCCGATCGTCAGCCGACGCGAAGCGCGTCGACCAGTGCGGCCGTGGAGCGCGCGAGCGCCAGCGCGAGGTCGTCGGCAGCGCACTGCGTGCGCCCATCCAGCCACGCGCTGATCACCGCCAGCTGCATCGCGGCGACCTGGGTGGCGACCAGCGCAGACGGCAGGCGCAACGGCCCGCTGCCGCGCAGGCGCTCATCGACCATTCCGGCCAGCACGGCCGCAGTGCGCCGCCCCGCCGCGCCGGCGAGCACGCCCGGGGCCAGCCGGCGGTTGTCCTGGAAGTGGCGCAGGATCGCCGCCAGTCGCGCCGGTCGCTGGTCGGGGAAGATTGCATCTGCGAGCGGCGCGAACGGCCCGCGCAGGCTGTCGGCGAGCACCTCGTCCTTGCCGCGGAAGTGCTCGTAGAAGGTCGACCGCGCCACCCCGGCGGCCGCGATCAGCGCGCGCACGCTGATCGCGTGGTAGCGCTGCTCGAGAACCAGCCGCAGGAAGGCGTCGCGGATCGCCGCGCGCGATCGCAGGGCCCGAGGGTCGTGGATGTGCGTGTCGGACATGCGGCCCCGATTGTCCGCCAACGGGCGCCCGCGCGCAGCCATCCTCCCGCCACCCCACCCGGAGAACGCCATGCACCCCGTATCCCCGAACGACGCCGCGCCCCGTCGACTGGCCGGCGGCCTGCTGCTCGGCTGCGCACTGCTCGCGATGCTGGCCATGGCGCACCACCCCCACGCGCATGGCGGCGGCGACCGCCTGGCCGCGCTGGCGCGCATCGCAGGGCCCAACGCCGTGGTCCACGGCGCACTGCTGGTGCTGCTGGTCGCGCTGGTCGTGCTGCTCGGCGAGTTCGCCGCGGCGCGCATCCGCGAGGCCGCGCTGGCGCGCGCGGGGCAGGTGCTGTTCCTGCTCGGCGGCTCCGCGCTGGTGCTGGCGGCGCTGGTCAACGGCTTCGCAGTGCCTGCGCTGGCGATCTCGATGGCAGGCCAGGCGGCGGGACCGGAGTGGACGCCGATGCTGCGCTTCGCCTGGCAGTTGAACCAGGCTGCGTCCGGCTTCGGCGTGCTGGCCTGGGCCGCCGGCATCGCGGTGCTCTCGGTCGATCTGGTGCGCCGCCGGGGCCCCTCGCGCTGGGTCGGCGTCTATGGCCTGGTCGCGGGCGCCGCGATCATCGCAGCGGTGGGCTCGCACCAGGTAGCGCTCGACGTGCGCGGTTTCGGCATCGTGCTGTTCGCCCTGTGCCTGTGGCAGGCCGGCGCCGGCGTGCTGATGCTGCGTCGCGCGCCCGATTGACGCCGCCGGCTCAGCCCTTGAGCAGGCGCTGCAGCAGTGGCGGCTGGAACTGCCGCGGGGTGGTGATGGCGTAGAAGTCCTCGTGCACGCGCGGCACGGTGCAGTACTCGGCCAGCGTGCGGGCGCGCAGTTCGTCCTGCACCACCACCGCCGGCAGCAGCGCCACCGCGCCGGAGTCACGCGCGACCAGGCGCAGCATCGCCATGTCGTCGACTTCGGCGAACACGCGCGGCTCGACGCCGAGGTCCTCGCACAGCAGGTCGAACTGGGTGCGGATGTCGCTGGTACGCCCCGGCAGCACCAGCCGCAAGCCCTCGAGGTCGTCCGGGAAGCGGAATCCGCGGCGCCCCTTGCGCGGCGGTCCGACCAGGCACACCGGCTGGCGCGCGATGCGGCGGCAGCGCCACGGCCGGCCGGCGTCGGCCGCCACCGCGCGGTTGGACAGCACCAGGTCGAGCCGGTGCGCGGCGAGGCGCTCGAGAAGGTCGTCGAGCCCGCCCGACTCGTAGACCAGGTGCACGTCGTCCAGTCCCATCACCGGGCGCAGGAAGTTCTCCTGGAAGTTGCGCGACACCGTCGCCACGCCGCCGACCCGCAGCCGCTGCACCTTCTGGCCGGCGCCGCCACGCACGGAGGCGGTCAGTTCGCTGCCCAGCGCGAAGATCCGCTCGGCATAGCCGAGCACGAAGCGCCCGACCTCGGTCAGTCGCAGCGCGCGACCCTCGCGGTGGAACAGGTCGTGGCCGAGCTGCGCCTCCAGTTGGCGGATCTGCGCCGACAGCGCCGACTGCGAGACGTGCAGCTGGCGCGCCGCGCGCGTGAGGTGGCCTTCGATGGCCACGGCCCAGAAGTACTGCAGGTGGCGGAAGTTGAGGCGCTGCACGGCGGCTGTTCTCCGAAAACGAACGAATCGTGCTGATCATTGTAATTTACCGAAGACCCGGCCGCGGGCAGGATGCACCGGTCCCCGCCTGCCCGGAGCCCCGCCGTGAACCTGATCGATCCCGGACTGCTGGCCTGGAGCCTGCCCCTGCTGTACGTGCTGGCCGCATTGCCGGCCCTGGCCGGGGTCGCGCCGCGGCGCGGCTGGGCGATCGCCGAAGCGACCGCCCTGCTCGGCGCCGGCGTGGCGCTGGCCGCCGGCGTGCTGGCGCTGGCGACCCCCGGTGCGGACGACGCGCTGGGCCTGCTGATGGTGCTGCTGGTGTCGACCCTCGGCTGGGTGATCGTGCGCTACTCGCGGCAGTACCTCGCCGGCGAGCCGCGCCAGGCCGGCTACATCGCCGCCCTGCTGCTGACGCTCGCCGCGGTGTGCGTGGTGGTCCAGGCCGACCACCTCGGCGTGCTGGTCGCGGCATGGATCGCGAGCAGCCTCGCCCTGCATCGCCTGCTGGTGTTCTACCCCGAACGCATCGCGGCGCGCACCGCCGCGCACAAGAAGTTCCTCTCCAACCGCCTGTCCGAGGCGTGCCTGCTGGTCGCGCTGTACCTGGTGTGGCACGAGGCCGGCACGCTGTCGATCGGCGCGCTCGCGGACCACGTCGCCGCGGCCGGCCAAGTGGCGCCGATGCTGCAGGCGGCGGCCGCGCTGTTCGCGGTCGCGGCGATCCTGCGCTGCGCGCTGCTGCCGGTGCACGGCTGGCTGATCCAGGTGATGGAGGCGCCGACCCCGGTGTCGGCCCTGCTGCACGCCGGCGTGGTGAACCTGGGCGGCTTCGTGATGATCCGCCTCGCCGCCGTGCTCGGCGAGGCGCCGCTGGCGCAGGCCCTGCTGGTCGTGTTCGGCGCCGGCAGCGCGGTGCTGGCCGGGCTGGTGATGATGACCCGGATCAGCATCAAGGTGCGGCTGGCGTGGTCGACCTGCGCGCAGATGGGCTTCATGCTGATGCAGTGCGGGCTCGGCCTGTACGAACTCGCGATGCTGCATCTCGTGGCGCACTCGCTCTACAAGGCGCACGCCTTCCTGCGCGCCGGCGAGACGGTGGCCGATGCGCGCCGCCATGCGCTGGCGCCGGCAGCGGCACCGATGTCGGGCGCGCGGCGCGCGGTCGTTCGGCTGTCGGCAGCCCCGCTGGCGATCGCGCTGGTGGCCGCGTCGGCGCTTGCCTGGCAGGCCATCCTGCCCGCCGCGCACACGCCGTGGTTGGTGCTGCTGATCGCCGGACTCGGGCTGGCGCCGCTGCTGTGGCAGGCGGAGCAGCGCGGCATCGCGGGCTTCGCGCAAGGGTTGCTCGGCACGCTCGTGCTGGCGCAGGTCTACCTCGGCTGGCACCACCTGTTCGGCCACCTGGTGGCGGTGCCCGCCGCCGATGTCGCCGCCCCGCTGGCGCTGTTCGCGGGCGCGCTGTTCGCCCTGCTCTATGGCCTGCAGGCCTGGCTGCTCGCCTTCCCCGCGGGCGCCGTCTCGCGCGGACTGCATCCGGCCGCCTATGCCGGGTTCTGGCTCGACGAGGGCTTCACCCGCCTCGCCTTCCGCGTGTGGCCGGCGCGCCTGCCGCAGGCCACGCCGGCGATCCCGCTCATCCCCTCGCTCGGAGAACGCGCATGACCCCTCCGCTGACGCTGGACGCCGCCATCGACGCCGCCTGCGCGGCGATCGCGCCGACCTGGCCACTGGACCAGTTCATCGCCGTCAATCCGTGGTGGGGCTGGGTCGACCAGCCGATCGAACGGGTCGACGCCGCGCTGGGCCATCTGTCCGGCGCCCGCCTGCTGCCCGCGCGCGAATCGTTCCGCGAGGCGTTTCGCGCCGGGCGCATCGGCCGCGACCACCTCGCGCAGGCGATCGCGGAGCGCGGCAGCACGCGGCGCGTCGACGACCTGGTCGCCGCGCTGGAGGCCGCGCGCCCCGAACCGCGCCGGCTGCCGCTGCCCAGCGACGGGATCGACGCGCGGCGCGACCTCGCGCGCGAGCCCGCCTGGGCCGATGCCATCACCCACCAGGTCAGCCAGTTCTGCGCCGCGCACTTCGACGCCGAACAGGCCGACTGGCACCCGGGCAAGGGGCTCGGCCTGTACGCCGGCTGGCGCGAATGCGTGCGCGGCGACCGCGGCATCGGCCGCCTGATGGGCGATCCGCGCGTGGCCGCGCGGGCCGCGGACCTGCCGGACGCCGCACGCGCAGCGATCGAACACGTGCTTGCGCAACTTCAGGTGCCGGCGGCGCGGGTGGCGGACCTGCTGCGCGCGACCCTGCTGCGCATCAACGGCTGGGCCGCGTGGTGTGCGTGGCAGCGCTGGCAGGCGCGCCTCGCCGGGCGCGACGACGACCAGATCGTCGAACTGCTGGCGATCCGCCTCGCCTGGGAGGCGCTGCTCGACGACGGCGCGCGTGGCGCGGGCTCCGACTGGGCGCGCTGGCAGCAGGCGCTGAGTGCGACCCCGAACGACGCCGAAGCGTTCGATGCCACCGACGACTGGCTGTGGCAACGCGCGCTGGAGATCGCCTGGCAAGCGCCGGTGGCGCAGGCGATCGCCCACCACGCGCCGCAACCGGCCGGGGAGCCCGCGGTGCAGGCGGTGTTCTGCATCGACGTGCGCTCGGAGGTGTTCCGCCGCGCGCTGGAACAGGTCGCGCCGCGCATCGAGACCGCAGGCTTCGCCGGTTTCTTCGGGCTGCCGATCCAGTACACGCCGCTCGGCACCACCGCGACCCGGCCGCAGTTGCCCGGCCTGCTGGCGCCCGCGCTCGACGTGGTGGATCGCAGCGGCAGCGCCGACGCCGACGCCGTGATCGCCACGCAGCGCCGCGACCGCCTTGCGCGCAAGGGCGGCTGGCTGCCGTTCAAGCGCATGCCCGGCTCCGCGTTCACCCTGGTGGAAACGGTGGGCATGGGCGAACTGGCGCGCCTGCTGCGCCACAGCCTCGCGCGCGGCGGAGATCCTGCGCCGCTCGACGCCACCGGCCTCGGGGATGCCGCCGCGCGCGTGCGCCCGCAACTCGAACTCGGCCCGCAGCGCGACGCCGCAGGCGCCGACCTCGCGCGCAAGGTGCTGCATGCACTCGGCCTCGAGCAGGGCTTCGCGCCCCTCGTGATGCTGGCCGGCCACGGCAGCCGCAGCGCCAACAATCCGCACGCCGCCGGCCTCGACTGCGGCGCCTGCTGCGGCCAGACCGGCGAAGTCAACGCGCGCGCGCTGGCCAACCTGCTCAACGACCGGGGCGTGCGCGCCCTGCTCGCGGTTGGCGGCCTGCACATCCCGGCGAGCACGCACTTCATCGCCGCCCTGCACGACACCACGCTCGACGAGGTGACGCTGTTCGACCGCGACCTCGTTCCCGCCGGCCATCGCGACGACCTCGCCGCGCTGGAGCGCGCGCTGGCCGCCGCCGGCGTGCTGGCGCGGCGCGAGCGCGCCGGCGCGCTGGGCCTCGGCGCGCTGGCCGAACGCCCGACCGAACTGCACGCCGCGCTGCGCGCGCGCGCCACCGACTGGGCGCAGACGCGCCCGGAATGGGGGCTGGCCGACAACGCCGGCTTCATCGTCGCCCCGCGCCGGCGCACGCGCGGCATCGCGCTGAACGGCAAGACCTTCATGCACGACTACGACCACCGCCGCGATGGCGACGGTGCGGTGCTGGAACTGATCATGACCGCGCCGATGGTGGTCACGCACTGGATCAACATGCAGTACCACGCCTCCACCGTCGAGCCGCGCCGCTACGGCGCCGGCAACAAGGTGCTGCACAACGTGGTCGGCGGCACGATCGGCGTGTTCGAAGGCAACGGCGGCGACCTGCGCATCGGCCTGCCCTGGCAGTCGGTGCACGACGGCGAGCGCTTCATGCACACGCCGCGCCGCCTGTCGGTGTTCATCGAGGCGCCGCAGGCGATGATCGAAGCCGTGATCGCCAAGCACGCCGTCGTGCGCCACCTCGTCGAACACGGCTGGCTGCACCTGTTCCGCATCGATCCCGACAGCGGTGCGGTGTCGCGGCGCGGGGCGGCGGATTCGGGTTGGCAGGCGTGGGCGTCCCCGATGTCGCGCGCGGCGTGAGCGAGCCCGCGCGGCATGCGCCGCGCCTCACTCGAACTCGTCAGAGAACAGCCGGTTGCGGTCCCAGATGTCGATCGCACCGGCGTTGGCGCCGCCGAAAGGAGCCGGAGCAGTGGCATCCGGGCGCGGGATCACCCACTGACCGTCCGGACCGAACGTCATCGCGACGCCGATCGCCCTTTCTCCGCTGCTGCCGATCATCGGCACGACCTGCCGGCGAACCGCGCCGGGCCCGGTAACGTCGAACAGTTGCGCGGACGGCCAGTCGTCTTCGATGGTGCCCGTGCCCGACGTCCGCGGGAATGCGGCCGCGAGCCAGCCGTCGCGCGAGGCGAGGGTTTGTCCCAACAGTGCACCAGCGACCTGGTCCTGCGCTGGCACGCGAGATCCATCGACTCGCTCGAGTGTCCACACAGTGCCGTCGAACCGGTGCAGGTCGATGCCACCCTGACGGAGCGCGCCGTCGACGACCAGGGAGCGCCTTGGCGCCCCCAAGGCCACGATTCGGCGCACCGAGTCGGTCGCGATGTCGGTACCGAGGGCCTCGTAAGGGAACGGGGTATCGGCTCCCGTCCATGTCCGGATCAACGTCCAAGTGCTGCCGCTGCGCTCGTAGAGATGGACGATTCCACGCCCATCCGCGAACGAGGAATTGCCGTCAGGGAGCCACCGGACCCCCGCCAGCACGGACCAGTCGCCGTCCAGGTCGACCACTTCGCCCAGCAACGCCCCTCGAACCGGCTGATCCGACACCAGGATCGCCTGCTGCGCCCAGATGTCACCCGCACGGACGAATACGAACGCAGCACCCGCTTGAATCGTGTCACCGACCGCGGACACGCACGCCCCCACAAGCAGGGTGTCGTCGTCGATGGACAGGTCGCAGCCGAGGTATGTCGGCGTCACGCCACCTTGCACCTACAACTCTCCAGCCTGCTCCCACGCGCCGCCCACGCGTCGATAGCGAAACACGCGACCCGGTGCCGGAAAGACGCCGCCTGCGTTGGGTGCGCTGACGAACAAGTCATCGCCGGAAAGCGCCACTGCGCTGCCGAAAAACCCGGGGTTGGCTTCAAGGTCGCTGCGCGTGATGCGCGCGGAAAAGCGCCACGCGGTCCCATCGAAGCGATACATCAGCACCGAAACCGACTCGGGGATGCCGACCGCCATCCATTCCCCGTCGATACTGATCCGGTTGGCCGCCTGCAGGTTGAGGCGACTCGCGGTGCCCAGCGCGAGGCGCGGGCCGAGTTGCCAGGCGGTCGCGGCGCGTTCGAGCGGGACGACGGCGCCTTGCGCGCTGTTGCCGTCCACGGTTTCGAACGGGACGCCGAGCAGCAGGCGCGCGCCATCGATCACCAGCGGGCCGTCGAGCCTTCGGCCGAGCGGGGCCCCTTCGATGCGCTCCGGCGGGGACCAGCCGGAAGGCGATGGGCGGAACACGTAGGCATTGCCGCGCGGTGGATCGCCGACCGCCACGATGCCGCCGCGCAGATCGAGCACGGCGCCGAAGTTCGAGTCGTTGACCTGCTTGTCGACGAACAACTGCGCGGTCTCCTGCCAGCCCGACGGCGTGCGGTCGAAGACGTAGACCGTGCGGCCCGGCCAGTTGAGGCTGGACGCGAACGGGAGCGCCGACACCAGCGCGCGATCGCCCTCCAGCGCGACCCGCGAGCCGAACGCATCGCCCGCGAGGTCGAGGCTGCCCCGCAGCCGCGGTTGCGCGGTCCACTGCCCGGACGCGTGTCGGAACACATACGCGGCGCCCTGGAAGGACTGCCCGGCAACGCTGGACTCCGGTGCGCCGACCAGCAACTGCTCGCCGTCGACGTCCAGCGAGCGACCGAAGGCGCGTGTTCCGGGCACCCGCAGGCGGGACTCGCGCACCCAACTCGTGGCGTCGCCGCGGTGCACATAGACCGCGCCGACTGCATCGATGGCGCTGTCGAATTCTCCCGGCGCGCCGACCACCACCGCCGTGCCACTGACGGCGACCACGGCACCGAAGGCTACGAACGAGGACACCTCGTCGCCGACGACCGTCGCGGCGAACTGCCACTGCGTGCCGACGCGGCGGAAGATGTAGGCCGCGCCGGCCGGCTCGGCGCGCCCGGCGCGCGCGGCCGGAGCGCCGACCACCAGGGTGTCGCCGGCGATGCCGACCGAACTGCCGAACCCGTCGCCTGCGGCGCCGTCGGGCGCGATGAGCTTCTGCACCACGATCCAGCCCGCGCCCTCGCGCCGCCAGACGTGCGCGGATCCGCGGCCCACGGCGCCCGCAATCAAGTCGCCCGGCGCACCCGTGACGAGCCAGTCGGCGTCGACAGCGAGCGCACTGCCGAGGCGATCACCTTCGGCACCGTCGCTGGCGAGCGACAGGCCCGCGGGGTCGACGATCGAACCGAACGGCCTGAACGGCGGTTCACCGACCGGCGCGGTTCCGGCCGAGGCAGCGGCGGCGCACAGCACCAAGCCGACGAGGGCGACGACTCGCGACGCGCGGAACGATGGACGATGGTGGCCGTCGATGGAACAGGGCATGGCATGCCTCCTTGCGTTGGGCCACTCGCGGATTCTCAGGCCTGCGCCGCGTCGGCCGCAACCGCCGCGCACGCCGAGGCCGCCGAGGTGGAAGGCCGACCGACCAGAAAGTACACTGCCTAGCGTCGGTCGCGGCCACACGGCCTCAGGGAGCGTAGTCAGATGGGAGCACTCGGGTCCATCCGGAAGGGCATCCTGCGTGCCGCGATCATGCTCGCGTCGTCCGGTGGCGTGGCCTTCGCACAGGACGCGCCGCCACCGACCTGCCCGAAGGCGGTCAGCCAGTCCTACCGTTTCTGCAGCACCGGCCCGGTCGACTTCACGCGCACCGAGTCCACGACGCTGACGCCGATCGCGCAGTATCCGATCCGCATTCCCGCCGCCGGTGCGCAGGGGCAGATCGCGTCGCTCGAGGTGCAACTCTAGGGATTCAGCCATGCACGCATGGACAGGCTGCGGATCGTGCTGCAGGCGCCCTCGGGGCGCGCGATCGCGCTGCGCGACGGCTATCGCCCGTACAACTTCGCCGACATCTCGGCGTACGACCACACCGCGCCGCGGATGGATTTCGCCGACATGGCCGACCGCGGTTCGGAGTACCCGACTTTCCCCGGCTCCGTGCTGCTCGGCACGCGCTTCATCCCCACCTTTGCGATCAGCGGCCGCTCGGGCGTGCCAGCGCCCGCGCCGCAACCACCCTTCGCCGCGTTCTTCGATGACTTTTCCGGCGAGTCACCGAACGGCGAGTGGCGGCTGTGGGTCGCGCATTCCGGCAACCGCACGGTCCCGGCCGCCGGCAGCGTACAGCGCGTGTGCGTCGCGGTCGGCACGCACCCCGCGGCCCAACGCTGCCCGGCGCTGGTCGAGACCGCGATCACCGGCAGCGTCTCGGCGAACGACCCTTCGACCACGGCGAGCGTCGTTTCCGGCAACCTGATGGGAAACTGCCACCCGGGCGACCCCGACATCGGCACCGTGCCGGGCTCGATCGGCGGGTTGCCGCTGGCGCGCGACTACATGGTGCAAACCCGTCTGACCACGATCACAAATCCGTTCGACATCCCTGTCTGCGCGGTGATCGACGCCGACTATTCCGGTTGCCAGGGCAGCCGACCGCGCCTTTGGGTCACCCGCACCGCGCCGGAGTGGTCGGCCTTCGACGAATACGCGTTCGCCAGAATCGAGTCCGACCGCACGACGCGCGCTCCCTGGGGGGTGCGCATCGCGGAAGGCCAGTCGGTCAACTTCCGCATCGGGCCCGGCCCCGGCGGCGACTGCCCGCAGTTCCGTTACGGCATCCGGCTGGTCCCCTACGGCACGCGTACCGACCGCGTGTTCCGCTCCAACTTCTGAACCGGCGGTCGCGCTGAGGCCGGCAGGGCGTGCGCCGGCCCCTCGATCGCGACCCGCCGCTCAGCGCGGCTCGAAGCCGTCCGCGAACACCGGATCGGCGAGCGACTGGCCGGCCACCAGCACCAGTTCGACGTTGTCGAAGCGGGCCGCCAACGCGCCGGCTCCATTCGCGTTCTGCGCCACGGCGAGGACGACTTCGATGCTCGCGCCGGGCCCGAAACCGGCGAACGGCACCATGATGTCGACCGCCGTCGCGCTCGCATAGCCGGCGCCGGCGCCGGGGAAGAACGAGGCGCCCTGTTCGATCGCAGCACCGGTGCAGTTGGCGCTGTTCGTGCGCCGGCGCCAGACCAGCTTGGGCACGTCGCGCGTCTGCAGGGTACCGGGCGCCGCGGCGCGCGCGGTGAGCCGCCACGTGCCCGGGAACGGCACGTTGAAGCACTGCGACACTGCCTCGGCTTCGAGGAGGCCCGCGGCGACATCGATGGGGATGCTCAGCACGACCGCGCCCGTGCCGTCCGGGCCATCGTTGCTGGCGCCGTCGTAGGTGACGTACGGCGGCGAACGCACGGTCCACGGGCTCAAGGTGGCGGCGAACACGCCGTTGACCAGCAGCGGCGCATTCTGCCGACGCTCGAAGGCACCGGCGTCGCGCAGCAGGTCATTGGGCAGCGGGCGGATGATCTGGTCGCGCGGATTGCCGACCAGGTCGTGGTCTTCACCGACCACCGGCAGTGCCGCGTCGACCGCCGCCGAACTGATCCGCAGGCGCCAGTCGCCGACCGCGGGATCGTTGAAGCGTGCCTCGCCGTTGAGGTAGTTCGGTCCGTCCGGCAGCGTGGTGCGCTCGCTCACCAGCATCCGCTCGATGCTGATCGCGGCGTTCGCACCGCCACCGGGGTAGGACAGGATCGGCTTGCCCGGCTGCCAGATGATGCTGCGCGCGAGGCTGCCGCCGCGCGCCTCGTCCGCCTGGACCACGTGCGTGCCGCCGACGGTGTTGCCGGCGATGGTGCAGTCGAGCAGTTCGAGCCGCCCGACGCTCGAGTAGCGCAGCAGCGCGCCGCTGGCCGTGTTGCCCGCCAACAGGCAATTCGACAGCGGCGGCAACGACCCGGCGTCGTTGGAGAAGCTGCGCAACAGGTTGCGCGCGGTGTTGGCGAGCATCGCCACGTCGGCGAGCGAGATCTGGGTGTGTTCCTGGGCCAGCACGATCGCGCCGTCGGTCGCACCGCCGGCCAGCGTTTGCGCACGGTTGCCGCGGAGCACGTTGCAAGGTGCGCCCGCCGCGCAGCGCACGCCGCCCAGCGCCGCCGGATGCTCGGGGCCGCAACGACCGTCGAACGTGTCGTTGACCGGCCAGCGCCGCATCACCAGCGAGCCGCCGGCCGGAAGCTCGAAAAACGATCCCGGGTCGAAGTCGACGTAGGCGGCGGCGCCGTTCTGCGCGACGTTGTCCTCGATCGACACACCGAACAGGCACGCCCTGGGCTCGTCGACCGCCCCCGGGTCGGTGGGCAGCAGGTAGAGCCCGCCACCCGTCGCGCTGGCGCGGTTGCCGCGGATGCGCGGCGGGTTCGCCGGGTCGATGGGAAACATGCGCACGTACGGCGTGCTGGTCGTGTTGGCGACCGCGGCGATACCCCCGCCCCGGACCGCCTCGTTGTCCTGCACTGCGGCGATCGCGCCGAAACCGGTGGAGGCGATGTCGACCTTCGCGGCATCCAGCGCGAGGATGCCGCCGCCGAAGCCTCCCTCGGGCTGCCCCGTGGCGAGGTTGACGCCGAGCGCCGCGTTGGAGAACACCGCGGTCTGCGGGCTGAGCATGAACATCCGCGCCGGGAACCCTTCGATTCGCACGCCGCCGCCGGAGATCTGCGCGGTGTTGAAGGAAATGGTGGTGCCCGACTCGATGGACAGCACCGTCGGGATGGCGGTGGCGCGGAAGTTGATGCCGCCGCCATAGGCCGCGCGATTCTGGGTGATGGCGACGTTGGTGAGCCAAAGTTCGCCGCTACCGGCGAAGTTGATGCCGCCGCCCTCGCCGTCCAGCGGCGAGGCATCGCCGCGGATGATGCTCAGGCGACGCAGGTCGCGCACGCCGGAGCCGGTGATGGTGAACACCGGCGCGCTCGCACCGCCCTCGCCGCTGACCAGGGTGCTGCCGGTCGGCGTGGTCGCCGCGCAGTCGGCATAGCCACCCTCCAGCACCAGGTCCTGCTGGCCGATGCGCAGGGCCTGCGCCGTGTACGTCTGGTTGTTCGCCACCCGGATCTCGTCGGGGCCCGGCGTGTCGCGCGCGGCATCGATCGCCGCCTGCAGGCTGCCGGTGGTGCACGCGGCACCGGCGCCGACGGTGAACACGACGGCCTGCGCCGGCGCGGCGGTCGCCGCCAGCAGCAGCAGGAAAGACAACGGACGCAGCGACCTGCAACGTGAGAGCGGAAGGCGTGACATCGGAGATCCTCGTGCTGGCCCCCGTGGGCCGCAGGACGAGGAACGCCGCCTGCCGTCGGAATCCGCCAGTCGGCGGAAGCGATCAATCGCCGCCGGCGGCGAAGGCGCGCAGTTCGGCGAGGATCGCGGGCACGACGGGCGCCAGTTCGGCGCCCGGCACCGCCAGAGCGTCGATCTCCGCCAGCGATGCCGCCACCGCGGCACGGTTGCCGAGGTCGCGCTGCGACTGCGCGCGCTCGACGAGCATGCTCAGCTCGCGCGCATTCGCCTGCGGGGCGACGCGCCGCCAGGTGGCGAGCGCGGCCTCGACCTCGGCCAGGCCTTCGGCAGCGCGACCGGTGCGCCGCAGCATCATCGCGAGCCCCTGCCGCACCAGCGCCGTGTCGCGGGTGTCGCCGAGGCCACGCTGCTCGAGGATCGCGACCGCCTGCGCCGCGAGGTCGCGTGCGCGCGCATCGTCGCCGCTGGCCGCCATCACGTTGGACAGGGTCGACAACGATAATGCCACCGACGGGTGGTCGTCGCCGAACATCGCGCGCCGGCCGGCGAGCGCGTCCTCCATCTCGCGACGCGCGTCGGCGTGGCGCCCCATCCGGTAGTACGCCATGCCGAGGTTGTTGCGCATGCGCAGGCAGGACTCGTTGCGCAAGGCGGCACGCGTGCAGATGTCGATCGCGCGCTGGTAGTGCCCGATCGCCGCGTCGACGCGGCGCTGCCCGGCGTGCAGCGACCCGATCGCTTCCTCGGTCAGTGCGACCTCCAGCGCGTCCGCGCCCAGCACCTCGCGCTGGATGGACAGCGCCTCGTCGTACATCGTGATCGCCTCCTCCACCGCGCCGCGGCGCGCCATCGCGAGGCCGAGGTTGCGCAGGCCGTTCGCCACCGCGTCGTGCTTCGCGGGGTAGATGCGCCGCTGCAGGGCGAGCACCTCTCGCAGCCGCGCTTCGGATCCCGCCATGTCGCCCAGCGCGTCCTCCGCCACGGCCAGCGCGCCGAGCGCCTGCACGAAGCGCGCGTCGACCGCGTCGTGCCGCTCGCGCCAGGTGGCGATGCGCGGCGCGAGCACGTCGCGCGCCTCGACGTGCTCCTGCGCGGCGACCAGCAGGCCGCCGAGTGCGAAGCCCGCCACCAGGGCGTCTTCGGACTCCGGCCCGCCGGCGGCCTCGGCCAGCGCGGTGGCCTCGCGCTGGTGGGAGAGCGCGACGGCCACGTCGCCGGACTCCAGCCGCGGGCGCGCCAGCACGGCCAGCGCGCGCGGCAGCAGCGCGGGCGACACGCGGCGGATGTCCGGCAGCGCGCCGTCGATCGACGCCACCACGCGCGCGAGTTCGCCGCGGCCGAACCAGGCGTGCGCGCGCTCCACCTCCAGCGCGAGCCAGCCGGCCGGGTCGCGCGCGCGGTCGATCGCGTCCTGCGCGCGCGCGAGCGCGGCATCGGCCTCGCCGTGGGCCGACAGCGAGAGCAGCACCGTGCCGAGCGTGCGGTCGAGGTCGACGCGCAGCGCGGGATCGAGGCCGGTGGCGGACTCCAGGCGCTGCCGCGACTGCGCCACCAGTTGCTCCGGCGTCGGCCTCAGGTCGCGCGGCAGGCGCGCGCGCGCGGACTCGAACACCGACAGCACGAAGTCGCGCACCGCGTTGGCGCGCTGCGCCTGCGCGCGCGCCTCGCGCGCCTGCCAGACCGCGACACCAAGGCTCGCCAGCACGGCGAGCACCAGCGCGGTGATGACCGCCACGCCCCCGCGGTGGCGCTGCACGAACTTGCGCACCGTGTACCAGCGCGAGGGTGGGTGGGCCAGCACGGGCCGCACCTCGAGGTGCCGCCCGAGGTCGTCGGCCAGCGCGGCGGCGTCGGCATAGCGCCGCGCGGGATCCGGGTCGAGCGCCTTGGCGAGGATGTTGTCGAGGTCGCCCGCCAGCGCGCCGGCGATCTCGGCGGGATCGGGCGGCAGTCCGGCGGCGGCCAGCGACTCGCGTTCGATGCGCGACGAAGGCCGCTGGGTCAGCCCGGGGCGCGGGCGTTCGCCCAGCAACAGCTCGTGCAGCACCACGCCCAGCGCGTAGACGTCGGTGGCGGTGGAAATCGCCCCGCCGTCGCGCTGCTCGGGCGCGGCGTAGGCCGGGGTCATCGCGGCGAACTCGGTTTGCGCGGGCCCGTCGCCGGCATCGAGCAGTTTGGCGATGCCGAAGTCGAGCAGCTTCACCCGACCCTCCACGTCGACCAGGATGTTCGACGGCTTGAGGTCGCGGTGCACGATCAGCGCGCGGTGCGCGGCGGCCACCGCGCGGCAGGCCTCGACCATCGCCGCCACCCGCCCGCGCACGTCGAGCCGCACGGTCGCCGCATGACGGTCGATCGGTCGGCCGTCGACGTACTCCAGCACCAGGTAGGGCACGCCGCCCTCGGCCATGCCGCCGTCGATGAAGCGCGCGATGTTCGGGTGCGACAGCGCGGCCAGCGCCTGCCGTTCGCGCTGGAACAGGCGCTGTTCGACCTCCGACAGCAGCCCGCGCCGCAGCAGTTTCACCGCCACCTGCTGGCGCAGCGCCGGATCGTCGCGCTCGCCGAGGAACACCGCCGCCATGCCACCCTCGCCGATCGGCCGCACCAGGCGGAAGGCGCCGACGCGGCGGCCAACCCAGGCGTCGCCCTGCAGCGGCGCGGGCTCGCCGATCGCCGCGGCGCGCGCGGCGGCGGGTTGGTCGAGGGCGGCGGGCTCGTCGGCGGCGGCGAGCATGCGCGCCAGCCGTTCACGCAGCGCGGCATCGGCCACCTGCGCGGCCAGCCACGCCGCGCGATCGGCCTCGGGCTGCGCCAACGCGGTGTCGAACAGTTCGCGAAGCTGCCGCGCGCCGGGCGGAGGACTGGTCGGATCTTGCATGCGTCGCGTAACGCCGTCCGGTGCGCCGGGCCGCCAGCGGACCGTCAGCTGCCCGCCATCAGGTCGTTGAGGAAGGCGCGCGCGAACTGCCAATCGCGCTCGACCGAACGCAGGGAGGCGCCGACCACCGTCGCCACCTGCTCGTTCCCGAGGCCGGCGAAATAGCGCAGTTCCACCACCCGCGCCGCACGCGGGTCGGCTTCGGCGAGGCGCTGCAGCGCCTGGTCCAGCGCCAGCGCCTCCTCGGCGCTGTCGATCGACGCCTTGGCGTCGACGCCCTCCATCGTCACCCGCATCCAGTCGCCGCCGGCGCGCAGGCGCAGGCGGTCGCGCGCGCGATCCATCAGCAGGTGCCGCATCGCCCTGGCGGCGTAGGCGAAGAACTGCGCCTCGCCGCCGAAGCGCGGTCCATCCGCGCGCGCCATCCGGAGATACAGCTCGTGGACCAGGGCGGTGGTCTCCAGCGTGTGCCGCGGCCCGGCCGCGAGCCGACGACTGGCCATCGCCTTGAGCCGGTCGTAGACCGCCTGGAAGGCGGCATCCGCATCGGCGCCGCCTGGCCGGTCCTGCATCGCGTCTTCGGTGGCCATGCCCGTCGGGATGCTAATCGCCCGCGGAGCGGGGTGGAAGCGGCCGGCCAGGGAACGTCCGGACCAGTCTCCGCCCCCGCGTTGCTGCCGTGCGCGCGGGTGGAGACAGGTTCCGGGGTTCCCTAGCGCCGGGTGAGGAGAACGGTCATTTCGCTGGCCACGTTCCACAGGTGCCGGATCGCGCCCAGCCGCTCCTGCTCGGATCGATGCTGCCACTCCGCGGCCAGGGTGAGGCCGACCTCGAAGTCGAAATCGCAGCGGATCGGATAGTGGTCGACGCCCATCGAGCGGCGCGATTCGGCGTTGAAGTACGAGAACGACGTCTCCAGCAGCGGCGGCCAGCGATGGGTCGGGTCCTGCAGCGCGCCGTCGCTGCGCGCATACGGCACGATGATCGTGGCCTTGCCGCCGGGCACCAGGATGCGGTGCAGTTCGTGCATGAAGTCCAGGCGCTGGTCGCCGTCGAGGTGCTCGAAGAAGTGCGCGCAGTGCACCTCGTCCACGCTGGCGTCGGCGAACGGCCATGGCGTGCGGGTGAGGTCCAGCACCAGGTCCACGTGGGGCGTGGCCACCACGTCGACGCCGAAGAAACCGGGGCGCTTGGCGGTGCCGCAGGCGAGGTCGAGGCGCAAGGGGCGGTGGGTCGGGATGCGGGCATCCATCGGCGGCAGGTCCTGGGCGGGGCGCGGCGCAGCATAGGGAGGTGGCGCGCAAGTCTCCACCCCGGCCCGCCGCGGGGCGGGGCCGCCCCGACACCGGCTCGTTCAGCAACCTGAGCGGAAGTGGCAGCGGCCGCGACGGGGGCTGGGGGATCGCGCGTCCTTCTGCGTCGTGGTCGGTGTGGTCGGCGCAAGCCGCCCGCCGCGCCGGCGCAGGGACGCGCCGGGAGTTCGCGCCGGACCGTGGCGCCCCGAGGGAATCCGGAAAACAGGGAGTGCGCATGAACGAGAGCCTGCTGCGTCGACTGCTCGTGCTTCTGGAATCGCGCGCCGACGGCGCGACCCTGGCGGAGATCGCCGCCGCGCTGGGCCTGCCGCCGGCCGAGGCCGAGCGGGCGGTGCGGCTGCTCAGCCAGGAGGAGGGGCCCGGCGTGGATTCACAGCTGGCGAGCTTGCCCCCCCC
>JAJTHZ010000195.1 GCA_021299185.1 Lysobacteraceae bacterium | reverse complement strand
CGCGTCGCGCCGCCGAGGCCGCACGCGACGCCTGGCGCGGGACACCCGCCGCCCCGGCCGAGCCCGAGCCGTCAACGGCCCCGCCGGACGCCGCGACCGCGCCTGCCGCGCCGGAGGCCAGCCCGGCCGCACCCGTGGATGCGCCTGCGCCGGCCGGCGGAATCGATGCGCGCCAGGCCGACTTCGCGCTGGTCGAACCCCACGCCGAGGCCTTCATCCGCGCCAAGGCGCTGGCCGCGTTCGGCCTCTGAGCGGCGTCCGGCGCACGTCGCTAAGATGGCGGGCCCTGCCGCGCCCGTCCTTCCGGCCATGTCCGACAGCAACAAGCGCGAGATCGAACCCGGCGTCGTCACCGACCTCGTCGACCGGCTGACCTACGACGGCTACCTGCGCCTCGACCTGCTGCTGGCTGCGCAGAAGCCGCTGTCCAGTCCGCAGCACCACGACGAGATGCTGTTCATCGTGCAGCACCAGACGTCCGAACTGTGGATGAAACTGGTGATCCACGAGTTGAGCGCGGCGATCCGCCATCTCGCCGCCGACGACATCGATCCCTGCGGCAAGATCCTCGCCCGCGTCAAGCAGATCCAGCGCCAGTTGTTCGAGCAGTGGGCGGTGCTGGAGACCCTCACGCCCAGCGAGTACATGCAGTTCCGCCAAGTGCTGGGGCCGGCCTCGGGCTTCCAGTCGCTGCAGTACCGCACCATCGAGTTCCTGCTCGGCAACAAGAACGCCGACATGGTGAAGGTGTTCCGCTACGACGTGGCGCAGCAGGAGCGCCTGCGCGCGGTGCTGCAGGCGCCGAGCCTGTACGACGAGTTCCTGCGCTACCTCGCGCGGCGCGGGCATGCGATCCCGCCGCAGTGCGTCGAGCGCGACTGGTCGCTGCCCTACGTGCGCGTGCCCGAACTGGTGCCGGTGCTGGCGCGCATCTACGAGGACACCGACGCGCACTGGGACGCCTACCACATGGCCGAACTGCTGGTGGACATCGAGGAGTCGTTCCAGTTGTGGCGCTTCCGGCACATGAAGACGGTCGAGCGGATCATCGGCCACAAACGCGGCACCGGCGGCTCATCCGGCGTCGGCTTCCTGCGCAAGGCGATGGACCTGACCTTCTTCCCGGAGTTGTTCGAGGTGCGCACCGTGATGCAGCCGCGCGCGCACTGAGCGTGCCGCCGCTCGCCGACGCCCTGGCCTGGGGTGCTGCGATCGCGATGCTGGCGGTGGCGCTGCGCGGATTGCACTGGCGGCGGCTCGCCGAGCCCGCGTCGGTGGCGGTGTTCGGCGCCGTGCTGCTGGCGCTGTGCCTGCTGCGGATCGCCACCGTGCCGCTGGCGCCCGGGCTGGAACTGCACTTCTCGGGGGCGGCGATCGCGACCCTGATGTTCGGCTGGCGCTATGCGCTGCTCGCGCTGGCGCTCGCGACGGGGTTCGATGCGCTGGCGACCGGCGCGGCCTGGCTCGGCCCGCCGTGGGAGTTCCTGGCCGGCGGCGTGCTGCCGGTGGCGGCGACCTGGTGGCTGCTCGCGGCCACGCGCAAGGCGCTGCCGCGAAATCCGTTCGCCTACTTCCTCGGTGCGGCGTTCGGCGGCGGGCTGCTGTCGATGGCGCTGGCGCAGGGCGCGCGCGCGGCGGTGGCGACCGCGGCCGGCTCGCAGGGTGGCGGCTCCCTGCTCGACGACTACCTGCTCAGCCTGCCGGCGATGATGTTCGGCGAGGGCTTCCTCACCGGCGGCACGCTCGCCGTGCTCGCGACCTATCGACCGCAATGGGTGGCGACCTTCGACGACGACTTCTACCTGCGTGACGGCAGTCCTCCGTCTTGACGCGATTTTGACGAACGTGGACGATTCCGGGTAAACAGTGGCGATGCCCGCGGCGTCCGTCCCGGGCCATCACCAACCACCGACCTGGGGAGCGCGGGCAGCATGAGCGGAGCAGTGGGCCATTCGGCGGGTGCACCGCCGGCATTCGACGACGTGCTGGGGCATCCGCGTCCGCTGTGGATGCTGTTCATGTCCGAGTTCTGGGAGCGCTTCGCGTTCTACGGCATCCGCTGGGCGCTGGTGCTCTACATCGTGGCGCAGTTCCACGGCGGCGACCCCTCGGGCCAGCAGCCCGCGAGCTTCATCTACGGCTCCTACCTCGCCCTGGTCTACGCGGCGGCGATCTTCGGCGGCTACGTGGCCGATCGCTTCCTCGGCTACCAGCGCGCGATCCTGGTCGGCGCGGCCTTCATGTCGATCGGCCTGTTCATGATCGCGGTGCCGCACCCGGAGGTGTTCAAGCTGGGGCTGGCCACGATCATCGTCGGCAACGGGCTGTTCAAGCCGATCATCTCGACCCTGGTCGGCAAGATCTACGCGCAGGGCGACGAACGGCGCGATTCCGGCTTCACCATCTTCTACATGGGCATCAACGCCGGCGCGCTGATCGCGCCGGTGCTGACCGGACTGCTCGCGCGCCGCGTGTTCGGCGCCGACGGCATCCCGGACTACAAGGTGGTGTTCATCGCCGCCGGCATCGGCATGCTGCTGTCGTGGGTCTGGTTCCACTTCGGCCGCGCGCAGCTCAAGGGCATCGGCCTGCCGGCCGCCGGCGCCGAGGGTGGTGGCCGCGTGGTGGTGGCGGTGCTCGGCGCGATCGTGGTCGTGCCGGCCGTCTACCTGCTGCTGGCGCTGGGCGCGCAGGCCCTGCAGGTGATCCTGACCATCATGTTCATCGCGCTCGAGGTGGTGCTGCTCATCGAGGGCGTGAAGAACGGCCCGAAGGCGCGCGACATGGTGATCGCGATGCTGATCATCTTCGCCTTCAACATCATGTTCTGGATGTTCTTCGAGCAGGCGGGATCGTCGTTCAACTTCCTCGCCGACGAGATCGTGCGCCGCGACTTCGGCTCGTGGACCTTTCCGCTGGAGTGGTTCCAGAGCGTGAACTCGCTGGCCATCATCACCCTGGCGCCGCTGATGGCCTGGCTGTGGGTCAAGATGGGCCGCGCCAATCCGTCGATCCCGCGCAAGTTCGGCCTCGGCCTGATCTTCAACGGCCTGGCCTTCCTGCTGCTGATGTATGCGCTCTCCAGTCTGGTCGGCGAGGACAACAAGATCCCGTTCTGGACCCTGTTCATGGTCTACGTGATCCAGTCGGTGGGCGAGCTGTGCCTGTCGCCGATCGGCCTGTCGATGGTGACCAAGCTGGCGCCGGTGAAACTGGTCGGCTTCGGCATGGGCGGCTGGTTCCTGTCCATCGGCATCGGCAACAACCTGTCCGGCATCTTCGCCGGCCACGTCAGCGGCGAAGGCGGCATGACCGTCGCGTCCGCGCTGTCCGGCTACACCTTCGGCTTCTGGGCGCTGCTCATCTCGGGTGGCGTGCTGTTCATCGCCGCGCCCTTGATCGGGCGGTTGATGCATGGCGTGAAGTGAGTTGCGCTTCGGGTGGCGCGCCGCATCGGGGTGTGGCGCGTCGCTCGATCGCTGCTGTGATCAGGGCCCAGGGCCCAGGGCCCAGTGGGAACTGCGGCTCTTGATCAGGGCCCAGGGTATAGGGCCCAGGGTATAGGGCCCAGGGTATAGGGGTGACCGCTGCTTTTCTGGGCCCTGGGCCCTGTGCCCTGGGCCCAGTCCAGAGCGTCGACGATGCGCGGGCCTGTGCATCGCGGGCCCGTCTATACCCTGGGCCCTATACCCTTTTCCCTCGATCCCGCCGCAAGCTATCCCGCCAGTTCGGGCCGTGCCGCAGGCATCCGCCGCACCGACTCCAACCCATCCCCGACCAGTTTCGACAGCAGGCGGTCGAGCCAGCGGCGCTCCTCGTCGTCGAGCACGGCCAGCAGGCGGCGCTCGTACTCCAGCGCGCGCGGGGCGATCTGCGCGTAGATGCGCTGGCCTTTCGGGGTGAGCGCCAGCACCGAGCGGCGGCGGTCGCCGCTGTGCATGTTGCGGCGGATGCGGCCGTCGCCGAGCAGGCGCGCCACCGCGCGGCTGACCGCGACCTTGTCCATCGCGGTGCGCTCGGCGACCTCGACCGCCGACAGGCCGGGGTAGCGTCCCAGCACCGCCAGCACGCGCCATTCGGTGACCGACAGGCCGAAGCGGGCCTCGTACTCGCGCGCGATCGCCTGCGAGACGGTGTTGGACAGCACCGACAGGCGGTAGGGCACGAAGGTGTCGAGGTCCAGCGGGCGGTCGTCGCTCATGGCGCGCTGCGGCTTGCAAATGGTTTCAGGTGAAACTATAACGGCGGCTCCCGGAGTTCAACCCGCAGCGCCGCATGGCGCCGGAGGACCGCATGAACGCCCAACCGCAGCCCGGCGCGCACCCCAATCCGCTGGGCATCAATGGCTTCGAGTTCGTCGAGTTCGCCGCACCCGAGCCGGCCCTGCTGCACGCGCTGTTCGTGCGCATGGGCTTCAGCGCGGTGGCGCGCCACCGCACGCGCGCGATCACCCTGTATCGCCAGGGCGGGGTGAACTTCCTGGTCAACGAGGAGCGCGATTCCTTCGCCGCCGATTTCGCCGCCGCCCACGGCCCCTGCGCCTGCGGCTTCGCGATCCGGGTGGCCGATGGCGCGGCCACGCTGGCCGCCGTCACCGCGCGCGGCGCGGAAGCGGTCACCCACAAGGCCGACACCCGCGTGGTCGACATGCCGGTGATCAAGGGCATCGGCGACTGCATGCTCTACCTGGTCACCGACGGCGCCGATCCCTACGCCGCCGACTTCGTGTTCGTAGACGGCGTCGACCGCGAGCCGGCCGGCTTCGGCCTGACCTTCATCGACCACCTCACGCACAACCTCTACTTCGGCAACATGGCGAAGTGGGCCGACTACTACGAGCGCCTGTTCGGCTTCCGCGAGATCCGCTACTTCGACATCAAGGGCGCCAAGACCGGCCTGGTGTCGAAGGCGATGACCGCGCCCGACGGCATCGTGCGCATCCCGCTCAACGAGTCGTCCGACCCGAAGAGCCAAATCAACGAGTACCTCGACCAGTACCACGGCGAGGGCATCCAGCACATCGCCTGCTTCACCGACGACATCTACGCCACGGTGGAGAAGATGCGCGCCGCGGGCATGACCTTCCTCAACACGCCGGACACCTACTACGAGGTGATCGACGAACGCATCCCCGGCCACGGCGAGGACGTCGCGCGCATGAAGGCGCTGCGGATCCTGATCGACGCCGATCCGGAGACGAAGCGCAAGAAGCTGCTGCAGATCTTCACCGAGACGAACATCGGCCCGATCTTCTTCGAGATCATCCAGCGCAAGGGCAACGAGGGCTTCGGCGAGGGCAACTTCCAGGCCCTGTTCGAGTCCATCGAGCGCGACCAGATGCGCCGCGGCGTGCTCTGAGCCGCGTACGGGATCCGCCGCATGCCACTCGCCTACCAATCCGGCTTCGGCAACGAGTTCGCCAGCGAGGCGATCCCCGGCACGCTGCCGGCCGGCCGCAACTCGCCGCAGCGCGTCGCCCACGGGCTGTACGCCGAGCAGGTCTCGGGCAGCGCGTTCACTGCGCCGCGCCACCTCAACCGACGCACCTGGACCTACCGCATCCGGCCGGGCGCGCTGCACGGTGCGTTCGCGCCGCAGCTGCCGGGTCGCTTCCACAACCGCTTCGCCGAGGTGCCGCCGACGCCGAACCAGTTGCGCTGGGACCCGTTCCCGCTGCCGGAGGCGCCGACCGATTTCCTCGACGGCCTGCTGACCCTGGCCGGCAACGGCGGGCCCGACGCCCAGTGCGGCATCGGCGTGCACGCCTACGCCGCCAACGCCGACATGCGCGAGCGGTTCTTCTACGACGCCGACGGCGAACTGCTGCTGGTGCCGCAGCAGGGCCGGCTGCGCATCCACACAGAACTCGGCGTGCTCGAGGTCGAGCCGCAGGAGATCGCCGTGCTGCCGCGCGGCATCCGCTGGCGCATCGAACTGCCCGACGGCGCCGCGCGCGGCTACGTGGCGGAGAACTTCGGCGCGCCGCTGCGCCTGCCCGAACTGGGGCCGATCGGCGCCAACGGGCTGGCCAATCCGCGCGACTTCCTGGCCCCGGTGGCGGCCTACGAGGACACCGAGGGCGATTTCGAACTGATCGCCAAGTTCCAGGGCGGGCTGTGGAGCGCGCGCATCGGGCACTCGCCGCTCGACGTGGTCGGCTGGCACGGCAACCACGTGCCGTACAAGTACGACCTGCGGCGCTTCAACACCATCGGCTCGATCTCCTACGACCACCCGGATCCGTCGATCTTCACCGTGCTGACCAGCGCGTCCGACACGCCGGGCACGGCCAACCTCGACTTCGTGATCTTCCCGCCGCGCTGGCTCGCCGGCGAGGACACCTTCCGCCCGCCGTGGTTCCACCGCAACGTGGCCAGCGAGTTCATGGGCCTCGTGCACGGCGTGTACGACGCCAAGGCCGGTGGCTTCAGCCCCGGCGGCGCGTCGCTGCACAACTGCATGAGCGGTCACGGGCCGGACGCCGCGACCTTCGACAAGGCCAGCAGCGCCGACACCTCGCGCCCGGAAAAGGTCGCCGACACCATGGCCTTCATGTTCGAAACGCGAATGGTCCTGCGCCCGACCCGGCAGGCGATGGACGCGTCGCAGTTGCAGCGCGACTATGCCGAGTGCTGGCAGGGCCTGCGCCGCAACTTCCAACCGCCGCGCTAGCGTTGCCGGAACAAGTAGGGTGCAATGAGCGCAGCGACGCACCGCTCCATGGGTGAAAAAGAAGGGTACAGGGCCCAGGGTACAGGGGGATGGCGCGGCGGGTCGCATGACCCGCGCGCAAACGTGCTCCGGCGATGCGGCGGTCACCGGCACGCATCGCATCGCAGGACGCAATGTTCCGTCGGCTATACCCTGGGCCCTGTACCCTTTCGCCGTTTACCCGCGCCATCGACAGGTGCAATTCGCTGCGCTCATTGCACCCTACGCAAACCAACCTCAGCCCTCAGCCCTCAATGAAACTCGCCTCCCTCAAGTCCGGCGGCCGCGACGGCACGCTGATCGTCGCCAGCCGCGACCTGCGCAAGGCGGTCGCCGTGCCGCAGGTGGCCCACACGCTGCAGCGCGCGCTGGAGGACTGGCACAACGCCGCGCCGCGCCTCAACGCGGTGGCCGAACTGCTGGAGGAGGTCGCCGGCAACGGCGGCACCGGCCTCGTCGAGTCGCAGGAGGTGTTCGACCTCGACCCGGCGGTGCTCGCCGCGCCGCTGCCGCGCGCCTACGAGTTCGTCGACGGCAGTGCCTACCTGCCGCACGTCGAGCGCGTGCGCCGGGCGCGCGGGGCCGAGGTGCCGAAGTCCTTCTATGTCGATCCGCTGATGTACCAGGCGGTCAGCGCCGGCTTCCTCGGCCCGCGCGACGACGTGCTGGTGGTCAGCGAGGACTACGGCATCGACCTCGAGGCCGAGGTGGTGGTGGTCACCGACGACGTGCCGATGGCGGTCACGCCGGCGCAGGCCGCGGGCCACATCCAGCTGGTCGGCCTGGTCAACGACGTCTCGCTGCGCAACCTGATCCCCGACGAACTGGCCAAGGGCTTCGGCTTCCTGCAGTCCAAGCCGCGCTCGGCCCTGTCGCCGGTGTTCGTCACCCCGGACGAACTCGGCGATGCCTGGCGCGACGACAAGGTCCACTTGGCGTTGACCACGCACATCAACGGCGACTGGTTCGGCGCGCCGGAGGCCGGTGTGGACATGCAGTTCTCCTTCGCGCAGCTCATCGCGCACGCAGCGAAGACGCGGCCGCTGTCGGCCGGCACCCTGGTCGGCTCCGGCACCATCGCCAACCAGGACGAGTCGAAGGGCGCGTCCTGCCTCGCCGAGCGCCGCACGCTGGAGACCCTGCGCGACGGGAAACCGTCGACGCCCTTCCTGCGCTTCGGCGACCGCGTGCGGATCGAGATGCTCGATCGCGCCGGCCGCAGCGTGTTCGGCGCGATCGAGCAGCGCATCGCGCGCCTCGCCCCCCCGGGCTGACCCGCCGCCGCGACCGGCGGCACCCCGCCCGTGCCGAATGGCCTGCACGCGCGGGCCGCGGTGCGTTACGCTGCGCGACCAACAAGACCGGCCGTGCCCGCCCACCGGGGCGCACGCAGACCGGCGGCAGGGGGGGAAATGGCCGCAGAAGGCATGAAGCTGTACAGCTACTGGCGCTCCAGCGCGGCCTATCGCGCGCGCATCGCGCTCAATCTCAAGGGGCTGCCCTACGAACTGGTGCCGGTCAACATCGCGCCGGGCGGCTCCGAGCAGCACACGCCCGGCTACCACGCGGTCAACCCGCAGCGCATGGTGCCGGTGCTGGTCGACGGCGAGCGCGTGATCCGGCAGTCGCTGGCCATCGTCGAGTACCTCGACGAGTCCCACTCGGGGGCGCGCCTGCTGCCGGTGACCGCGCGCGAGCGCGCCCGCGCCCGCTCGCTGGCGCTGGTGGTGGCCTGCGACATCCACCCGCTCAACAACACCCGCGTCCTGCAGTGGCTCGAGGCCGAGTTCAACACGCCGCAGGTCGAGCGCGAGCGCTGGGTGCGGCACTGGATCGAGACCGGCCTGGAGGCGCTGGAGGAACTGCTCGCGGGCAATCCGTCCACCGGCGCGTTCTGCGAGGGCGACTCGCCCTCGATCGCCGACATCTGCCTCGCGCCGCAGTGCTACAACGCGCAGCGCTTCATGGTCGACCTGTCGCGCTATCCGACCGTCAAGCGCATCTACGAGCAGTGCCTCACGGTGCCGGCCTTCGACCGTGCGCGGCCCGAGAACCAGCCGGACGCGCCGCGCGGCTGAGCCGGATCAGAGCAACTGGTCGGGCGGGAATTCCACGGCGGCTGGCAGCGCGCCGGCCCGCGAAATGGATTGCGCCAACAGGCGATCGGCAGCGACCGGGCCGCTGGCGTCGCATGCCGCGAGGTAGAGCACGTGCACCCACTGGCGGAGGGATTCGAGGTCGAGGTCGGCCAACACGGCGTCGTCGGCGCCGCCGTTGGAACACCACGTGGTGATGCGCTCGCGCAGAACCTCCGGCAGCCGCGCGTGGCGCGCTGCATCGCCGACGATCTCGCCCAGCAGCGTCGGCTTGCTGCGCGCCTGGGCGCGCAGTGGCGACAGCAGCGATCGACCAACGGCGCCGGCGATGATCGCCTCGGCAGGAAGGGCTGCGGCGGCGACGAACGAACTCGGCGTGCGCGCCGCCGTAGCCGCTGGCGCCGGTGCGGCGACGGGCGCCGCAGGCGCCGGTTCTCCTGTCGCCGCGAGAAGGTCGTCCGGATAGCGCTCCAGCGACTCGTAGGGCTTCGCCATCAGTTCGAACGTCCGCCGCGTCAGCGCGATGCGCTCGGCGTCGCTCATGCCGACCGTCTCGGTGCAGCGCGAGACGAAGCGGGTGACGACGAAGTGCGGCAAGTTGGCGAACTCACGCTCCCACAGGCGGAAGCAGCCGGAGACCACGGCGGGCCGTTCGCCGAACAGCGACTTCAACGCGCCGTAGACGGCGCGTCGCCGCTGGTTCAGCTTCGGCGGGTCGGCGGGTCTCCGATCGTTCATTTCGCGGTCGCGCGCGCCGGCGCGGCGTCCTCCACCGCGCGATGGGTGCGAGCGGTCATGAACTCCGGATAGCCGAGTTCATGGTGCTCGGTGTAGTCGAGGCCGGACTGCTCGTGCTCGGTCGGCGCACGCAGGCCGATCATGAGGTCGATCGACTTGAACACGAACCAGCCGGCACCGAAGGCCCAGGCCGCGACGGCGAAAGCACCGATCGCCTGGGTCAAGACGCGCTCTGGGTTGAAGAGGTCGCCGGCGAACAGTGCGCCGGCCATGATCGCCCCGTACACACCACACAGCCCGTGCACGGGAAACGCATCCACCACGTCGTCGATCCTCAGGCGGTGCAGCAAGGCGCTGCCCAGCACCACGATCACGCCCGCGCCGAGGCCGATCACGGCCGCGCTGCTCGGCTCGACGGACTTCGCGCCGGCAGTGATGCCGACCAGACCGCCGAGCGCGCCGTTGAGCACCTGGGTCGCCAGCACCGGGCGTCCACGAAGTACCTGCAGCAGGATGGCGCCGATGATGCCGGTGGACGCGGCGAGATGCGTGTTGAGCACGATGCGTCCGAGGTCCGAGAAGTCCTGCTCGGTCGCCCCGCCGTTGAAGCCCAGCCAGCCGATCCACAGCAGGAACGCGCCGAGTGCGGCCAGCGGCAGGCTGTGTCCGGGGATCTGGCGCACGCCGCCGTCTCGGCCGAAACGGCCGAAGCGCGGGCCGAGCACGATCACGGCCGCGAGCGCGATGAACCCGCCGACCGCGTGCACGCCGACGCCGCCGGCTGCATCGACGAAACCCAGGCCGCGCAACCAGCCCGGTGCCTCCGGGGTGCCGCCCCAGATCCAGCTTCCGCTCAATGGGTAGATCAGCACCACCACCGCCAGGGTCCCGATCAGGTAGGGCAGGTACCGCATGCGCTCGGCCACCGCGCCGCTGATGATGGTGGCCGTGGTGGCGGCGAAGAACGTCTGATAAAGCACGTTGACCAGCCCCGTGCCCTCGCTGGGCATGAAGCCGGAGAAGCCGAACCAGCCCGTGCTGTTGACGCCGAACATCAGCCCGAAACCGATCGTCCAGTAGCCCACCGACGCGATCGCGCAGTCGGTGAAGTTCTTCATCAGGACGTTCACCGCGTTCTTGGCGCGCGCCAAGCCGCTTTCGAGAAACGCGAAGCCCGGCTGCATCAGCAGCACGAGGCCGGCGCACACGGCGACCCAGACCATGTGCAGCATCGACGTGCCGTCGGCCAACGAACTGGCGAAAGCCGGCTGGGGCGCGCCCAGCGCGACGGCGGAGCAGATGAATCGACGCATGGGCACTCCGGGCGTGGAATGAGGCGCGCGGGCGCCCCGCCCGCGGCGCAAGAATCTTACCTTCGTCCGCGACGGAGTCGGCTGAAATGCGGCTCCGCCACAGGAGTTAACACCTGTCGACGTCGCCACTGCTCCCGCTCCCGGACGTTCCCGTCGGGTGTGTCCGTCGCTGCCGGTCTCCCGCCGGATCAGGGCTGCGTCGGGCGCAGCCGCGCCATCGACAGGGTGTCGACGTAGGCGCCGTCGCGGAACGCGTGGCGGCGATGCAGGCCCTCGCGCACGAAGCCGTGCTTCTTGTACAGCGCGATCGCCGCCGCGTTGTCGGCGTAGACCTCGATCTCGATCCGCGTCACCTGCAGCCAGCGCTCGGCGAGGTCGATCGCCGCGGCCAGCAGCGCACCGCCGATCCCGCGGCCCTGCCAGTCGTCGCGCACGCCCATGCCGATCCCGGCGACGTGCGCCCGGCGCGGCGTGTCCGCCTGGGTGTAGAGGCCGATCTGGCCGACCACCTCGCCGTCGACCTCGGCGACCAGCGCGTGGCGACCGGCACCGAGGCCGGCCAGGCGCTGTTGCCACAGATCGAGGGTGGGGTAGGGCAGTTGCAGGGTTCCGGCCTGCGCGGCCGGTGCGGCATAGATGCGCCGCACGGCGTCGGCATCCGCCGGTTCGGCGGCGCGGATGCGCACGTCGAGCGCGGCCATCGCGCCCTCAGTAGGCGTTGGGGTCGAAGGGGTTGTTCTCGGCGCCGGGCTCACCGCCCTCGGCGAGGCGGATCTTCAGCGCCAGCCCGTCGCGCGAGTCGGCCTTGGTGAGCGCCTCCTCGAGCTCGATCTTGCCTTCCTTGTAGAGCGAATACAGCGCCTGGTCGAAGGTCTGCATGCTCTCGGCCAGGGATCGGTCCATCGCTTCCTTCATCTCGTGGATCTGCCCGCGGCGGATCATGTCGCGGATCAGCGGGGTGTTGATCAGCACTTCCACCGCCGGCAGGCGCTTGCCGTCCCTGCCGGTGACCAGGCGCTGGCTGATCACCGCCTTCAGGTTCAGCGCCAGGTTCATCAGGATGTTCTTGTGCGCCGACTCGGGGAAGAAGTTGAGGATGCGCTCGAGGGTCTGGTCGGCGTTGTTGGAGTGCAGGGTGGCGAGGCACAGGTGCCCGGTCTCGGAGAACGAGATCGCGGCCTCCATCGTCTCCATGTCGCGGATCTCGCCGATCAGGATCACGTCCGGCGCCTCGCGCATCGCGTTCTTGAGCGCCTCGTGGTACGAGTGCGTGTCGAGCCCGTCCTCGCGCTGGTTGACGATCGACTTCTTGTGCCGGTGCAGGAACTCGATCGGGTCCTCGATGGTGAGGATGTGGCCCGAGGTGTTGGCGTTGCGGTAGTCCAGCATCGCCGCCAGCGTGGTCGACTTGCCCGAACCGGTGGCGCCCACCACCAGCACCAGGCCACGCGGCTCCATGATGATCGAGCGCAGCACCGGCGGCAGCTTGAGCGCGTCGAAGGACGGGATCTCGCTCTTGATCGCGCGGATCACCATGCCCACTTCGCCGCGCTGCTTGAACACGTTGATGCGGAAGCGGCCGGCATCCTTGACCGCGATCGCCATGTTCATCTCGAGGTCGCGCTCGAACTTGGGCACCTGGCCCTCGTCCATCAGCGAGTAGGCGATCTTCTTCACCATGCCGCCGGGCAGCCCGGTGTTGCCGAGCGGGTACAGCTTGCCCTCGACCTTGATGTTCACCGGGGCGCCGGTGGTGAGAAACATGTCCGAGGCGCCCTTCTCGGTCATCAACTTGAGGAAATAGCCGATGTCCATGCGCAAGTCCTGACCGCGTAGCCCCCCGGGGACCGCGCGCCTTCCGCCCGTTGCAAACCCTCAGGTCCGTTCACACAATAGCGCTGGACCGGCCTGATCCCGCAGAAGTTTATGACAGCAACGCAGCGAAAAATCCATCGCGGGTCCGCGGTCGCGGGGCTCAGCCTGGCCCTGGCGGCCTGCGCCACCGCGCCGCCGCCGCTGGCCGAACTGGCCGACGCCGAATCCGCGCTGGCGCGCGCCCGCAGCGCGGGCGCGGCGGCCAGCGCCCCGGTCGAACTGCGCTTTGCGCAGGACAAGCTGGCCGGCGCGCGCACGGCCAGCGAGGAGCGCGACTACCGGACGGCCGCCACCCTGGCGCGCCAGGCCACGGTCGACGCCGAACTCGCCGCCGCCAAGGCGCGCGCCGCCGCCGCGCGCGACGCTGCCCGCAGCAAGGCCGAGGACAACGAGCGCCTGCGCGCGACCCTGCTCGGGGAGGGCGCGCCATGACGCGCCTGCGGCTCGCCATCCTCCTGCCCGCGCTGGCGCTGGTCGCCTGCGGCGCCGCGCCCAAGCGCGACCTCGACCGGGAACGCATCGAGGCCGAACTCGCCCGCCTGGAGGCCGACGCCGACCTCGCGCCGCGGGCCGGCGCCGAGATCGCGCGCGCGCGTGATGCCGTGCGCCAGCTGGCTGCCGCCGCCGGCGCCCGCGAGGCCGAGCGCGCCGAACTCGCCTACGTCGCCGAACGCCGGGTCGACATCGCCTACGCCGCCGCGCAGGCCGCGCGCGACGAGGAGCGCCTCGCGCAGCTGGAGCGCGAGGCCGATGCGATCCGCCTCGAGGCCACGCGCCGCGACGCCGAACTGGCGCGGCTGGAGGCCGAGAAACTGCGGGTGCAGAACCTCGCCAAGGCCGAGGAGGCCGAGCGTGCCCGCCAGGACGCGGCCGAGGCGCTGGCGCTGCGCGACGAATCCGCGCTGGCCGCCGAGGACGCGCGAGCGCAGGCCGAGCAGGCCAAGCGGCTGGCGCAGGCGCAGGCCGAGGAGGCCGGGCTTGCGCGGCGCGAGGCGGAACTGGCGCTGGCGGCCGCCGAGAGCCTGCGCATCCAGATGCAGACGCTCACCGCGCGGCGCGATGCGCGCGGCGAGGTGATGACGCTGGGCGAATCGGTGTTCCCGCCGGGCAAGGCCACCCTGCAGCCCGAGGCGCTGGCCAACCTCGATCGGGTGGTCGAGTTCGTGCAGCGCGACCCGACGCGCCGCGTCCGCATCGAGGGCCACACCGACAACCGCGGCGGCGCCAACCTCAACCAGGTGCTCTCGCAGCGCCGCGCCGACGCGGTGCGCGACGCGCTCGTGCAGCGCGGCGTGGACGCGGCACGGCTGACCACGGTCGGCCTCGGCGCGGCCGAGCCGGTGGCACCCAACGACAGCGCCGAAGGCCGCGCGCGCAATCGCCGCGTGGAGGTGGTCGTGGAGTCAGGAGCGCCCTGACCGGGGCGCCACGACCACCGCCGGCGCGCCGAGTTCCCGTTCGCCTGGGTTGGGCCAAATCCCTGATCCGAAAGAGGATTTTTCCTGCCCGCGGGGGCCGTGCGAGGGCCGTGCGGGGGCGCGCGGGGGTCTGGAAAAAGGGATTGCCAAGCGCCGCCGGCAGGCGTAGGTTCGTCCACGTGGGGTCGCGATCACGCGCCCCGCCGGAGGCCGGACCACGATGAGTGTCGCAGTGCCAAAGCCCGAAGCCGCCCCCGCCTACCTGCGGACGGGACGGCGGCTGGCAGGCGGTATCGAAGGCCCCGCAGGAACGATGCTTACCGACGACGCCCCGCGTGCAGCGCTGCTGCCGCGGGGCGTTTTGTTTTGAGCCGAACCACGACGCGAGGAGAAGAACGATGTTCGAAGGCCGTCAGCAGGAAGTCGATGTCCTGATGAAGAGCAACGCCGAGTTCCGTTCGCTGTACTTGCGGCACCGGGAACTCGACAAGCAGGTGTTGGATGCCGAGCTCGGCGTGCGACCGATCGACGACATGACGCTGGCGCGGATGAAGAAGGAAAAGCTGCACGCCAAGGATCGCCTGACCACCATCTTCGAGAAATCCGCCGCGCACTGACGCGCACCGATGCCATGACCGCCGACGGGCCCCTCGTGGGCCCGTCGTCGTTTGCGCGCCGCGCCGCGCCGCACCGCAAGGCGGATCGCGCGACCCGCCTGATATGATCCGCGTCCTTGCCCACGCGCCACGCCGCACGCCATGACGATCCACGACAGCGTGCTCGAACTGATCGGCGACACGCCGATGGTGCGGGCCCGGCACCTCGACACCGGGCCCTGCGAGCTGTTCCTCAAGCTGGAACTCAACAACCCCGGCGGCTCGATCAAGGACCGCATCGGCCTGTTCATGATCGAGGCCGCCGAGCGCGAGGGAAAGATCTCGCCCGGCGCCACCCTGGTCGAGGGCACGGCCGGCAACACCGGGCTGGGGCTCGCGCTCGCCGCGCAGCAGAAGGGCTACCGGCTGATCCTCGTCGTGCCCGACAAGATGAGCCGCGAGAAGATCTTCAACCTCAAGGCGATGGGTGCCGAAGTGCGCCTGACGCGCTCCGACGTCGGTCGCGGGCACCCCGAGTACTACCTCGACCTCGCCGAGCGCATCGCGCGCGAGACGCCGGGCGCCTACTACATCAACCAGTTCGGCAATCCGAACAACCCGCTGGCCCACGAGACCGTCACCGGTCCCGAGATCTGGACGCAGATGGGCCACGACATGGACGCCATCGTGTTCGGGGTCGGCTCCTCGGGCACGGTCACCGGCCTGTCGCGTTTCTTCGCGCGCGTGGCGCCGCATGTCGACCTCGTGCTGGCCGATCCGCAGGGCTCGATCCTCACCGGGCTGGTCAACGACGGCAAGGCGCCGGACACGGTGGGCTCGTGGACCGTGGAGGGCATCGGCTCCGGCTTCGTGCCGTCGATCGCGGACCTCTCGCGGGTCCGGCGCGCCTACCAGGTCAGCGACAAGGACAGCTTCCTCGCCGGGCGCGAACTGCTGCAGAAGGAAGGCATCCTGGGCGGCTCGTCCAGCGGCACCATCCTCGCCGCCGCGCTGCGCTACTGCCGCGAGCAGACGAGGCCGAAGAAGGTCGTCGCCTTCGTCTGCGACACCGGCAACAAGTACCTGTCGAAGATGTACAACGACTACTGGATGCTCGACCAGGGGCACCTCGAGCGCGAGCAGCACGGCGACCTGCGCGACCTGATCCTGCGCCCGTATTCGGCGCGCGACACCGTGGTGGTGAAGCCCGACGACTTGCTGCTGGTCGCCTACCAGCGGATGAAGCTGTACGACGTCTCGCAGCTGCCGGTGATGGACGGCGACCGCATCGTCGGCATCCTCGACGAGTCCGACGTGCTGATGCACGTGTTCGGCGACGAGGCGCGCTTCCGCGACCCGGTCTCGACCGCGATGGTGGCCAAGCTCGACCTGGTCGACGTCAAGCGCCCGCTCGCCGAACTGATCCCGATTTTCGACCGCGGCCACGTCGCGATCGTGATGGACGGTGAGCGGTTCCTCGGGTTGATCACCCGCATCGACCTCTTGAACTACCTGCGTCGGCGGGTTGCTTGAGATGCGGCACTGCGGTGCGCCCGAGGCCCGGGGCCGGCGATTCGCAATGAGGACTCGCTGAGGCGCCGATGGATCTCGCCTTCCTTCTCGTCGGGGCGGCGGTCGGATGGCTGATCGCGCGCGTGCGCCAGGTTCCGACGGCGCACCATCCGGAACCACCGTCGCAGGCGCGGCAGCCCGACCAGGACGCCGCAGGCGGCGGCACGGCGTCGGCGTCGCGCGAGGCGCCGCCGGCAGCGCCGCCGGAGGCCGCGCCGCAAGCGCCGGACGCTGGCGCGCAACCGCCGGATGCCGTGCACCTGCGTCTGCTGGCGCTGACGCGAGGACTGGCGGACGCCTGCGAGGAAGCCGAACACGCAGGAGACATCGCGGACCGCGCCGAATTCCGCGAGGCGGTGCGGCTGCTCACCAGCCCTGCCTACGCAGCGCAGGACCGCCTGAACTTCGCCACCTCGTCGAACACCGCCCTGAGTTGCGCCGCCCTCGTCGCGATGGCGGAGGCCGGCGACGACTCTCGGCGTGACCTCGCGCGCCTGGTCAACCGCATGGGCTACCTCGCCCTGCACTTCGCCCTGGCGCACCTCGCCGCCGGGCGTGACCCCGAGGTGGCCGCGGACGTGCTGCTGCGGGCGCGGTGGTGGTGGCCCGAGCACCCGCCCAGCCGAATGGCGCTGCGCCGCTGGCTCGACGCGCAGGAAGCGGCTGGCGTCGTCCCGCATCTGCCGGTGGGTTCCGGCGACCTCGCGGTCCCGGAGTCCGACGGCGAGATCCTCGCAGCGATCGGCCATCCGCTCGCGCAGGGCTTCCTCGCCCATCTGCGATCGGTGCAGCGCGCGCGCCGTGGCCTGCGCGAGTTGTCCAGCATCGGTCGTGACGCGGGCACCGAGGACGAGGGCGCGCCACCGGTGTGCGAGACCGAGGGACTGCGTCGCGCGGCCGACGCCGTGGTCGACGTCCTCGCGCGTGCGGATCGCCCGAGCCTGGTCCTGGTGGGCGAACCGGGCTGCGGCAAGACGACTCTGGTCCGCGTCGTCGTGCGCGAACTCGCGCGACGCGGCTGGCGAATCATCGAGGCTTCGCCGAGCCAGATCAATGCCGGGCAGCGCTTCGTCGGCGACCTCGAGCAGCGCATCGAGGACCTGGTCGCCGGGCTGGGGTCGGGTCCCGCGCTCTGGTACGTCCCGGACTGTCACCAGCGGCTGGAGAGCGGCGCGCACAGCAGCAACCCGCGCGGCCTGCTCGACCTGCTGCTGCCGCACCTCGAGCGGCGCGGCGTCCAGCTGCTCGGCGAATCGACCGACGCGGCCTGGGCGCGGGTGCGCACCGAACGGCCGCGAGTGGCAACGCTGCTGCCCGCCGTGCGCGTGGAACCGCTCGACGCCGCCGCCACGCGCGCGCTCGCGCTGGCCTGGTGCGCGCAGTGGCGCGAGCGTCTCGGCCGCGAGGTCGCGGGACCATCGGTGATCGACGAAGCGACGTCCCTGGCACGGCAGATCTTCCCGACGGGCGCCGAACCGGGTCGCACGATCTCGTTGCTGCGCGATGCCCTCGAGGCGGCGCGCGCCGAGGACCCTGCGGCCCTTCCGCTGCGTCGAGATCAGTTGCTCGCCACCCTCGCTCGCCGCTCGGGGATTCCGGCGGAGATCCTCGACGTCGAGCGCCCGCTCGACCTCGATGCGCTGCGCACGCGCTTCCTGCGTCGGGTGATCGGCCAGGACGAGGCCGTCGACTGCCTGGTCGACCGGATCAGCATGCTCAAGGCGGGACTGACCGACCCCGGACGGCCGATCGGCGTGTTCCTGTTCGCGGGGCCGACCGGGACCGGCAAGACCGAGCTCGCGAAGACCCTCGCCGAAGTGCTCTTCGGCAGCCCGGAACGCATGCTCCGGTTCGACATGAGCGAGTACCAGGGGGAAGATTCCGCATGGCGTTTGATCGACGAGGGCGCTGGCGGCCGCGCCGGCGCGCTAGCCGCGCGCATCCGCAGCACCCCTTTCGCGGTCGTGCTGCTGGACGAGTTCGAGAAAGCGCACCCGCGGGTATGGGACCTGTTCCTGCAGGTGTTCGATGACGGCCGCCTGACCGACCGTGCCGGCAATACCGCCGACTTCCGGCACAGCATTGTGCTGATGACTTCCAACCTCGGATCGACGATCGCGGCGCGCTCCGGCGCCGGATTCACCGCGCAAGCCGGTGGTTTCTCGCGGTCTTCGGTCGATCGCGCGCTGCAGGACACCTTCCGTCGCGAGTTCGTCAACCGGATCGACCGAGTCGTGGTGTTCAACCCGCTCACCCGCGCGTTGATGCGCGACATCCTCGCCAAGGAACTGCGCGACGTGCTGGAGCGACGAGGCTTCCGGCAACGAGACTGGGCGGTGGAATGGGAGCCATCGGCGATCGAGTTCCTGCTCGACCGCGGCTTCACGCCCGACCTCGGCGCGCGACCACTGCGCCGGGCGATCGACCAGTACCTTCTCGCGCCGCTGGCGCGCACCATGGTCGAGCACCGCGTGCCCAGCGGCGAGCAGTTCCTGTTCGTGCATGGCGACCGCGATGCGCTGGCGGTTCGCTTCGTCGATCCCGACGGCGGTGCGGCTGAGCCGGTCGCGGAGGATGCCGCGGAACGCGGCGGCCCCGGCCTGCGCGCGATCGCGCTGGATCCGCGCGGCGCGACCGACGTGCTGGTGGCCCTCGCGCGCGAGATCGACGCACTCGACGCGTGGATGTCCGACGACGACTGGACCACGCGCAATGCGGCGCTCGCACAGGCGATGCAGCATCCCGACTTCTGGCAGCGCGACGACCGCCGCCCGGTGCTGGACCAGCTCGAGCGGATGGACCGGCTGGGCGCGGGCCTGCGTTCGGCGCGCTCGCTGCACGGGCGCCTGCAGCGTTCCGGGCCGCGCGGCGCGGTCGACCTCGTGCGCAGGCTGGCCCTGCTCATCCTCGCCATGCGCCAAGGCTGCGCTGCGCTCGAGGCCGGTGAGCCCGAGGACGCCTCGGTGCGCCTGCAGCTGGTCGACGACCGCCATGCGGTGGCCGCGGGCTGGCGCGAGCGGCTGGTCGGGATGTACCGCGCATGGGCCGAAGCCCGCGGCATGCGCATGCAGCGCGCCGACGACGCGGATGGCCGTGAAGTCCAGCTGAGCGTTTCCGGCTTCGGCGCGTTCGCCTTGTTGCGGGACGAGACAGGCCTGCACGTGCTCGACGGCGGCGATGCCGAAGGTGCCGCACGCGCGACCGTGCGGGTGGTGGTCGAAGCCGATGGTGTGGCCGCCGTCGACGCCAACCGGCCGTGCCGACGCTACACCGAACGTCCGGCGCCGCTGGTCCGTGACGCCGTGCGCGGCTGGCGGACGGGGCGCCTCGATCGCGTGCTCGGCGGCGACTTCGACCTGTTCGCCGGTGACGGCGAGCGTGCGTGAGGGCGGTCCGCGAAGCGCCGGGCGGCCACCACGCGCCAGTGCATCCCGCGCGCGGTACCCTTCGCGGGTGGCCGTCGGCGGCTGGCCGTGGCGTGCCTTGGTGGGGCCGTAGGACCGGTGCCGCCGGGTGATCGCACCCCGGGAGCGGTGCGGGATGGCGTCGTCCAGGCGCGTGCGCGGTCGCTGCCCGCTGCGGGTGCGGTTCGGTTCGGTGTTCGGCCGCCGGCCGTGCCGCGCCGGCATGTTCCGGCTCGCCCCCGTGTCCTGCTCCCAAACCCCATCGATTCCAACGACGTCGACCGATGACCGCCCAGAAAACCCACGCCCTCGCCACCCGAGCCATCCATGCCGGCCAGTCCCCCGATCCCTCGACCGGGGCGGTGATGACGCCGATCTACGCCACCAGCACCTACGTGCAGTCGAGCCCCGGCGTGCACCAGGGCTTCGAGTACTCGCGCTCGCACAATCCCACGCGTTTCGCCTGGGAGCGCTGCATCGCCGACCTCGAGGGTGGCACCCGCGGCTATGCCTTCGCGTCGGGTCTCGCCGCGACCTCGACTGTGCTGGAGCTGCTCGATTCCGGCTCGCACGTGGTCTGCATGGACGACGTCTACGGCGGCACCTACCGTTTGTTCGAGCGCGTGCGCCGGCGTTCGGCCGGGCTCGACTTCAGCTTCGTCGACCTCAACGACATGGACGCGCTGGCGGCGGCGGTGAAGCCGAACACGCGCATGATCTGGGCCGAGACGCCGACCAACCCGATGCTCAAGGTGGTCGACCTCGCGCGGCTCGGCGACTTCGCGCGCGCGCGCGGGATCATCCTGGTGGTCGACAACACGTTCTGCTCGCCGATCGTGCAGCGCCCGCTGGAGTTCGGCGCGACGATGGTGATGCACTCGGCCACCAAGTACCTCAACGGGCACTCCGACATGGTCGGTGGCGTGGTGGTGGTCGGCGACCACCCCGAGATCGCCGAGAAGATGACGTTCCTGCAGAACGCGGTCGGCGGGATCCAGGGGCCGTTCGATTCCTTCCTCGCGCTGCGCGGGGTCAAGACCCTGCACCTGCGCATGCGCGCGCACTGCGAGTCGGCGCTGGAGCTCGCACAGTGGCTGCGCGGCCACCGCAACATCGAGCGCGTGATCTACCCCGGCCTGCCGGAGCATCCGCAGCATGAGCTGGCCAAGCGCCAGATGCACGGCTTCGGCGGCATCGTCAGCGTCTACATCAAGGGCGGGCTGGCCGAGACCCGGCGCATGATGGAGCGCTGCACGCTGTTCGCGCTGGCCGAATCGCTCGGCGGCGTGGAGAGCCTGATCAACCACCCGGCGATCATGACCCACGCCTCGGTGCCGCCGGAGCGGCGCCAGGTGCTCGGCATCCACGACAACCTGGTGCGGCTGTCGGTCGGCGTGGAGGATGTTGGGGATCTGCGGGCGGAGTTGGAGGCGGCGCTCGGCTGAGTGCGGGGGATGGGTGGTGAGGGCTGAGGGCCCAGGGCCCAGGGCCCAGGGCCCAGGGCCCAGAGCCCAGGGCCCAGAAGAGCATCGCTTCGAGCGGGCTGTTTGCTGGGCCCTGAGCGCTGGGCCCTGGGCCCGCTGTCACGCGGGTACAGGGCCCAGGGTACAGAGGCATCGCTTCGAGCGCGCTCTTCACTGGGCCCTGAGCCCTGGGCCCGCTGTGACGCGGGTACAGGGCCCAGGGTATAGGTGAAGGGCGCGGCGGGCCGCACGGGGGCGGGCGCATGATGGCTCCTGCGATGCGGTCGTCACCCGCATGCATCGCATCGCGGGAGGCTGCATTCCGTCGGCTATACCCTGGGCCCTGTACCCTCTTCCCTTAGCCGCGCAGCCCGTGGCGCCGCCGCACCCCATCGCCTATCCTCCCCCGACCATCCACGCGGGGGCAGGGCATGAGCGCATCGGCAGGGGCTTCCAGCGGCGCTTCGCATCCGGAGTTCCGCCTCGGCTGGAAGGTGCTGCTGGCGGCGATGCTGGGCGTGGCCTTCGGCGCGTCGCCGATCCCGTTCAACACCATCGGCTTCTTCATGGGGCCGCTGAACGCCGAGTTCGGCTGGTCGCGCGCCGAGATCGCGGCCGGCGTGACCATTTTCGGCATCGTCGCCTCGCTGCTGGCGCCGGTGTTCGGCTCGCTGGCCGACCGCTACGGCGTGCGCCCGGTGGCGCTGTGGTCGCTCGCGGCCTTCGCCGTCACCTTTGCGTGCTTCGGCATGATGCCGGCCTCGCTGTTCGGCTACTACGCGATCTGGCTGCTGGTGGGCCTGGTCGGCATCGGCTCCACGCCGGTGACCTGGTCGCGCGCGGTCAACCTGTGGTTCTTCCGCCATCGCGGGCTGGCGCTCGGCATCACCCTGGTGGGCACCAGCCTCGCGGCGATGATCCTGCCGCCGCTGACCGTGTGGTTGATCGAATCCTTCGGCTGGCGCATCGCCTACGGCGCGATCGCGCTGCTGCCGCTGCTGGTCGCGCTGCCGGTCGGCTTCCTGCTGTTCCGCGAGCCGCGGCCGGAAGAGCGCCCGCCGCAGATCGCCGCCGGCAGCAGCGGCGGCGTGCTGCCCGGCGCCACGCTCGGCGAGGCGTTCCGCGACTATCGCTTCTGGCTGATGTTCGTCTCGATCGCGGCAGTGGCCTTCGCTTACGGCGGGGCGCACATCAACATGCAGCAGATCCTCGCCGACCACGCGATCTCGCGCGAGCAGGCGGCCACCGTGATGAGCGTGCTGGGCCTGTCGATCCTGGTCGGGCGCATCCTCACCGGCATGCTGCTGGACCGCTTCTGGGCGCCGATCGTGGTGCTGCCGATCCTGTCGCTGCCCGCGGTGTCGTGCTGGCTGCTGGCCGACGCCGGACTCACGATGCAGCTCGCGCTGGTCGCGGCGTTCCTGCTGGGCTTCGCCGCCGGCGCCGAGAGCGACCTGATCGCCTACCTCGCCGGGCGCTACTTCGGCATGCGCCACTACGGCAAGATCTACGGCATGCTGTACATGCCCTTCGGCATCGCCTCGGCAGTGTCGCCGCTGGTCTACGCCCGGGTGCGCGACGTCACCGGGCACTACGACCCGATCCTCTACGTGGCGGCCGGCTGCTTCGTGTTCGGGGCGGTGATCCTGCTCGCGCTGGGCCGCTACCCGCCGGTGCCCGGCCAGCGCCCCGCCTGAGGCGCCCGCGCCGTCGCGGCGTGCGGCACCGGGGCAACCGTCCTACAATATCGGCCCCCGCCGCCTGCCAACGAGCCCGCCATGAGCATCGAACAACTCGCCGACATCGCCCAGGCCATGGTCGCCCCGGGCAAGGGCATCATCGCGATCGACGAATCGACCAACACGATCAAGAAGCGCTTCGAGGGCGTCGGCGTCGAGAACAGCGAGGACAACCGCCGCGCCTACCGCGAGATGCTGCTGACCGCGCCGAACCTCGGCGACCACATCTCCGGCGCGATCCTCTACGACGAGACGATCCGCCAGTCGACGCGCGCCGGCGTGCCGTTCACCAAGGTCATGATGGATGCCGGCATCCTGCCCGGCATCAAGGTCGACAAGGGCCCGGTGCCGCTGGCCGGCTGCCCCGGCGAAGTGGTCACCGAGGGCCTCGACGGCCTGCGCCAGCGCCTCGAGGAGTACGCGCGCCTCGGCGCCAAGTTCGCCAAGTGGCGCGCGGTGATCAACATCGGCGAGGACGCGCCCTCGTCGACCTGCATCGAGTCCAACGCGCACGCGCTGGCGCGCTACGCCGCGCTGTGCCAGGAAGCCGGCATCGTGCCGATGGTCGAGCCCGAGGTGCTGATGGACGGCGACCACGACATCGAGGTCTGCTACGACGTCACCGAGGCCACGCTGCGCTCGCTGTTCGGCGCGCTGTACGAGCAGAACGTGATGCTCGAAGGCACCATCCTGAAGGCCTCGATGGTGATCGCCGGCAAGGACTGCAAGGACAAGGCCGACGCCGAGACGGTGGCCGCGGAGACGATCCGCTGCCTGAAGTCCGCGGTGCCGGCGATCCTGCCGGGCATCGTGTTCCTCTCCGGCGGGCAGTCCGACGAGGACGCGACCGCGCACCTCAACGCGATGAACCAGATGGGCCCGCACCCGTGGCCGCTGTCGTTCTCCTACGGCCGCGCGATGCAGTCGGCCGCGCTCAAGTTGTGGGCGGCCGACATGAAGGGCAACTTCGCCGCGGCGCAGAAGATCGTCGCCCAGCGCGCGCGCGAGAACGGACTCGCGGCGCTGGGGCGCTGGAGCAAGGGCGCCTGAGCCGGGGCGGACCCCGCCGGAGCAGCACAGGGGCGCCCGTGCGCACCCGGTTGTGGGAGCCGGCTTCGCCGGCGACTGCGTGGGCTGGGCGACGGTGCGGTCGCCGCTGAAGCGGCTCCCACAGGGAGGTGCGGCGCTCTGCGTGAAGCGAGGTCCGCAGGCGCGTGGCGGCGATCGAGCACCGGGTGTGGGAGACGGCTTTGCCGGCGACTGCGGCGGTCGGGGATGGTGCGGTCGCCGCTGAAGCGGCTGCCACAGAGGCTGTGGCGATCGGGAGCCTAGGGTGGGTGTCCGGGGCGCCGCCGGGTCCGGCTCAAGCCGGCGGTCTCGTCGGCCGATACCCGCATACCGGGGCGCCGATCGGGGCGAGGCCCGGGGACGGCACGCCTCGGGAGTCAGCCGGTGAAAGTCTTGGTCATCGAGGATTCGCGCACCAGCCTGCTGCTGATCACGCAGCAACTGGCGGCGATGGGCGCGCAGGCGGTCGCGGCCGCGGACGGCCTCGGCGGGCTCGCGGCATGGGCCTCGGAGCGCCCCGACCTGGTCCTGCTCGACGTGGTGCTGCCCGACATCGACGGGCTGGAGGTGGCGCGGCGCATCCGCGCCCGCGAAGCGACCGGCCAGTGGACCCCGATCATCTTCCTCTCCGCCTGCGCCACCGACAGCGACCTCGAGCGCGGCATCGCCGCCGGCGGGGACGACTACCTCGTCAAGCCGATCAGCGAGGTGGTGCTGGCGGCCAAGCTGCGCGCCATGCAGCGCATCGCGGCGATGCGCAACAGCCTGCTCGAAACCACGCGCGCGCTCGACGAGGCCAATCGCGAACTGCTGCGCCTTTCGGCGGTGGACGGACTGACCGGGATCGCCAACCGCCGCCAGTTCGACGCCACGCTGGAATCCGAGTGGCGGCGCAGCGCGCGCGGCCAGTCGCCGCTGTCGCTGCTGCTGGTCGACGTGGACTGCTTCAAGGGCTACAACGACCGCTGCGGCCACCTCGCCGGCGACGAGTGCCTGCGGCGCGTCGCCCGCGCGCTGGTCGAGCCAGCGCGGCGCCCGGCCGACCTGGTCGCCCGCTACGGCGGCGAGGAGTTCGCCGTGATCCTGCCGGAAACCCCGGTCGAGGGCGCGTTGCAGGTGGCGGAGGCGCTGCGCGCAGCGGTGCTCGGCCAGGCCATCCCGCACCCGACCTCGCTGGCCGGCCCGCTGGTGTCGGTGAGCATCGGCGCGGCGACCCGCGTGCCGGTGGCCGGCCAGCCGGCGACCTCGCTGGTCACCTATGCCGACAAGGCGCTGTACCGCGCCAAGCGCGGTGGCCGCAATCGCGTCGAAGTGGCCGCGTCGGTCGCGCCGCTGTCGCTGGACCTCTCGCGCGGCGTGGCCTGAGCGCGCGGCGGCAGGCGGCGCCGGCGGAGCACGCGCGTCCCGCGAGCCGTGGCGGTCGCGCCGCCCGGCGCGGATCCACGCGCGCTCCGGCGGACGATCCTCGCCGTCGCGCGCCCTGCCGGTGCGGCCGCAGTCCGGTTGGCCTCAGCCCGCGTCGGCTTCCACGCCCGCCCGCGCACGTGCGAACAGCGCGCGATCGATCGCCCATGCGCCGACGTCGGCCAGTGTCTTGAGCAGGCCGAACCACAGCATCGCGGCCGCGCCCTCGGCACCGATGGCGAAGATCGCGGTCAGGTGCATCGGCACCACCCGCACGTACGGCGCGAACATCAGCAGCCCGAGGTTCGGCCGTCCGGCGGCGTCATCGCGCACGTCGGCGCGGTGCTCGCGCCATTGCGCCACCAGCAGCGCGGCCGCGCAGGCGGCGAGCCACGGCCATTCGCCCACCGCCGGCGGGGTGGCCAGCACGAACAGCAGGTATCCCAGGTGGAACCCGCCGTAGTGGAAGGCGAAGAAGCGTGCGGTCGACACCTGGCCTTCGCGGGTCTCGGGCACGCGCTGGCCGCCGCTGCTGAGGCCCTTGGTGCTGAAACGCCGCAGGGCGAGGATGCGGCGCACATTGAATGCGCCGATCGCCACGCTCTGCAGCCAGTACGGCAGCAGCAGCGCGGCCATCGACCAGCCTTGCGCGATCGCGATCGCCAGCGTCGCGGCGTTGCCCGCCAGCAGGGCCGCCAGCGCCAGCCGGCCATCCTCCGGCCGCCGCGACGACGGTGCCCCGTGCTCGGTGTCGTCCATCCGCAGTTCCCCGCGCGCCGCGCGCCGGCGCACTGATTGCCGAGTCAGAGACGATAGCGCAGCTTGACCAGGAACTGGTCCGCGTCGCGCAGCGAGAACGCGTCCTGGAACAGGTCGTCGATCCCGCGCGGGTCGCCGCTGCGCTCGCTGAAGCCACCGCGGCTGTAGACCGCGTACAGGTCGGACTGCGGCGCGAGGGTCCAGCGGTAGCGCAGCTGCACGCCGAAATTGTTGATCGAGAACGGCTCGACCGGTGCGGCCGAGGCGCGCAGGCGCGCGTCCACGCCGAGGTCGAAGCCGCGCGGGTCGGCGGTGTCGATCGCCAGCCACTGCATCTTCAGGCGCAGTTCGTGGCCGTCGGCGGGGAACCAGTTCGCATCCAGTTCGAGGTCGGCCTGGGTGCGCTCGAAGGCGCCGAAGCGGCGCCCGCCCCGCCACAGCAGCCAGGCGTCGCTGCGCAGCCAGCTCGCCTCAGCGGCGAGATTGAAGGTCTCGGCCGGGAACCATCGGGCCTCGGCGTCGAGGTAGAGGCCGCGGTCGTCGAACACCGACTCGTAGGGGTTGACGGTGAACCCGAACACCCAGTCGCCGCGTCGCGCGGTCTCGTGCTCGAGGTAGGCCGACAGGCCGGAGCCGACCCGCAGCAGGCCGTTGCCGCGCGAGATCAGGTCGTTGAAGCCCGGGCTCTCGATGAACAGGCCGATCTCGGTGCTGGCGCCGTCGGCGTGCTGCAGGCCGAGTTCCGGGATCAGCATCACCGGCAGGCGGTCGCCGCGGTCGTTGGTCCGGTACTGCAGTTCGGCGTACCACTGGATGCCGCGCAGCCAGTGGCCCTCGGCGAAGCCGGACTGCTGCCGCACCGTGGTCCACTCGACCTCGTTGAGGCTGGCGCGGCGCTGGAAGCCCATGTCGTTGAAGTCGAGCCCGGCGCCGAAGTGGCTGGCCTCCAGCTGGTGGCGCCAGGTGGCCGATGGCGTGAGATCGAGCCGGACCCAGGCGCCGCGGCCGTCGCGGCCGCCGTCGGGCGACGTGATGTCGCTGCCGATCGCCTGCGCGGCCAGCAGCACCGTGGGGCCGGGTCGCCAGGTCAGGTCGACCGCGTTGACCAGCGCCTCGCGCGCGAGGAACGGGCGATCCGTCCAGGTGCCGATCCAGCCCAGCGAGAGCGTCTCGCCCGGGCGCACGACGCGCTGCGCCACGAACAGGCTGCCGAGGTCGTCGGCGTGGTCGGATTCGAGCGCCGCCAGCGTGCCCCAGTTGAAGCCGCGCGCCGATCCCGAGACTTTCAGCGCGGCGTCGATGTCCGCCGCGCGCCCGGGTTGGTCGTCGCGCGGCCCGCCGATGCGGCGCGTGTAGACCAGTTGTCCCTCGTCCGGCGTGCGCAGGTCGAACAGCGACTGGTTCTCGGTGAAGAACGGGCGCTTGTCGGAGAAGAACACCTCCACCGCGTCGAAGTTCACCACCAGTTCGTCGGCTTCGACCTGGCCGAAGTCGGGGTTGAGCGCGGCCGTCAACTGGAAGTCGCCGGACGGCTTCCAGAACAGGTCGAGGCCGGCCTTGGCCTCGTTGCCACCGTCGATGAGGTCGTGCGCGACGGTCGCGTAGGGGAAGAGGTCCAGCACCGCGGCCTGGTGCTGGTCGATCTCCACGCGCGGGAAGTCGGACACAAAGCGCGGCCGGGTGAAGCTCGCCGGCGCGCTGGCGCTGCGCTCGCCGGTGGCGCCCAGCACGCGGTCGAACAGGACCGCGATCGTGCGTCGCGGCGCATCGCTGCCGGCCATCGGCGCGATGCTCCAGGGCAGCAGGAACTCGGCGGTCCAGCCGTCCGCGTCCTCGGCCACCGCGGCCTGCCACTCGCCGTCCCAGTCCGGCGAATAGAACACCTCGTTGGTCCAGGTCGAGTCCTGCATCGCGCCGGACAGGCCGATGGTGAAGTTGTAGGCGACCTTGCGGTCGCCGTTGAAGTCGATGAACACGTTGACCCGGTCGCCCGGGATGTCGGCGTCGCGCGGCGTGCGTTCGCGCAGCCGCGGCGCGGCGGCCGGCTGGCTGGCGCGGAAGGCGATCGCGATGCCCTGCGGCGTGGCCAGCAGGCGTGCTTCGGTCGGATGGGAGGGCGCAGCCAGCGTGTACGGCTCGGTGACCACGAAATCGCGGAACACCTGGGCCTCGGCCCAGGCCGGCTCGTCCGGGCGGCCGTCGATCGCGAGGCGCGCGGCGTCCGCGGACGGTGTGGAGATCGCAGCCGAAGCGCACAGCAGCAGGGGAGCGACGAACGCGATCATGGCGTCGGGATGGGACGGCGAGCGCGGCAGTCTACGGCACGCCGCCTGCCGCCGCCCCTGCCGAACGTCGGGGGCGGATCAGCCGAGCGCCCAGCGCGGGAACGGATCGGGCAGGCGCTGCCAGCGCGCGGGGCCTTCCTTCATCTCGCGGTCGGTCAGCAGGCAGGCGTCGAGGTCGGCGCGCACGCCGGCCTCGTCGAGGCCGATGCCGATCACCGCGATCTCCTGCCGTCGGTCGCCCCAGGCCGGGTCCCACAGGCGCAGCATCGCTGCGTGCTCGGTGGGATCGCGCACCTCGTGTGCGCCCGGTGCCGGCGCGGTGATCGCCTCGCCGCCGGCGATCGGCGCATCGACCCGTCCCGCGTCCACGCGGCGCCGCGCGGCGAACCAGAAGCCGGCCGCCTGGTGCAGGGTCGCCGCGCCCACCGTCGACAGCTCGCCCACCCAGTCCATGCGCGTGGCCAGCCAGAAGAAGCCCTTGCTGCGGATCACGCCGCCGAGACCCTGGGTGACCAGGCGATGGAAGCGCTGCGGATGGAATGGCCGGCGCGCGCGGTAGACGAAACTGGTGATGCCGTACTGTTCCGACTCCGGCGTGTGCTCGCCGCGCAGTTCCTTCATCCAGCCGGGCGCGAGCTGCGCGCGCACGAAGTCGAAGCGGCCGGTGCCGAGGATCTCGCGAAGCGGCACCGCACCGCCGTGGCCGTGCACGATGCGCGCGTCGCGGTTGAGCGCGCGCACGATGCGCTCGGTGTCGGCCACGCGTGATGCGTCGGCGGCGTCAGCCTTGCTCACCACCACCACGTCGGCGAACTCGACCTGGTCGGCCAGCAGGTTGACCAAGCCGCGCTCGTCCTCGGGGCCTGCCACCTGGCCGCGGTCGCGCAGGCGCTCCGCGGAGCAGAAGTCGCGCACGAACCCGTCGCCATCGACCACCGTGACCATGGTGTCGAGCCGCGCCACGTCGGACAGCGAAAAGCCGTCCTCGTCGCGCACCGCGAAGGTCGCCGCGACCGGCATCGGCTCGGAGATCCCGGTGGACTCGATCAGCAGGTAGTCGAAGCGCTTTTCGGCGGCGATCCGCCGCACCTCGTCGCGCAGGTCGTCGCGCAGGGTGCAGCAGATGCAGCCGTTGCTGAACTCGACCAGCTTTTCCTCGGTGCGCGACAGTTCGGCGCCGCCGTCGCGGACCAGCGCGGCGTCGATGTTGACCTCGCTCATGTCGTTGACGATCACCGCCACCCGCAGCCCTTCGCGGTTGCGCAGGACGTGGTTGAGCAGGGTGGTCTTGCCGGCCCCGAGGAAGCCGGACAGCACGGTGACGGGCAGACGCTGGTCCATCGTGGGTGTTCCCATGGCGAAGGTTATAGTATAACGCTCCACATGATCCCCGCGACCTACGAATCCTGGCGCCGCTGCATCGAGGTCGATTGCGGGCTGGTGCTGGAGCCGGCCTTCATCGCCGCCCGGCTGGCCGAACTGCGCGATGCCGACCACGAGCGCACGGCCCAGTTCGTGCGCTGCTACGGCGATGCACACCGGCAGCGCGTGATCGGCTGGTTCGAGCAGGCCGCCCGTGGTGGCTGAGGCCGCGGCGGTCACCGCGCCGGCCCGGCCCGCGATCCGCGTGGTCGACGATCCGCAGCGCTTCGGCCCGTTCGGCGCCGCCGACCCCGCGTGCATCGCCTGGCGGCGGCGGCTGTCGCCGTCGCTGGCGCGCTGGATCGACGGGCTCGCCTTCCCGATGCCGCGCCAGGGACGCTGGCGCCTGGCAGCCGGCGAGCCGGCCGCGCCGCATGTGCGCCAGTGGCTGGCCGGCTGGCTGGCCGGCGTCGCCGCCCCCGATCCGCGCTGGGTCGCCGATATCGCGCGGCTGCTGGAGCTGGCGCGCGTGCAGTCCGGCGGTGGGCCGCTGGCGGTCCGCATCGACGTGGTCGCCAACGACGGCTGCCGCCTGTTCCACGTCGATCGCCTGCGCGTGCGCTGGATCTGCACCTATCGCGGTCCGGCCACCCAGTGGCTGCCGGACGAAGCCGTCGACCGCCACGGGCTGGGGCGCGGCAACAACGACCACGTGCGCGACTGGGCGCAGGTCGGGCAGCTCGAGCCGCACTGGTTCGCCGCCATGCGCGGCGACCTCTGGCCCGGCGCGGAAGGGCGTGGCTTCGTGCATCGCTCGCCGCCGGCATCGCCGGTCGAGCCCCGGATCGTGCTGGCGATCGATTCCGGCTGAGCCGTCGCCGGCCGGGCCGTCGCCCAAGGTCGGCTTGACAACTCCAGCCGCCTCTGGGATCACGGACATGCTGCATTCGCAGCATGGGTCGCCGTGGGCGGCCCCGGACGAGGGCGGCGGCTGCCGCGGGGTGCGAGATGGCTGAGCAGATGACCGGTGCCGAAATCGTGGTGCGCGCGCTGACCGAGCAGGGCGTACGGCACATCTTCGGCTATCCGGGCGGCGCCGTGCTGCCGATCTACGACGCGCTGTTCAAGCAGGACGTCATCGAGCACGTGCTGGTGCGCCACGAGCAGGGCGCGGCGCACGCCGCCGAGGGCTATGCGCGCTCCACCGGCAAGCCCGGCGTGGTGCTGGTCACCTCGGGCCCCGGCGCGACCAACGCGGTCACCGGGCTGACCGACGCGATGATGGATTCGATCCCGCTGGTCTGCATCACCGGCCAGGTGCCGACGCACCTCGTCGGTTCCGACGCCTTCCAGGAGTGCGACACGGTCGGCATCACCCGCGCGTGCACCAAGCACAACTTCCTGGTCAAGGACGTATCCGACCTCGCGCGCGTGCTGCACGACGCCTTCCACATCGCGACCACCGGCCGCCCGGGCCCGGTGGTGGTCGACATCCCCAAGGACGTGCAGTTCAAGCAGGGCGGCTACGTCGGCCCGGCCGAGATCGTGCACCGCCGCTACCAGCCGCGCACGCGCGGCGAGGACGCGCGGATCCAGCAGGCGATCGCGCTGATGGCCGCGGCCAAGCGGCCCGTGTTCTACACCGGCGGCGGCGTGATCAACGCAGGTCCCCGCGCGGCGGCGGCGCTGCGCGAACTGGTGCGCCTGACCGGCTTCCCGATCACCTCCACCCTGATGGGCCTCGGCGCGTTCCCCGCCTCCGGCCGCGAGTGGCTGGGCATGCTCGGCATGCACGGCACCTACGAGGCCAACCTGGCGATGAACCGCTGCGACGTGATGGTCAACATCGGCGCGCGATTCGACGACCGCGTGACCGGCCGGCTGGACAAGTTCTCGCCCGGCTCGAAGAAGATCCACGTCGACATCGACCCGTCCTCGATCAACAAGAACGTGCGCGTCGACGTGCCGGTCATCGGCGACTGCGCCGAGGTGCTGGAGCAGATGATCGCGGCGTGGAAGGCCGGCAACCACCAGGCCGACAAGGCGGCGCTGATCGCCTGGTGGGCCCAGGTCGACGCCTGGCGCGCGCGCCGCTCGCTGGCCTACAAGCGTTCCGAGGAGACGATCAAGCCGCAGTACGCGGTCGAGCGCCTGTACCAGCTGACCCGCGGCCGCAACACCTACATCACGACCGAGGTCGGCCAGCACCAGATGTGGGCCGCCCAGCACTACCACTTCGAGGAACCCAACCGCTGGATGACCTCGGGCGGGCTCGGCACGATGGGCTACGGCATCCCGGCCGCGGTCGGCGTGCAGGTCGCGCACCCGGACGCGCTGGTGATCGACGTCGCCGGCGAAGCCTCCGTGCTGATGACGATGCAGGAACTGTCCACCGCGGTGCAGTACCGCCTGCCGATCAAGATCTTCATCCTCAACAACGAGTACATGGGCATGGTGCGCCAGTGGCAGCAGTTGCTGCACGGCGGACGCTACTCGCACTCGTACTCGGAGGCGCTGCCGGACTTCGTCAAGCTCGCGGAAGCCTACGGCGCGAAGGGAATTCGCGCCCAGAAGCCTTCCGAGCTGGATTCCGCCATCCAGCAGATGATCGACCACCCCGGCCCGGTGATCTTCGACTGCGTGGTCGACAAGCTGGAGAACTGCTACCCGATGATCCCCTCGGGCGCGGCCCACGACGAGATGATCCTGCCCGACCAGGACGACAGCCCGGGCGTGACCGAAGCCGGCAAGATGCTGGTGTGAGCGCACGCTTGCCGGATGTGTAGGGTGCAATGAGCGAAGCGAATTGCACCACGCTGCAGACCTGCTGCCCGCGAGACCCGTACCCATGACCACCCAACCCGCTTCCGCCTACTTCATGGTCGACGCCGCCGAGCGCGAGACCAAGGCCACGCTCGCGATCCTGGTCGACAACGAGGTCGGCGCGCTGGCGCGCGTGGTCGGCCTGTTCTCCGGCCGCGGCTACAACATCGAATCGCTGACCGTGGCCGAGACCGACCACCAGAAGCACACCTCGCGCATCACCATCGTCACCCGCGGCACGCCGGCGATCATCGAGCAGATCAAGGCCCAACTCGGGCGCCTGATCCCGGTGCAGCGGGTGGTCGACCTCGCGGTCGACAAACCCGGGCTGGAGCGCGAGATGGCGCTGGTCAAGGTCAGCGGCGACGGCGAGAAGCGCGCCGAGGCGCTGCGCCTGTCCGAGGTGTTCCGCGCGCGGGTTATCGACATCACCCACACCTCGTTCATCTTCGAACTCACCGGCGCGCCGCAGAAGATCGACGCCTTCGTCGAACTGATGATCCCGCTCGGCATGGTCGAGTACTCGCGCACCGGCGTGGTCGCCATCAGCCGCGGCGCGGACGCCCTGTAACCGCCGACGGGGCGAGCCGCGCGATCGTCGTGGGAGCGCTGCGTGCAGCGCAATCGGGCGGCCAGTAGGAGCGCTGCGTGCAGCGCGACCGGGCTGCGGCAAGCTTGAAAAGCTCGCGGCGCACGCGCCGCTCCTACACCCTCCGGCCCTGCCGTCTGGTTCGGTCGAAGCGGCGGATGTGGGAGCGCTGCGTGCAGCGCGACCGGGCAGCGGCAAGCCCGAAAAGCTCGCGGCGCACGCGCCGCTCCCACACCCTTCGACCCCGCCGTCTGGTTCGGTCGAAGCGGCGGATGTAGGAGCGCTGCGTGCAGCGCGACCGGGCAGCGGCAAGCCCGAAAAGCTCGCGGCGCACGCGCCGCTCCCACACCCTCCGGCCCCGCCGTCTGGTTCGGTCGAAGCGGCGGATGTAGGCGCGCTGCGTGCAGCGCGACCGGGCAGCGGCAAGCTCGAAAAGCTCGCGGCGCACGCGCCGCTGCTACACCCTCCGGCCCCGCCGTCCGGTTCGGTCGAAGCAGCGGATGTAGGAGCGCTGCGT
>JAJTHZ010000046.1 GCA_021299185.1 Lysobacteraceae bacterium | reverse complement strand
CGTTGGCTCCGCTTGAGGGACTGCCCGTAGCGTCCCGCCGGCCAACGGCGTTTGCATCGGTGACAGGCCGAACAGAGTCAAATCGGTAACCTAATCAATGCCTTGTGTCGCTTGCGTCGAACTTTCCCCGGACAGTATTGGCTTGTCCAAGCCCCCCTGGACCCCCAAGGACACCCCGACGCGCCGCCGCGCGCCCTCCTGGCGCGCGGTTCCCTGCGCTTCTCGGTCATCCAGGGGTCCGCCGACAGTGCATCCTGCACTGACGGCGGACTCGCGGGCATCCCTGCCCGCGACCGGCTGCGCCGGCAGGAACCCTGGATGCCCTGCGATGCTCGGCGGCGCTCAGGGGCCCCATTCAACGAACCCGCCATCCATGGCTGGTCCAAGCGGGTCAGCGAGGGAATCGCTTCGGCCGTGGCGCGCACCCAGCAGAAAAACCAAGGCAGACGGCGCCACGAAGCAACCAACCATGGATGGCGGGTTCGTCCACCGGGGCCCCCTAAGGTCCGCCGAGCATCGCAGGGCCCTCAGGGTTTCCGCCCCGAAGGGGTCGCGGCCAGGGATCGCCGCGAGTCGGCCGCGTGCGCAGGATGCGCACTCGGCCGACCCCCTGGGGGACCGAGAAGCGCAGGGCACCGCGCGCCAGGAAGGCGCGCGGCGGACCGCCGGGGGTGTGTTGGAGGTGCAGGAGGCCTTGCACAAGCAAGGTCTCCTGCTCGCGCCGCGGCAGCGGCGCGAAACGCTTTGTCGCTTGCGACAGCGACACAAGCCCGCGCTCAAGACGCCAGCAGCGAGATCGAAACGTGACGGTCGCGCGCAAGCGCGCTCCTACAGGTGAAGCAGCGGTGCGAAACGCCTTGTCGATGGCGACGAGAAAGCAACCTAGCGTGCAAGACGCCAGCGGCAAGATCGACACGTGGCGGTCGCGCGCAAGCGCGCTCCTACAGGTGAGGCAGCGGCGCAGAGCGCGTGGCCGCTTGCGACACGCAAACGACCTTGCCCGCCACGAACCGCGGCAGGACTCGAATGCCCCTGCTGCCCACACGCGCGCTCCTGCGCCGGGACAGCCTCGCGCCGCGTCCCTCGCACCGGTGGCAGTACCCGAAAGCACCCGCACGTGGCCAGCCAACCGGGCCGGCGAAGCGATCAGCGCGCGGCGAGTATCGCCAGCACCTCGCGCTCGGGCACGTCGTCGACGATCACTGCTTTGCCGGGGCCGCGCCACAGGATCAGGCGCAGGCGGCCGCTGGCGTTCTTCTTGTCGAGGCGCATGTGGCCGAGCAGGACTTCGGGATCGAGGTCGGCCGGCAACTCGACCGGCAGCCCGAGCCGCGCCAGCAGGTCGGCGAGCGCGCGTGCCGGCGCTTCGCCGGCCATCCCCAGGCGGGCCGAGAGTTTCGCCGCCAGCACCATGCCGATCGCCACCGCCTCGCCGTGCAGGAAGCGCTGGTAGGCGGTCGCTGCCTCGATCGCGTGGCCGAAGGTGTGGCCGAGGTTGAGCAGGGCGCGCTCGCCGGTCTCGCGTTCGTCGCGGGCGACGATCGCGGCCTTGTGCCGGCACGCGGACTCGATCGCTTGCGCGATCGCGTCCGGGTCGCGGGTGCGCAGCGCCAGCGCGTGGCGGTCGATCCAGTCGAGGAAGCCGGCGTCGCCCAGCGCGCCGTACTTGGCCACCTCGGCCAGTCCGGCGGCGAGTTCGCGGTCGGGCAGGGTGGCCAGCGCCTCGGTGTCGGCGACCACCAGCCGCGGCTGGTGGAAGGCGCCGATCAGGTTCTTGCCCTGGGTAAGGTTAACCGCGGTCTTGCCGCCGACCGAGGAATCCACCATCGCCAGCAGGGTGGTGGGCATCTGCACGAAGTCGACGCCGCGCATCCAGGTCGCGGCGACGAAGCCCGCGAGGTCGCCGACCACGCCACCGCCGAGTGCGACCACGCAGGCGTCGCGGCTGGCCTTCATGCCGGCCAGCAGGTCGAAGGCACGGGCGCATTCGGCCAGCGATTTGTTCGGCTCGCCGGCCGGCAGCACGAAGGTGCGTGCCTCGCGCCCGGACAGCGCGGCGCGTACCGTGTCGCCATACAGCGGCGCGACGTGGCTGTCGGTGACCAGCAGGACGTGGCGTCCGCGGACGGCGTCGATCCATTCGCGCGGCTGGCGCAGCAGGCCGGGGCCGACCAGGATCGGGTAGGCGCGCGCACCCAGCGCCACCTTGATCCGGCGCGGCGGGTGGCCCGATGCGAAGGCCGTGGTCATGCCGCGCTCGCCGGCGGTTCGCGCCGCCAGCGGCCCTCGAGTTCGCCCGCCAGCCGCTCGCTGGCGGCGCCAGCGCCGAGCCGCCCGCCCTCGAAGGCGTGGTCGGCGACTTCGGCGTACAGCGGCTCGCGCTCGCGCGCCAGCGTTTCCAGCCGGCCGTGGCGGTCGGGGGTGGCCAGCAGCGGCCGCGTGCGGTCGTTGGCGGTGCGCCCGAGCTGCTGTTCGACGGTGGCGCGCAGCCACACCACGAAGCCGCGCTCGCGCAGCAGGCGCCGGTTGCCGGCGGCCAGCACGCTGCCGCCGCCGGTGGCGAGCACCACGCCGTGGCGTCCGCTGACGTCTTCCAGCACCTGCGCCTCCCGGTCGCGGAATCCGGCCTCGCCCTCGTGCTCGAAGATCAGGTTCACGCTGGCCCCGGTGCGCGCGACGATCTCCGCGTCGAGATCGACGAACGGCAGGCCGTAGCGTCGCGCCAGGCGCCGGCCAATGCTGCTCTTGCCCGCCGCCATCGGGCCGACCAGGAACAGGTTTGGCGAAGGATTCATGCGCCCGGATGCTAGCATTCCGGCGTTTTCCTGCCCGGGACGGTGCCCCGATGCTGCGCTTTGCCCTGATGTTCCCGCTGCTGATCGTGCTGCTGTTCGCGGCCTACCTGCTGCAGCCCGTCGACCAGTACCTGATCACGCCGTTCACCTCCGGCCTCGCCTCGATCAGTTCCTGGCTGATCGACCTGTTCGACGACGACGCGATCGCGATGGGGAAGGTGATCCAGAGCGCCTCCACCGGCTTCGCGGTGTCGATCGAGCGCGGCTGCAACGGGCTGGAGGCGGTGATCATCCTGTTCGCCGCGCTGTTCGCCTTCCCGGCGCCGCTCAAGCACCGGCTGATCGGCTTCGCGATCGGCTTCGTGGCGATCCAGGGCCTGAACCTGGTGCGCATCATCAGCCTGTTCTACATCGGCCAGTGGAGCCAAGTCTGGTTCGACTGGTTCCACCACTACCTGTGGCAGGCCCTGATCATCCTCGACGCGCTGGTCGTGTGGCTGATCTGGCTGCGCTACCTGCCGCGCCCGCGCCCGGCCGGCGGCCCGCCGTCGCCGCCGGCGGCCAGCGCGACGCCCGCCGGCGCCTGAGTCGGCCATGCCGCACGCCCTGGTCGCCGGCTGCGGCGATGTCGGGACCCGCGCGGGCAGCCTGCTTGCCGCAGCCGGCTGGACCGTCACCGGTCTGCGCCGCGCAGGCGACCTGCCGTCGCCGCTGGCGGTGCACCATGCCGACCTGACGCGGCCGGAAACGCTGCGGGGCCTGCCGGCGGTGGACCTGGTGCTCTACCTGCCGACCCCGGACCTGCGCACCGAGCAGGCCTATCGGGCGCTGTTCGTGGACGGGCCCGCCGCTCTGCTGGCGGCGCTGCCGCGGCGCCCGGCGCGGCTGGTCTTCGTGTCCAGCACCGCCGTGTACGGCGATCTCGCCGGCGCCTGGGCCGACGAGGACACGCCGGCCGTGCCGGAGGGCTTCAACGGCGCGGTCCTGCTGGAAGCCGAGCGGCGGCTGGCCGCGGGACCCGTGCCGACCGTGGTCGCGCGGCTGGCAGGGATCTACGGCCCCGGCCGCGACTGGCTGCTGCGGCGGGTGCGCGATCGCGTGCCCTGCCGGGCGGACGCCTGGACCAACCGCATCCATGCCCACGACGCCGCGCGCATGCTGGTGCATCTGGCCACCCTCGACCATCCGGCGCCCTGCTACCTGGGGGTCGACGACCTGCCGGCGACCGAGTGCGAGGTGCTGGGCTGGCTGGCTGCCCGCATGGGGCTGCCGGCGCCACCGCCGGGTGCGGCGGCGGGCAGCGGGATGGCGGCCGGCAACCGGCGGTTCCGCAATGCGCGGCTGCGCGCCAGCGGCTTCCGCTTTGACTACCCCGACTATCGGACCGGGTATGCCCCGTTGACACCGGGCGGCACTGCGTCAGACTAGAGGGTGTGACACACATGTGTCGTGGCGCCCGGTCGGGGGTGCTGCGGCGCCAGTCGGCGCGACCCGCGTGGGTCGGCGCACGGGCCGGCGTTGCAGGCCGGCATCAGCCAGGAGGGGCGTCATGAGCAGCGTGGTCAAGGTCATCGAGATCAGTTCGCAGTCGACCAAGGGCTTCGAGGACGCGGTGTCCAGCGGCCTCAAGAAGGTCGCGAAGTCGGTGAAGAACATCCAGGGCGCGTGGGTCAACGAGATGAAGGTGCTGACCTCCCCGGAAGGCAAGGTCACCCACTGGCGCGTGAACATGCGCGTCTCCTTCGTGGTGGACTGATGACCGGCAGCGTACGAGACCCGTCCATCGCCGGAGAGGCGGACCCGTCCCGCGCGTCGGCGCTTTGCATCGGCCTGGTCGAGGACGATGCCGACCAGTCGCGCCTGTACACCGCCTGGCTGGAGGAATCCGGCTACCGCGTGCTCGCGTTCGGGACCGCGACCGAGTTCCGCCGCCGCCTCGGTGCGGCGTCGGTCGACGCGGTGCTGCTCGACTGGGGCCTGCCGGATGCCGAAGGCCCGGAGGTGGTCGACTGGCTGCGCCACTCCGCGCACGCCGGCCTGCCGGTGGTGTTCCTCACCGCGCGGGTGACCGAGGCCGACGTGGTGGCCGGCCTGCGCGCCGGCGCCGACGACTACGTGCCGAAGCCGCCGCGCAAGGGGGAACTGCTGGCCCGGCTGGCCGCGGTGCTGCGTCGCACCGGGGCGGCGAACGCGGACCCCGTGCTGCGCGACGTGCCGCCGTGGGAGATCGACACCCGCCAGCGCCGCGTGCTGCTCAACGGCGACGAGGTGGAACTCACCGACCGCGAGTTCGACCTCGCGGCCTACCTTTTCCGCCGCCCCGGCCGCATCGTCAGCCGCGATGCGCTGCTCTCGCAGGTGTGGAACCTCGGCAGCGGCGTGGCCACGCGCACGGTCGATACCCACGTCAGTCGGCTGCGCCGCAAGTTGCTGCTCGACGGCGAGCACGGCTGGCGCCTGACCGCGGTGTACCAGCACGGCTATCGCCTCGAACGCGCCTGAGCGCCCGCCGGGCGCTTGATCGGCGCCGCCGCGCGGCGTATCAAGGGTGTCCGGGCGCGGGGGCGCGCCGACGGGAGGCGCGCATGTCGGACCAGGATGCCCATCCGGGCGCCGAAGGCGACCGCAGGCTGGACAAGGGTGCCGTCGCCGAGGGCGACCGCAACGTCGAGCAGATCCGCGACATCCTGTTCGGCGGGCATATGCGCGACTACGAGCGGCGCTTCGGCGAGCTCGGACGGCGCCTCGAACTAGAGTCCGAACGCCTGCGCGAGGAAGTCGAGCGCCGCTTCGCGGCGCTGGACGCCCGCCTCGACGACCACGTCGAGCGCCTCGGGCGGCTGCTCAAGCAGGAGGCGGCGGACCGCATCCGTCAGCTCGACGACCTCGAATCGCGCACCCTGTCGGCGGCGCGCACGCAGCGCGAGGAGATCAACGCCGCGTTGTCGCAGCTCGCCGAGGACCTCGCGCGCCGCGACGAGCGGGCGCGCGCCTCGCTGGCCTCGCTGTCGGGTTCGCTCGACCGCGCGGCGTCGCAGGCCGAGGCCTCGCTGGCCGCCGCGCGCACCGAACTGCGGCTGGAGAAGGTGGGTCGCGAGGACCTCTCGGCGCTGTTCACCGAACTGGCGCTGCGCCTGAAGGGCGAGTTCGAACTGCCCGCGCGCAAGTAACCCGCGCAGCGTCCTCCGCGTGTCCGGCTTCCAGCGCCTCAAGGACCTGCTGCTCGACGACGAGCGGGCGGAGCGCACGCGCGTCGCGCAGCGCCTCGACGCCCTCGAGCAGCGCCGCACCACGCCGGACGAACTGCCCGCCCTGGTCGAGGGCGCGGCGCAGGGACCGGCCGCGGCGCGCCTGTCGCGCGCGCTGGCCGCGCCGGTGGCCGATGCCCTCGGCGACGCGGTGGTGGCGCGGCGCCAGACCATCGTCGACGCGCTGTTCCCGGTGATCGGACCGGCGATCCGCAAGGCGATCGCCGAGGCCCTGCGCAGCATGGTCGCCGACCTCAATGCGGCGATCGAATCCAGCCTCACGCCGCGCGGCCTTCGCTGGCGCCTCGAGGCGTGGCGCACCGGCGTGCCGTATGCGCAGGTCGTGCTGCGCCACACCCTGCGCTGGCGCATCGACCACCTGTTCCTGATCGAACCCGGTTCCGGGCTGGTGATCCACCGCGAATCGGCGCCGGGCTTGCCGGACCTCGACAGCGACGCGATCGCCGGCATGCTGACCGCGATCGGCGAGTTCGTGCGCGACTCGGTGGGACGCGAGGGCGGCGCCACGCTGGGCAGCGCCGACGTCGGCGAGCACCTGCTGTGGGTCGAGGAAGGACCGCGTGCGCGCCTGGCGTGTTTCATCCGTGGCGCGCCGCCGGCGGCCCTGCGCACCCTGCTGCGCGAGCGGCTGGAGCGCATCCACGAGCGCTTCGCCGATCCGATGGCCCAGTTGCAGGCCGGCGCGGCCGACGTCGGCGCCGCGCTCGACGCCGCGCTGGACCTGCCGGGGCTGGAGTCCGCCGCGCGCGCGCTCGACGACGCGCCGGTGCCGGCGCGCGCGAGGTGGCCGGCGTGGATCGTGGCGCTCGCGTTGCTGGTCGCGCTGGGTGCCTGGGGCGTGCACGAGTGGCGCTGGTCGCAGCGGCTGGCCGCGGCGCAGTCGACCCTGGGCGACTGGCCGGGCCTCGCCGTGCAGCGCGTCACGCGCGAGGGTGGCGGGTTGCGCGTGCGCGGCCTGATCGACCCGCTGGCCGACCCGCCGCAGGCCGCACTGGCCGCGCTGCTGCCGCCGGGCGCGCCGCTCGCGCTCGACCTGCGCGGCTACATCGCCACCGATGCGCCGATCGTCGAGCGCCGCGCGCGCGCGCTGCTGGCGCCGCCGGACGGCGTGTCGCTGTCGTTCGACGGCGGCACGCTGCGCCTCGTCGGCGAACTGCCGCAGGCCGAGCGCGCGGCGATGATCCTGCGCGCGGGCATGGTGCCCGGCGTGGCGGCGGTCGACGACGCGGGGCTGGTCGCGCGCGAGCCGCGCCTGCGCGCGGCATTCGATGCCCTGCGCGCGACGGTCGAATCGCGCCGCATCACCTTCGAGGGCGATGCCGAGGCGCCGGCCGATGCGGCCGCGCTCGCGCCGCTGGTCGACGACCTGCGGCGCCTGCTCGCCGTGGCGCGCGAGGCCGGGCTGTCGCCGGTGCTGCGCACCTGGGGTGGTGCGGACGGCAGCGGGACGGCGGCGCGCAACGCCGCGTTGCGCGCCGCGCGCGCAGGCTGGCTGGCGCGCGAACTGTCGGTCGCGCTCGGGGTCGAGGTGTTCGCCGAACTGGAGCCCGCGGGCGATCCGCAGGCTACACTGGCGCGGGTGGCGGCGGTCCGGATCGACCTCGGGGGCGGCGGGCGATGAGCGAGGTGGCGCGCAAGATCTGCCTGCTCGGCGACTTCGGCGTCGGCAAGACCAGCCTGGTGGCGCGCTTCGTGCGCAACACCTTCTCCGACAAGTACCTGACCACGGTCGGCGTGAAGGTCGACAGCCGCGAGGTCGCGACCGCCGCCGGTCCGCGCAAGCTGGTGGTGTGGGACATCGCCGGCAAGAACGCGCTCGATTCGGTCAGCCAGGCCTACATCCGCGGGGCCAGCGGGCTGCTGCTGGTCGCCGACGGCACCCGCGAGGCGACCCTGCGCTCGGCGCTCTACCTGCAGGTGCAGGCGCGCACCACGCTGGGCGAGGTGCCGGCGGTGCTGCTGGTCAACAAGCTCGACCGCGTGGACGACTGGGAGGTCAAGCCGGCGACGATCGCCGAACTGCGCAAGACCCTGCCGGTGTTCGAGACCAGCGCGCGCACCGGCGACCACGTGGAGGCGGCGTTCGCCGAACTGGCCGGGCGGCTGCCCGCATGAGCGCCGCGATTCCGCCGCTGGTGGCCGCCTACCTGCGCGACATCCTCGTGCAGGCCGCTTCGCCGATGGTGCTGACCTTCGGGCCCGGCTTCGCGCTGCGCGGCGCGGCCGGCGATTCGACGCGGATCGGCGTCGAGCCCGGCGCCGCGGCCGAGGCGCTGCGCGAGCTGTTCACCGGCATGCCGCTCGACGAAGCGACCGTGCTGCCGTTCGTCGAACTGCCCGGCGGGCGCCACGTGCACGTGCACCTGCTGCCCGACGGCGCGCTGTTCCACCTGCTGCTGCTGGATGCCTCGGGCGAGGTGGCCAAGGCGCGGCCGGTGCAGCAGCGCGCGCACGACGCCGAGATCGCCGGCCACGAGAAGTCGCGCGCCCTGCGCCGGCTCAAGCAGGCGCGCGCCGAACTCGAGGCGCAGCGCCGCGCCCTGCTCGAGGCCAACACCCTCAAGGACGCGCTGATCGCCACCCTCTCGCACGAGTTCCGCTCGCCGCTGACGGCGGTGTTCGGCCACGTGCACCTGCTGGAGAAGGGCGGCGAGAGCGCCGAGGGCCGCGCGCTGGCCCTGCGTTCGATCCGGCGCGCGGCCACCCACCTGCTGGCGCTGTCGGACAACCTGCTGGCCTGGGCGCGCGATGCGGCCGGCGCCGGCGTGCCGCCGGAAGCGGTGCCGATCGACGCCGCGCGCATCCTGGCCGAGGTGCGCGACCTGTTCGGCGGCGCCGCGGAAGATCTCGGCATCACCTTCGAGGCGCGCGCCGAGGTGACGGGCGAACCGCCGCTGGGCGATCCGCTGCGGCTGCGCCAGATGCTGATCAACCTGGTCGGCAACGCGCTGCGCCACGCCGCGGCGCGGCGCATCGAGGCGCGCATCACCGCCAACCACGGTGCGGTCGAGATCAGCGTCGGCGACGACGGCAAGGGCATCGCCGCCGACGCGCAGGCGCGGATCTTCGAGCCGTTCAACCTGGGTGCTGCGCGCGGCGTGCGCGGTACCGGCCTCGGGCTCGCGATCGTGCGCCGCATGGCGCGCGAGATGGGCGGCGAGGCCAGCGTCGAGAGCGCGCCGGGGCAAGGCGCCACGTTCCGCGTCGTGCTGCCGCGACAGGTGGCGCCGGATCCCGCGGCGCCGCCGCCGCCGCGCCCGCAGCGCGGCGGCCGCGCGCTGCTGGCCGACGACGATCCCGCGCAGCGCACCCTGCTGCGCATGCTGCTGCAGGAGCTCGGCTACGCGGTCTACGAGGTCGGCAATGCCAACGATGCGGTCACCTATGCCGCGGCCCACGCGCCGGACCTCGCGGTGATCGACGCGCGCATGCCGGGCCTGTCGGGCAACACCGCGGTGTACCGCCTGCGCAGCCAGGGTTTCAGCGGGCGCATCGTCGCGGTGGCCGGCGATCCGACGCCGGTGGCGCGCGAGGCCGCGCTCGCCGCCGGTGCGGACGCGGTGTGCCCGCGGCCGGTGGATTCGATCGCCTTCGCCGACGCCGTGCTGGGCGGCTGACGTCGGCCGGGTCGCGCGCGCCTTGTGCGCGCCCCGGTGCTGCGCCCAGAATCGGGTGATCCGTGCCGCACCGAGCCGACCGTGACCCTCGATCCCGCGATCCTCGACACCTTCCGCGCCCTGCTGGCCGAAGCCGGCGCCTGCGGCGAGCCGGAGCCGACCGCGATGGTGCTGTCGACGGTCGGCGCCGACGGGCATGTGTCCTCGCGCGCCGTGCTGCTCAAGGACGTCGACGCGCGCGGCTTCGTCTTCTACACCAACACGCTCAGCCACAAGGGACGCCAGCTCGCCGAGCATCCGCGCGCGGCGCTGCTGTTCCTGTGGAAGTCGCTGCGCAACCAGGTCCAGGTGCGCGTCGAGGGCACGGTGGCGCCGGTGGATGCCGCCGAGGCCGACGCGTACTTCGCCAGCCGGCCGCGCGAGAGCCAGGTCGGCGCCTGGGCGTCCGACCAGTCGCGGCCGCTCGCGTCCCGCGACATGCTCGACGCGCGCCTGGCCGAGGCCGAGCGCCGCTTCGCCGGCGCGCCGGTGCCGCGGCCGCCGCACTGGTCCGGCTACCGGGTGCAGCCCGACCTCGTCGAGTTCTGGTACGGCGTGGCCCACCGCTTGCACGAGCGTCACCAGCATCGCCGGGAGGGCGGGACATGGCGTCGCACGCTGCTGTTCCCCTGAGCACCGCGCCCGCGCTGCGCCAGCACCACGACGCCATCGTGGTCGACACGCGCGGGCGCGGCCTGCATCCGATCGCGCCCGCGCTCGCGGCCGTGCTCGCGGCCAGCGGCCTGCGCGACGGCGTGGCGCACCTGTGGTGCATGCACACCAGCTGCTCGCTGGTCGCCGGCGAAAACGCGGATCCGGAGGTGCAGGCCGACCTGGAGCGCTTCTTCGCGCGCCTGGCGCGCGACGGCGACCCGCTGTTCCGCCACGACGCCGAGGGCCCGGACGACATGCCGGCCCACGTGCGTTCGATGCTGACCGCGACCTCGCTGTCGATCCCGTTCGCCGCGGGACGCCTCGCGCTCGGCACCTGGCAAGGCGTGTTCCTGTGGGAGCACCGCCACGCCCCGCACCGGCGCCGCGTGGCGCTGGCCCTGTTCGGTGGCTGACGGCGCACAGCGATGAGCGGGCCCACGCCAACGGACGGCAAGCCACCGATCCGGTCCGACCTGCTGCTGGAGCTGCCCAGCGCGGCCTGGTACTGGGACGTCGCCGCCGATCGCGAGGTCTATTCCCCCGAGTGGAAGGCGATGCTCGGGCATGCCGAGCACGAGATCGCCGAGAGCGCCGCCGAGTGGCGCTCCCGCGTGCACCCCGACGACCTCGCGCGCGCGGTCGCCTGCGCCCGCGCCGCGCTGGAGCCCGGCGCGGCGCCCTACGCCGACGAATACCGCATGCGCCATCGCGACGGCAGCTGGCGGCTGATCGCCAGCCGTGGCGCGGTGGTGGAGCGCGACGCCGCCGGGCGCGGCGTGCGGATGGTCGGTGCGGACCGCGACATCACCGACCTGAAGGTGCTGGCGTTGCGTGTCGACGAGCGCGAGGCCCTGCTGGCGATGGCCGAGCGGCTGGCCGGCATCGGCTACTGGACCTGGGACCCGGCGGCGGACCAGGTGAAGTGGTCGCGCGGCATGTACCTGGCGTACGGCCTGCCACCCGACGGTCCAGCGCCGAGATTCGCCGATCATCCCGCGATGATGAGCGAGGACAGCTTCGCGCGCCTGCGGGTCGCGGTGGCGCGCGCCGTCGAGCACGGCGAGCCGTATTCGCTGGAGCTCGAGTTGCGTCGCCCCGACGGCACGACCCGCAACGTGATCGGCATCGGTGAACGCGTGATCAGCCCGAGCGGCGCGATGCGCCTGTGGGGCGCGATGTACGACGTGACCGAGCAGCGCGCGGAGGAGATCGCGCGTGCGCGCCAGCAGCGCCTGTTGGGGCGCATGTCGGAGCTGGCCAGCATCGGCGGCTGGTCGTTCGACGTCGACGGCGGCCGGCTGGAGTGGACCGACCAGACCTACCGCCTGCATGAGCTGCCGATCGGCACGCCGGTCACCGTCGAGTCGGCGATCGCGTTCTATGCGCCGGCGTTCCGCGGGCGCGTGGTGGAGTCGCTGCAGAGCCTGATGCGCAGCCCGGATCCGTGCGACTTCGAGGCGCGCCTCGTCACCGCCACCGGGCGCGAGATCTGGGTCCGCGTGGTCGGCGAGGCCGAAGTGGTCGACGGCCGCACGCGGCGCATCTTCGGCACCTTCCAGGACATCACCGACGCCAAGGACGCGCGCGCGCGCCTCGCGCAGGCGATGGAGGACCTGCGTGCGCGCAACCGCGAGCTGCAGGACTTCGCGGTCGCCGCCTCGCACGACCTGCAGGAACCGCTGCGCAAGATCCAGTCGCTGGGCTCGCTGCTCTCGGAGCGCTTCGCCGACAGCCTGGACGCCGGCGGGCGCGACCTGCTCGAGCGCATGCGCGCCGCTGCCTCGCGCATGGGCGACCTGGTCGGCGACCTGCTGGCGTACTCGCGGGTCGCACGGCAGGCCCCGCCGCCGCCACCGACCGACCTTGCCGAGGTCGCCGCCGGCGTGGTGGCCGACCTCGAGGTCGAGATCCAGGCGCGCGGCGCGCAGGTCGACGTCGGGCCGCTGCCGACGGTGTGCGCCGATCCCACCCAGATGCGGCAGGTGCTGCAGAACCTCATCGGCAACGCGCTCAAGTACCAGTCCGACGGGCGCGCGCCGCGGGTGCAGGTGGACGCCGAGCTGCTCGATCTGCCGGCGGTCGCCACCGGCGAGATCCGCTCGCATTGCCGGCTGCGCGTGCGCGACAACGGGATCGGTTTCGAGCAGCGCTATGCGGAGCAGATCTTCGCGCCGTTCCAGCGCCTGCACGACCGCAGCCGCTACGAGGGCACGGGCATGGGGCTGGCCATCGTGCGGCGCATCGCCGAGCGGCACGGCGGGCGCGTCTACGCGCGCGGCAAGCCGGACGAGGGCGCGGAATTCGTCCTCGAACTGCCGGTGGATGGCCCGCCGCCGCCGCCGGACGAGGCGCCCGCGGCGTGAGCGACGGCCTGCCGCGGCGGATCGTCTGCCTGACCGAAGAGCCGACCGAGGTGCTCTACGCGCTCGGCGAGGAAGCGCGCATCGTCGGCATCAGCGGCTTCACCGTGCGGCCACCGCGCGCGCGCCGCGAGAAGCCGAAGGTGTCGGCCTTCACCAGCGCGCGGATCGGCGAGATCCTCGCCCTGCAGCCCGACCTCGTGGTCGGGTTCTCCGACATCCAGGCCGACATCGCGCGCGAGCTGGTGCGCGCCGGCGTCGAGGTGTGGATCAGCAACCACCGCAGCGTGGACGGCATCCTCGGCTACGTGCGCCGCCTCGGCGCGATGGTCGGCGCGGGCGAGCGCGCCGAGGCCTACGCGGCGCGGCTCGCCGCGCACCTCGCATCGGTGCGCGCCGCCGCCGCCGCGCTGCCGCGCCGGCCGCGCGTCTACTTCGAGGAGTGGGACGAGCCGCGCATCAGCGGCATCCGCTGGGTGTGCGAACTGCTGCGCATCGCCGGTGGCGACGACATCCTGCCCGCGCGCGCGGCGGCCAGCCTCGCGCGCGACCGCATCCTCGCCGACGACGCCGAGGTGATCGCGGCCGCGCCTGACATCATCTTCGGCTCGTGGTGCGGCAAGAAGTTCCGCCCCGAGAAAGTCGCCGCGCGGCCCGGCTGGCAGTCGATCCCCGCCGTGCGCGACGGCGAACTGCACGAGATCAAGTCACCGATCATCCTGCAGCCCGGCCCCGCGGCGCTGACCGACGGGCTGGATGCGCTGCATGCGGTGATTGCGCGCTGGGCGTCGCGCGGCGGGTGAGGGCCCAGGGCCCAGCAAAGCGGTTCGCGGCGAGTGTGGAGGGACATGCCGCAGGCACACACACCGCCGGTCGCGGGCCCCAGCCGATCCTGCGAGCTGTTCTGGGCCCTGGGCACTGAGCCCTGGGCGCCAAAAGCCAGGCTGCCGCCGCTCAACCGCCCGCCGGTGCACTCCGAGCGGCCACGAACGCCCGCACCGCCTCCGGCAGCGGAATCGCGGTGCGGCCGGCGACCTGGCGCTCGACCACGCCGTCGTCCACCAGCACAACCTCGGTGGCGTCGCCGCGCATCAGGATCGCCACGCCGTCACGCGGCGTCTCGCGCGAGGGCGCGAGCACGAACACGGTCTCGCCGTCGGTGCCGATCGGTTCTGCGGCGCTAAGGCGCGCGAGCACGTCCGCATGGCGGGGACCCAGCAGGCCTTCGAGGCGCCAGGCCACGGCGCGCTGCGCGAACCAGTCGATCGCATGCGGGTTGCGTCCACGCCAGGCGTCGCGCAGCGCCTCGCCGATCGGCGGCGCGGGGCCGCAGCCGGCCATCGTCCCGCGAACCGTCGCCGCCGCGCCGTCCAGCGCGAAGCGGGCCTCGAGGCGGGGCGCCTCGCCCGGCGACTGCGCGACTGTCCACGACAGAGCGGTCGATTGCGGGCCGATGCTGTCGGCCAGCAGCGCGCCTTCGGCGGCCGCGTTGGCCGGCGCGCTGAAGGCCAGCACGAAGCGATCGTCGCCGTCGTACCAGCCGGCCATCGCGACCGGCGGGATGCGCGGTCGCAGCAGGCCGCCCTCGAGCGCCAGCGTGCCGAGCCGCTCGCGGGCGGCCGGTGCGTCGGGTCCCTCGAAGCGGCCGAAGTCGAAGCCGAGCGCGGCGGCGCCCTCGACCACCAGGCGCCACTCCAGCGTGCCGCGCTCGCCGGGCAGGCAGCGCAGCTCCAGCGTCGCAGGCGCCTGGCGGCCGTCGACCTGCGCTTCGCCCGTCGCGGTGGCAATGCGCAGGCCCGTGGCGTCGACCCGGGCCTGCCATGCCGCGGCGGGCGCGGCGATGAGCAGCAGCGCGGCGGCGAGCGACGCGCCGCGCATCATCACTTCAGTTTCAGCGTGTAGTGCGCCTCGAGCCCGCGCTCGGTGGCGTACAGCGCGAAGTCGACGCGGTCGATGGTGTCGACGTAGGCGCCGCGCATGGCCTTGAACATCTCCATCGCCTCGCGCAGTTCGGCCACGTCGTTCGCGGCGGTTTCTTCGCTGCCCGGGTCCGGCTGGCCGTCGCCGTCGGCATCGACCGGCTCGGCGACCGCGGCGCGCGCCTCGGCGGCGGCGAGCTGCGTTTCGCTGGTCTTGGCCATCGCGTCCATGAACGCCAGCATGCCGCGCGAATCGACGCCGTAGTGCAGCAGCGGCGCGGGCTTGCCCGCCGGCGCGGCCGCGAAGGCCGCCAGCCCGGTCTCCTCGCCGGCGCCCAGCGAGATCGCCAGCGCCTTGTCGCCCAGCGCGACGTGCGCCGGCGGCGCGGTGGGCGGCAGCAGGCCGGCCGGCATCGCGACCGGTGCCGCGCCCGGCTGCAGGTTCAGCGAGGCCAGCTGCGGCACGAAGCCACCGGCCATCGACAGCAGCGAGGCCGGGTTGTCCGAGCCGATCGCGACCTTGCCGGCCAGCACCGGCGTGCCGCCCTCGGGCAGTTCGAGCTTCGACAGGCTGAGATTGACGCCGCTGACCGCGGCGCCGGCCATGAACACCGCCGGGTTGGCCAGGTCGGCGTTCATCTTCGCGATGTCGTCGTTGAGCGAGGCCAGCGCGGCGCAGCGGAACGGCGACTCCGCCACCTTGGCCGCGCGCAGGTTGACGAAGCCGGCGAAGGCGTCGAGGTCGAGCCCGAAGCCGACGTCGAGCATGCCCTCGCCGGTGCCGTCGAGGCCCGGCACGTCGGCCGCGAGGCCGGCCAGTCCCTTGCCGTGCTCCGGCGCGGTCTCGATCACGTAGCGCAGGTCCATCGACTTCGGCTCCAGCGCGGCGTAGCCGAACGACAGGCGCGGCACGGCGGCGGCGATCGCGCCGAACTCTGCCTTGCACTCGGGCGTGCTGGTGGTCGCTTCCGCGTCCACGCCGAGCGCGCGCAGGAACTCCTGTTCGATCGCGCCGCGCTCGCCGGTCAGGGCCGCGGCCAGGCGCACCGAGTCGACGTAGCCGCTGCCGTAGGGCAGCCAGCCGCGTTCCTTGGTGAACGCTTCCAGGGTGCCGGCCGACAGCGCGTCGGTGGCCGGACGGTCGATGCCGAGCACCTGCTTGAGCAGGGCTTCGCTCGGCGCCGCCGGCGCCACGGTGAGCACCAGGTGCTTGCCCTGGATCGCCATCAGCGCGCCGGCCTTGGCGTCGCCGCCGGTGATCGTCCAGTACTTCTGCCCGGCGATTTCGGCTTCCGGCATCTTGACGCCGGCACGCGTCTCGACGCGGCCGAGGAAGGCGCGGAACTTGTCCGCATCGCCCAGCTCCATCCGCGCCACCGGCACCAGGCCGATGCCGTAGAACGCCGAGCGCGCCGCGCCGGTGAAGCCGAGGCTCTCGAACCCCGCGCGGTTGAACTTGCCGCGCAGTTCCTCGCGCAGCGCCTTGGCGACCGCGACCACGGTGGCGTTGCTGTCGGCGGTCTCGATGTCCGCGAGCGCGTCGTCGAGCACGCGGTCGTACATCGTCATCATCTGCTCGGAGTTCTTCCACCAGGCGTCGAGGGCGGCGTCGGGCACCGGCTCGAGGTTGCCGAGCAGGAACACCGAGTCGGCCGGCGCGTAGGCCAGCGGCTGGTCGAGGTCGGCCTTCTTGCCGCAGCCGGCGAGCGCGAGCGCGGCGGCGAGGGCGGAGACGGCGAGGAGCGGGCGCATGCGCATGGTCGGGGTCCTGGGGGGGTTGGTGGCGAGCATAGCGGGGCTTGGCGGCCTCAAGGCGTGCCGGTGGTCATCTCGGCCCCGGCTTCGGCGACGAGGCGCGCCATCCGGCCGACCGACTGCGCCTGCTCGCTGGATGCATTGCCCTGCTCGGCGCGCTTGAGCACGCCCTGCGCGATGGCGGCGAGGCGGAAGAAGTTGAACGCGAGGCAGAACGACCAGTCCGGCACCGCGGGGCGTCCGCTGGCGGCCGCGTAACGCGCCAGCAAGGCCTGCTCCGACGGGATGGCGAGCGCGTCGCGGTCGAGCCCCGCGAGCCCCGGGATCACCGGATTGCGCGGCAGGCGCAGCGCCATGCAGAAATAGGCGAGGTCGGCCAGCGGATGGCCCAGGGTCGACAGTTCCCAGTCCACCACCGCCACGATGCGCGGCTCGGTCGGATGGAAGATCAGGTTGTCGATGCGGAAGTCGCCGTGCACCAGCGACACGCTGCCGTCGTCGGGCGGGCAGTGCGCGGGCAGCCAGGCGATGAGCTGCTCCATGGCCTCGATGCGCGCGGTTTCGGCGGCGCGGTACTGCTCGGTCCAGCGCGCGATCTGGCGTGCGAAGTAGTTGCCGGGCTTGCCGTAGTCGGCCAGTCCCGCGGCGGCGGGATCGACCGCGTGGATCGCGGCCAGCACGCGCACGATCTCGTCGTAGTACGCCGCGCGCGATTCGCGCGCGATGTCGGGCAGCGACGGGTCCCAGAACACGCGGCCCTCGACGAAGCCCATCAGGTAGAACATCGAGCCGATGACCGTGTCGTCCGTGCACAGCGCGACCGGCTGCGCCACCGGCACGCCGTGGCCGTGCAGGGCGCGCAGCACGCGGAACTCGCGGTCCACTGCGTGCGCCGAGGCGAGCAGCCGCCCAGGCGGCTTGCGGCGCAGGACCAGGGTGCCGGACGGCGCATCCAGCCGGTAGGTCGGGTTCGACTGGCCGCCCTTGAACTTGGTCGCGGCCAGCGGGCCGCGGAAGCCGGGCACGTGGTCCGCCATCCAGGCGGCGAGGCGGTCGGTGTCGAGCGCGAGCGGGTCGGGGGACATGGAGGACAGCGGCGGACCGGCGCGGGGGATGGGCGCCCGAGTCTAGCGGTCGCCCGGCCGGCCTGCCGCGCGGCACGGCAGCGCCGCGCCGACGTACCATCGGACCGCCGTGGTGCGGCGGGAGACTTCGGTGGGCATGGGCGATTCGTTCGGACAACTCGCTGCGGTCAGCGCCGTGCTCGGTGGCTTCGTGATGACCTTCCTCGGCGTGCTGCTCGGGACGGTCGATACGCGTCGACGGGTCGGCCTGTCGCTGGCGTTGGCCGCGACCGCCGCCGGCTGTCTGCTGCTCGCGGCGGTCGGCTGGTCGCTGCTGGCGGCTCAGGTCGCGCTGGTCGCCGCGGCGGACGGAGACTGGGCGGTGACGGTGCGGCAGCAGCTCGACGCGGGCCTGCGCCTGCAGCGGCTGCTCGGCTTCGCTTTCATGTGCGGGATCGCGCTGCTGATCGCGCTGATCGGCAGCACTGGCTGGCTGCGCTCGCGGGCGCTCGGCGTCTTCACCACCGTCCTGGCAGGATTGCCGGCTGTGGGCGCGGTGGTGGTCGTCTGGCCGTTCGTGGCCTAGACGGCAGCGCGCGGCGGCAGGGCCCGATCAGCGCGGTGGCCGCGCCATGCCCTTGGCCAGCGCGGCGATGTGTACCTCGTCCGGCCCGTCGGCGAGGCGCAGCGAGCGCGCGCCGGCGTAGGCGTGGGCGAGGAAGGAATCCTGCGACACGCCCATCCCGCCGTGGACCTGGATCGCGCGGTCGATCACCGCGCAGGCCATGCGCGGGGCGACGATCTTGATCATGCCGATCGCGTCCTTGGCGCCCTTGTTGCCGACGCGGTCGAGCTGCGCCGCCGCCGACAGCGTGAGCAGGCGCGCCTGCTCGATCTCGCAGCGGCTGAGCGCGATCGCCTCCTGCGCCATGCCCTGCGCGGCCAGCGGCTTGCCGAACGCGATCCGCGACTGCGCGCGCGCGACCATCGCTTCGAGCGCGCGCTGCGCGAGCCCGATCAGGCGCATGCAGTGGTGGATGCGGCCGGGGCCGAGGCGGCCCTGCGCGATCTCGAAGCCGCGGCCCTCGCCGAGGATCAGGTTCTCCGCCGGCACGCGCACGGCGTCGAAGCGCACCTCGGCGTGGCCGTGCGGGGCGTCGTCGTAGCCGAACACGGTGAGCGGCCGCACCACCTTCACGCCGGGCGCGTCGGCGGGCACCAGCACCATCGCATGGCGCGCGTGGGGCGGGGCGTCCGGGTCGGTCACGCCCATCACGATGAACAGCTTGCAGCGAGGGTCGGTGGCGCCGGTGGTCCACCACTTGCGCGCGTGGACCACGTAGTCGCCGCCGTCGCGCTCGATGCGGGCGGCGATGTTGGTCGCGTCGGAGGACGCCACGTCCGGTTCGGTCATCGCGAACGCCGAGCGGATCTCGCCGGCCAGCAGCGGCTTGAGCCAGCGCTCCTGCTGCGCGGGCGATCCGAAGTGCAGCAGCACCTCCATGTTGCCGGTGTCGGGCGCATTGCAGTTGAACACCTCGGGCGCGATCAGCGAGCGGCCCATCACCTCGGCCAAAGGCGCGTACTCGAGGTTGCTCAGGCCCGCGCCAAGCTCCGGGTGCGGCAGGAAAAGGTTCCACAGTCCCGCCTCGCGCGCCTGCGCCTTCATGCGCTCCATCACCGGCGGGATGGTCCAGCGGTTCGCCGGGTCCTCCAGGTGGGCGTGGTATTCGGCCTCGCCGGGCAGCACCACCTCGGCCATGAAGCGCTCGAGGCGCTCGCGCAGCGCGCGCGCGCGGTCGGACAGCGGGAACAGGTCGGTCATGGCCGGGATCGTCTGGGCGGGCCTCCGATTCTACGGCCCCGCGGGCGGGCGGGCCGCCCTGTGGGAGCGAGCAACGCTCGCGACCGCCACCTCGACGCCCGCCGCAGGCCCGGCGCTGGCAGTCGCGAGTGTTGCTCGCTCCCGCAGGCTCGGCTTCCGCACCCGTTCGCTCAATAGTAGGTCCAAAGCGCCCGATGGTCCGCCGCCGCCAGGTGCGGCAGGGCGTTCCACGACGACAGCACCAGGGCCGCTTCGCCGGCGCGGAACTCGGCCAGCGCGCTGTTGCGCACGCCGAGATTCAGTTCCACCGCGGTCTCGTCAGGCGCGCCCAGCGCCTGCTGCGCGAGCTGCGACATCACGCCGCCCGAGGTCACCACCAGCAGACGCCGCGCGCCGCTGGTCGTGAGCGCGTCGGCGGCCGAGCGCACGCGCGCGCGGAACGCGGGCCAGGGTTCGGGCACGTGCGCGTCCAGCGCGCCGCGGGTCCACGCCAGCAGGGCCTCGCGCAGGAAGCGCGCCATCGCGCGCACGTCGCGCGAGCGACCGCCTTCGGCGGCGACCACCGACGGATGGTCGGCGTGGTGGGTGGCGAAGGCGCCGAACACCGCGCGATGGTCGAACTCGTCGAGCGCCGGCAGCATCGTGGCCTGCGGCAGCCGGCGGCCGGCCCGGTCGTAGGCCTCGCGCACGCCCGCCAGGGTGTCGCGGTGGCGCACCAGGGTGCCGAGCGCAACCGCGTCGAAGTCATGCGCGTCGTGGCTGGACAGCCAGTCTCCGAGCAGCCGCGCCTGGCGCCACCCGAGCGGCGACAGCTCGTCGTAGTTCACCGCGCCGAACGACGCCTGCCCGTGGCGGACGAACAGCAACTCCGCCACGGCGTCAGTCGGCGAACAGCTGCTGCGACCAGCGCAGCGGATAGGCGCGCGGCGCGCCGTCGGGCTGCACCTCGGCCTCGAAGCGGTAGGTGTCGGTGCCGGAGATGCGGAACTCGCCGATGTAGTAGAGCGCGTTGGGTTCGCGCACCGGCCGCAGCCGCACGGCCTGCGACTGGCCCGCGAGGTTGAACACGGTCAGGGTGATGCTCGCCTCGGCCGGCGAGGTCGTGCCGCCCTCGGCGCGGCGCAGGACGGCGATGTTGACCAGCCCGCGCGAGCCCGAGCGCGTGATGCCCTGCGCGCGCGCGACCTCGGTCGGGATGAAGTCCGCGCGCACCGCGTTGTGGTGGATCTCGAACCCGTCGTAGGTGGCGAAGCGCAGCGCCCACGCCGGGGCGAGCGCCGCGGTCGCGGCGAGGAGGGCGACGAGGATCAGGGATCGGCGCATGGTCCGGGCTCCACGGTCAGCGCAGCGACATGCCGAACTGCTGCAGCGGCTGCACCAGCAGGATCATCGCCACCCGCAGCGCGAGCAGGGCGAACACCGGCGACAGGTCGAAGCCGCCCAGCGGCGGGATGATCTTGCGGAACGGCTTGAGCACGATGTCGGCGATGCCGTACAGCAGCGGCACCGCGGGATTGCCGGCGTCGGGCGAAAACCACGACAGCAGCACGCTGATCAGCGCGATCCAGAACAGGGTCTGCAGCACGAACTCCAGCAGCTGCGCGAAGCCCAGCACCAGCACCGCCGGCACCGAGCCCGACGCGCCCGCCATCCACAGCAGGGCGAGGATCCACACGCAGGACACCACCCAGGCCAGTCCCAGCGCGGCCAGGTTGAGGCCCTTCCAAGGCGGCAGCAGTTTCTGCAGCGGGATCAGGGGCGGGTTGGTGATCTTGTAGATCGCCTGGCAGATCGGGTTGTAGAAGTTGGCGCGGATCGCCTGCAGGAAGATGCGCAGCACGAACACGAACAGCACCAGCCCGAACAGGGTGGACACCACCAGCGTGCCGGCGTCGGCGAAATAGCCCATCGTTCAATCCCCGATCAGGTCGGACAGTTCGCGGCCGCGCGTGGTCGCGCGGTCGATCGCGGCATCCACCAGCCCGCGGAAGGCGCCGGCCTCGAAGGCCTCCAGCGCAGCCTGGGTGGTGCCGCCGGGAGAGGTTACCCGCTCGCGCAGTCGAGACGGCGTCTCCGCGCCCTCGCAGGCCATGCGCGCCGCGCCCAGCGCGGTCTGCCGCACCAGGGCGGCGGCGACCTCGCGCGGCAGGCCCTGGCGCTCGGCCGCGGCCTGCATCGCCTCCATCAGCAGGAAGAAATAGGCCGGGCCGCTGCCGGACACCGCGGTGACCGCGTCCATCAGGGACTCGTCGGGGATCCACACCACGGGCCCTGCCGGCGCCAGCACCGCTTCGGCGGCGGCGCGCGCGGCCGCTCCGGCCGCCGCGTTGGCGACCACGCCGCTGATCCCGCAGCCGAGCAGGGCCGGCGTGTTCGGCATCGCGCGCACCACCGCCTGGGCCGGCCCCAGCCAGCGCCCGAACTGCGCCAGGCGCACGCCGGCGGCGATCGACACCACGCTCGCGCCGCGGCCGGCCAGCGCCGGCGCCAGTTCGAGGCAGACCGCGCGCATCACCTGCGGCTTGACCGCCAGCACGACCACGTCCGCATCGGCGGCGATCGCGGCGTTGCCGGTCGCGGTGCGGATGCCGAAGTCGCGCGCCAGCGCCTCGCGCAGCGCGTCCTGCGGCTCGCTGGCGGCGATCGCGGCCGGCGCCGCGCCGCGCGCGATCAGCCCGCCGATGAGGCATCGCGCCATGTTGCCGCCGCCGATGAAGGCGATCTTCGGGGCCATCGGGAGTCTCGGTGGGCAGGGGATCGCCAAGGATACGGGGTTGGGGCGGGTCACGCCCGATCAAGCCTTCGGCGGCCGCGCGCCGAACAGCGCCGATCCGATCCGCACCTCGGTGGCACCCTCGGCCGCGGCCAGTTCGAAGTCGTCGCTCATGCCCATCGACAGGGTGTCCATCGACGGGTGGCGCGCGCGCAGTTCGTCGAACAGCGCGCGCATCCGGCGGAAGGCGTCGCGCCGTCGCGCGCGGTCCGGGTGCGGCGCGGGGATGGCCATCAGCCCGCGGAGGTTCAGCCGCGGCTCGCCCGCGACCAGCCCGCACAGCGGTGGCGCATCGGCCGGCGCGCAGCCGGACTTGCTGGATTCGTCGTCGATGTTGACCTGCACCAGGACGTTCAGCGGTGCTGCGTCGGCGGGCCGGAACCTGGCCAGCAGGGGCACCAGCTTGGGGCGGTCCAGCGAGGCCAGCCAGTCGAAGTGCGTCGCCACCTCGCGGCACTTGTTGGACTGCAAAGGGCCGATCAGGTGCCAGGACAGCGCGAGGTCGGCCAGTTCGGCCTGCTTGGCCAGGGCCTCCTGCACGTAGTTCTCGCCGAAGTGGCGCTGGCCCTGCAGGGCCAGGGCGCGCACCGCCGAGGCCGGCTGGGTCTTGCTGACCGCCAGCACCCGCGGTGGCGGCCGATCCAGGCTGGCTGTCGCCAGACGGGCGGAAATCTCGGCCAGGGTCAACGGCTTGGACATGGGGCTGGACGGCGTTCCGGGGCAAGGATGCGAGGTTATACTCGGCCTGTGACGGGCCTCGCGCCGCGCGTGCGCGGGGTGGGGCATGGTAACGGCCAAGGGCGGCATGCGCCGCCGGGGAACCGCATGGATATCGCCGAACTGCTCGCGTTTTCGGTCAAGAACAAGGCCTCCGACCTGCACCTGTCGTCGGGCCTGCCGCCGATGATCCGCGTCGACGGCGACGTTCGCCGGATCAACATCCCCGCGCTCGACCACAAGTCCGTGCACTCGCTGATCTACGACATCATGTCGGACAAGCAGCGGCGCGACTACGAGGAATTCCTCGAGGTCGACTTCTCGTTCGAGATCCCGGGCCTGGCGCGCTTCCGCGTCAATGCCTTCAACCAGAACCGCGGCGCGGGCGCGGTGTTCCGCACCATCCCGACCGAGATCCTCACCCTCGAGGACCTCGCCGCGCCGAAGATCTTCAAGGAACTGATCAACCAGCCGCAGGGCCTGATCCTGGTCACCGGGCCGACCGGGTCGGGCAAGTCGACCACGCTGGCGGCGATGATCGACCACGTCAACAAGAACGAATACGCGCACATCCTCACCATCGAGGACCCGATCGAGTTCGTCCACACCTCGCAGAAGTGCCTGGTCAACCAGCGCGAGGTGCACCGCGACACCCACGGCTTCACCGAGGCGCTGCGCTCGGCGCTGCGCGAGGACCCCGACTACATCCTGGTCGGCGAGTTGCGCGACCTCGAGACCATCCGGCTGGCACTGACCGCGGCGGAGACCGGACACCTGGTGTTCGGCACCCTGCACACCTCGTCGGCGGCCAAGACCGTCGACCGCATCATCGACGTGTTCCCCGCCGGCGAGAAGCCGATGGTGCGCTCGATGCTGTCGGAGTCGCTGCGCGCGGTGATCTCGCAGTCGCTGCTGAAGAAGGTCGGCGGCGGCCGCATCGCGGCGCACGAGATCATGGTCGGCATCCCCGCGATCCGCAACCTGATCCGCGAGGACAAGGTCGCGCAGATGTACTCGTCGATCCAGACCGGCCAGAGCCACGGCATGCAGACCCTCGACCAGTGCCTGCAGGACCTGGTGCGCCGCGGCCTGATCACGCGGCAGCAGGCGATGACTTACGCGAAGGAAAAGAAGATCTTCGAATGAGCAGGGCCCAGGGCCCAGGGCCCAGGGTATAGGGCCCAGGGTATAGAAGCGCTTCGGCCAGTCCTCGCGAATCGGCCTGTACCCTGTGCCCTGTACCCTCTCCCCTGAACACAAAGGTCGACGCGCCCGGCGCGCCGCCGCGACAACGCAACGGAGCCACGCACCATGAGTAACGTCGACTTCTCCAGCTTCCTCAAGCTGATGGTGCACAAGAAGGGTTCGGACCTCTTCATCACCGCCGGCATCCCGCCGTCGATGAAGGTCAACGGGCGCATCCAGCCGATCACGCAGACGCCGCTGACGCCGCAGCAGTCGCGCGACATGGTGCTCAACGTGATGACGCCGACGCAGCGCGAGGAGTTCGAGAAGACGCACGAGTGCAACTTCGCGATCTCGATGCAGGGCGTCGGCCGCTTCCGCGTGTCGTGCTTCTACCAGCGCAACCAGGTCGGCATGGTGCTGCGCCGCATCGAGACGCGCATCCCGACCATCGAGGAACTGAGCCTGCCGCCGATCGTCAAGACCCTGGCGATGACCAAGCGCGGCCTGATCATGTTCGTCGGCGCCACCGGCACCGGCAAGTCGACCTCGCTGGCTGCGATAATCGGCTACCGCAACCAGAACTCGACCGGCCACATCATCACCATCGAGGACCCGATCGAATTCGTGCACAAGCACGAGGGCTGCGTGGTCACCCAGCGCGAGGTCGGCATCGACACCGACACCTGGGAAAACGCGCTTAAGAACACTCTGCGCCAGGCACCGGATGTGATCCTTATCGGCGAGGTGCGCACGCGCGAAACCATGGAGCACGCGATTGCCTTCGCCGAGACCGGCCACCTGGTGCTGTGCACGCTGCACGCCAACAACGCCAACCAGGCGCTGGACCGCGTGATCCATTTCTTCCCCGAGGACCGTCGGCCGCAGCTGCTGATGGACCTCTCGCTGAACCTCAAGGGCATCGTCGCCCAGCAGCTGATCCCCACGCCCGACGGCAAGGCGCGCCGCGTGGCGATGGAGGTCATGATCGGCACGCCGCTGGTGCAGGACTACATCCGCGACGGCGAGATCCACAAGCTGAAGGAAGTGATGAAGGAATCCACCAACCTCGGCATGCGCACCTTCGACCAGAGCCTGTTCGAGCTCTACCAGGCGGGCGAAATCTCCTACGAGGACGCGCTGCGCCACGCCGACTCGGCCAACGAGGTGCGCCTGCGGATCAAGCTGGCGCAGGGCGGCGACGCGCATACGCTGTCGCAGGGGTTGGATGGCGTGGAGTTGATGGAGACCTGATCCACGCCGCTGGCTGCGGGAGCGAGACCTGCTCGCACCCGCGGAGGCGATTCCGGCGGGGCTGCCGATGGTTCGCACTCGCGCATGATCGTGTCGCTCCGTTGATGCCGAGGTTCGTCCATTCCCTGCTTGCTGTTTCGAGCGCTTCCGCATCGAATGTAGGAGCGCGCTTGTGCGCGACCGCCACGTCTCGACCTTGCCGCAGGCGCCTTGCGTCGAGGCCTCCACTGTAGGAGCGCTGCGCGCAGCGCGACCGCCACGTTTCGATCTTGCCGCTGGCGTCTTGCGTGCGGGCTTGTGTTCTTGTCGCAAGCGACAAAGCGTTTTCGTGCCGCTGCCGCGGCCCGACCAGTGGGTCTTGCTTGTCCAAGACCCCCTGGACCCCGAAGGACACCCCGGAGCGCGGCCCAGACTTCGGTGGGATGTTCGGCAAGCAGCCATCCCTGGATCGTCCGCCCGCCCGGCCATCCATGGCTGGGCCTTCGCGGGGGCGCGGCAGTGCCGCGCCAAACCCCCGCTCAGCCCGCGCGAACTCGGGTCCATCCCTGGACCCGATCCCCTATCGGGGGCAAGAACCCGGTCCGCCCTGCGATGCTCGGCGGCGCTCAGGGGCCCCAATCAACGAACCCGCCATCCTTGGCTGGTCGTTTGCGCAATTCAGCGACATCGCTTCGGCCGTGGCGCGCACCCAGCAGAAGAAGCGGAACAGTCGGTACCACGAGGCAACCAGCCATGGATGGCGGGTTCTTCCACCGGGGCCCCCTGAGGTCCGCTGAGCATCGCAGGGCGTCCAGGGTTCTTGCCGGCGAAGCCGGTCGCGGCCAGGGATGGCCGCGAGTCCGCGCAGGCGCGGGACGCGCCGTCAAGCGCGGACCCCTGGACGACCGAGAAGCGCAAGGCACCGCGCGCCAGGAAGGCGCG
>JAJTHZ010000181.1 GCA_021299185.1 Lysobacteraceae bacterium | reverse complement strand
CGAGGAACGGTGCAAGCGCCTGCAGCACCTGCTCCAGGCTGTTCGGCAATCGCCGCTCGAAGACGACATGGTCCTGCTCGTCGATGGCGGACAGCACCCCGTTGTTGGAATGAAGATCGATCGCCGCGTACAGTGTCATCGTCGCCTCCTCCTGCTGCTGGACATGAGCCAGTTAGGTTCCGCTCCTTGGACTGTCCTGTCAGCAGTCGGAGGCGGCGCGATGAGTATTCAGGCTACATTTTCCGCGCGCGGCGTGCCGCGCGCGGAGAGTGTACTCCGCGGAAAATGCACTTCGACCTCGGTTTTCTAGCCGGCGATGAGCACCCATGCGCCGGTTGCCGCAAACAGCGCCGCCGCCGCCCAGCGCACGTAGCGCAGCGGCACGCGCTTCGCCATCGCCTCGCCGAGGAACACGGCGGGCACGTTGGCGATCATCATGCCCAGGGTGGTGCCGGCGGCGACCAGCGCCACGCTCTGGAACTGCGCGGCCAGCGCGACCGTGGCGACCTGGGTCTTGTCGCCCATCTCGACCAGGAAGAAGGCGATCGCGGTGGCGAGGAACACGCTGCCGCCGGTGATGGCTTTCGGCGCTTCGTCGTCCTCGAACTTGTCGGGGACCAGCGCCCACGCGGCGAAGCCGAGGAAGGCGAGGCCGATCACCCAGCGCATCCACGGGCCTTGCAGGTACTGCGCGGCGATCACGCCGATGGCGCTGGCGAGGGCGTGGTTGAGCAGCGTGGCGACCAGGATGCCGGCGATGATCGGCCAGGGCTTGCGCCAGCGCGCGGCGAGCACGATCGCGAGCAGCATGGTCTTGTCGCCGATCTCGGCGATCGCGACGAGGCCGGTGGAGACGAGCAGGGCTTCCATGGGAACTCCGGGCCGGGCACGACGGGACGCGAAGACAGCGCCCGCGAGGCCCGGCATGGACCGCGTGCGCTGCCTTCGGTCTTGCCCTGCGGATCGATCGATCCGCACCACGCGCCATGGCTGCCGCCAAGTGTGTTGACGCGTGGCCCCGCTCGCGCGGGTGGGCTACTCCCCGGAGGAAAGTGGGCGAAGTATAGCCCGGCGCGCACGGCGGTGGCTGGCGGTGCGCGAACGGCGCACCGCCGGCCGCGCGCCGCGGTCATTGGACCTGCGGCCGGGCGACCCCGATGTTGCGCGCCGCTTCCAGCGAAGACTGGAACAGCACGTCGTTGCCGGCCGGGCGCCGCGCGGCGACCGCGTAGCGGCTCGGCAGCGATTCGCGCCCGCCGGCCGACACGGCCGTGACGCGGTACCAGTTGCGCTGCCCGGGGTCGCCGGTCTGGTCGAGGAAGGCATTGGTGTAGGTCATGCCGACCGGGAACCATTCGACGCGCTCGTTGCCGACCGGCGGGCGGGCGCGCCACACGCGGTGCGCGACCACGCGCGGATCGGTCGACGCCGGCCAGTCGATGCGCACGAAGCGGTCGCCGCGGCGCTCGACGATGCGCAGGTTGACCGGCACCGGCAGTGCGCCGATGTTGGCGATCCGCACATTGTTGTCGGCCTGCTGCTCGCGCACGCCACCGCCGACGTTGACCGTCACGTGCAGGCTGCGGATGTCGTCGGCGCGGTACCCCGCAGGCACCGCGACGTCGAGCCGTACCACGGCGGTGCCGTCCGGCGACAGGCTGGTCAACTGCGTGGTCGCGCCCGCGATCCCGACGCTGGCGCCGCCTTCCCAGGTCGCATCGAGGCGCAACGGATTGCGTCCGTCGTACACCCACACCCGACCGACGTTGCGTACCACGGCATCGACCAGCAGACGCCCGCCGGGCGCGAGCACCTGCGAGGCGGGCAGGATCTCGTCGACCACGAAATCGGGCGCATCGGGCAGGGTGAGCTGCAGCAGGCTGCCCGACACCGGCACCGCCTTCGAGGCGACGGTGGCGAGCCGGAACGGCACGCGCTTCTGCAGTTCTGCGAGGTCGAGGAACGGTTGCGTGGTCGCGTCGGCGAAGCCGACCAGTGCGCCGGTGGCGGGGTTCAGCGCCAGCGTGGGATTCATGTAGATCGCGCCGTCGCTGCTCAGGGCCGCCGGCTGCACGCTGCCCGGCGTGAAGCGCGCCTCGACGTTCATCCATTCGCCGGTGCCGAACACCAGCCCGGCGGTGTCGCCGGGCGCGAATCGCACGCCCTGCGGATTGGGCCCGTAACCCAGCCCGCGATAGGCCACGCGCACCGAGCCGTCGGCCAGCGCCTCCAGCGCCGGCGACTCGGCGCGAATGCGACGCCCCAGCGCATCGCGCTGCTCGGCCACGCTGAAGGTGCACACCATGCCGGGGCAGGTCCCGCGCGCGGCCCACAGCGCGGTCTGGTCACCGATCACCGCGCCGGGATCCGTGGCCACGGTGAAGGCCAGCACGGCGCGTCCCTGCGAGTCGCCATCCAGCGCCTGCCAGATCACGCCGGCAGGTGCCCCGCTGACCGCGGCCGGGATGCCGTCGGGCAGCACCACGTACATCAGCATGCGCGTGCCCTGCGAGGCGATGTTGCGCGCCTGCGAACGCGTGAACGTCGCGATCGGCTTGCTGCCGATATAGGCCGCCTT
>JAJTHZ010000147.1 GCA_021299185.1 Lysobacteraceae bacterium | reverse complement strand
GGTGCCGGCGTCGGCGCGCGCGAGCGCGACCAGCGCCACCGCCGCGACCACCAGCAGCAGCCGCGTCGGGCGACGGGCGGCGCCCGCGCCGAGCGCGATGATCCGCGCGGCCAGCGCCGGATGACGCACCAGCAGTCGCATCGTCACGCTGCGCGGGAACACCGCGCCGGGATGGCGCGCATCGATTCGTTCGGCGATCAGCGCGCGCTGCGCCGCGAGGCGCAGGCGCAGGGTGTCGACCTGCAGCGCCGTGAGGGCCTCGCGCCGGTCGCTCACAGCCGGCTGCGCAGCAGGGCGAGGTCGGCCGCGATCTCCGACCGGGTGGCGGCGAACGCGCCCGATGCGCGCGCCCATGCCGAACGCAGCCGCAGCAGGGCCACGCCGGCAAGCGCTGCATAGACCAGCGGCAGGGCGATCGCGACGGCCAGGCGCCACGGCGTGTCCCACGCCAGCACCAAGGCGGCGCTGCCCAGCGCCGCGCTGGCGCAGGCCAGCAGCACCACCACGGCCACGGCGAACACCGCGCAGCGGGCGAGGCGGCGCTGTTCGGCGATCCACTCGATGCGCGCCAATTCGCCGTGCAGGCGCGCCTGGTCCCACAGCGCGCCACCGGCCGCGCGCAGCACGCGCGCGGCGAGCAGGACGTCGACGGTCGCGCCGGTCGTCCCGCGTTCGGCGCGCGCGGCTTCCGCGACCATCGACGGCAACCTCAGCGCCGCGCCAGCGCGAAGCCGAGCAGCAGGCCCAGGGTGGCGCCGACCGCGATCGCCTTCCACGGCTGCTCGTGCACGTAGTGGTCGGTGGCCTCGGCCGTGCCGCGCGCGCGTGCGGCGAGCCTTTCGCCGGCGTGCGCGAGGCCTTCGCGCGCGGCCGTGAGGCGTGCGCCGATCCGGGCCTTGGCGGCGGCGAACTCGTCGCCGCCGAGCGCACCGGCCTGGCGCGCGAGTTCCTCGACGTCGGCGACCAGATGCTTGAGTTCGGCGGCGAGCGCACCGCGGGCCGCGCTGCCGGACGGGCCGGCACCGTCGATCGTTTCCGGCGGTGCGGATAGGCTGGAGGGGTTGGTTGGGTCACGCATGGGCTTGCTCCTCGCGGATGCCGTGGCGGGGTCGCCGCGGCGGGGGTTGGTGGCGCGCGCGATGGCCGTCGCTCCACCTGCGCGGAGCCGACGCCGCCGCGCGCGGCCTCAGGGATGCAGTGCGCGCCGCGCTGCCGGCGCGTGCCGGTTGAGCCGTCGCAGGGCGAAGCAGCGGCTGGCGCAGACCCGACAGGCTTCGGCGCAGACCTCGAGCGCCGGGCTCGCCTCCGCGCGCTCGCAGGCCGCGGCGCATTCGTCGCATAGGTGGCTGCAGGATTCCGCGAGCTGCGGCAGGAACACCGACTCGGTGCGCGCGAAGTCGGCGGTCGCCGCGCACAGCTCCGCGCAGTCCAGCATCAGGCGCCACAGGGCGCGATCGGCGGGCAGACCCGGCCCTGCGCGTGCGCCGTTGCGGGCGTACTCCCGCAGCGTGCGCTGGCAGTATTCGGCGGCTTCGATGCAGTCCGCGAGGGGACGGTCGATCCCGTGCGCGGTGGCGTGGGCAATGCGATCCATGGAGGGCTTCCGGCGTTGGGCAGTGATGCGTCGCCGAGGCGCGAGGCGCCGTTCGCTGACATGTGATCAAACTACCGGAACGCAGCCGCCGATTCGGTTCGGTGGGCCACGCAAGCAGCGCGCCGCAATATGTGTGTTATCGGAATTTGCGTGCGCTGGCGCACGGCCGGTCGGCGTCACCGGCCCACGGTGGGCTGTCCCTCGACGTCAGCGCGCGTTCCGCGACGCGACGCGCGTTCGCGAACCCCGCCGGCACTCGCAGCCGGCGGCCTCGAGGCCGGCGCGATCGACGATCCGGAGGGTGCCGCGGGTGCAGTCGAGCAGCCGGCGCCGCTGCAGCGAGCCGGTGGCGAGGGTGATCGCGCTGCGCTGCACGCCCAGCAGGTCGGCCAGTTGCTGGTGGGTCAGGTGCAGCACGCGCTCGGGCGAATGCCTGGCGGCGAGCGCCAGCCAGCCGGCGAGCCGCTCCTCGATCTCGTGGAACAACATGCAACTGACCGTGCAGGCGAGTTGCGCGACGATGTCGCGCTGGGCCAGTTCGACCGCGCGCCGGATCCATGGACGTCGCATCAGTGCCGGCGCGAAGTCGTCGGCCGGCACCCGCCAGGCGAAGCCGTCGGCCTGCACGATGGCGCCCAGCGCGCCCGCGTCGTCTTCGCGCGCGAACAGCGGGCCGACCAGGCCGTCGCGCCCGACCAGGCCGACGGCGATCGGCGGCCGCGGCGCGACGGGCGCGACCAGGGCGACCAGCCCGGCGAGCGGGAAGTGGATCGCGCCGGGCGGGCCGCGCGCGACGCACAGCACGTCGCCGCGCACGATCGGCACGCGCACCGCGCGCGCCAGCAGCGCCGCGCGGTCGGCCGCCGGCAGGCGGTCGAGGACCGCATTGCCCGTCACCCTTCCGCTGGCGGAACGAACCGAGGTCCGCATCGCCGCCGAGGCGCTCACCCCGGCACGCGGCGGCGCAGGATCAACGCACCGAGCAAGGTCGCCAATGCGACGAAGAACAGCGGCTTGGCCAGAAGGGCGGGCGTGCCCTGCCCGCCGTTGAAGGCGACCGTGCCGCAGGCGAAGGTGGCGAACAGCAGCAGCAGCGCGAGATCGATCATCCGGGTGCCTCCGACGCGAACGGGGAACGCCCCGGGCCCGGACTTGGGCTCGGGGGACGGTTGCGGCGAGGGCATGGGCTGCCCCTAAAGGCTGGCGCGTCGCCCACGCACCAGCGAGAGCACGAACAGCACCAGGAAGACGAGGAACAGGACCTTGGCGATCCACGCCGCGGTGCCCGAGATGGCGAAGAAGCCGAGCGCCCCGGCGACCAGGGCGATGACCAGGAACACGATCGCATAGTACAGCATGGGATTCTCCGAAGGTTCGGGTGGCGTGAGAAGGGCGTGACGGCGGCGGCGCTGACGGCGGCGGACCGGCGATGGCCGGAAGGCGCCGCGATTCGCCGGCACCAGGGCCAGCATGCGCCGGCGTCCGGCACCGCACCGTGCGCCAGCGAACGTCGATCCGGGACACGGCCTGCCCGCGTTCGGCGCGACGCCGGCCGCGGGGTTCCGTCAAGGAGGCGCTTGGCGCACGCGAACGCGTCGCCGATGGCCGGTGCCGCACGCGGGTCGGTCAGTCGGCGGGCGACAGGTACGGCAGCAGGCGATGGGTTTCCTTGCGCACCACGCCGTAGCACTCGCAGCTCAGCCGTTCGAGGTTGGGACGGTCGATCACCGTGATGCGTCCGCGGCTGTATTCGATCACGCCCAGTTTCTGCAGCTTGCGCGCGGCCTCGGTCACGCCTTCGCGGCGCACGCCGAGCATGTTGGCGATCAGTTCCTGGGTCATCACCAGCTGGTTGCCCTGCAGCCGGTCCAGCGACAGCAGCAGCCAGCGGCACAGTTGCTGGTCGATGGTGTGGTGGCGGTTGCAGACCGCGGTCTGCGCCATCTGGGTCAGCAGGGCCTGGGTGTAACGCAGGACCAGTTGCAACAGGTCGCCGTGACGGTTGAACTCGTCCAGCAGGCGTCGCGCGGGCAAGCGGAAGGCGCTGCCGGCGCTCTGCACCAGGGCGCGGCTGGGCGTGCTTTCGCCCCCCATGAAGATCGACACGCCGAGCAGCCCCTCGTTGCCGACCACCGAGATCTCGGCCGAGGCGCCGCTCTCCATCACGTAGAGCAGCGAGACGATGCAGTCGACCGGGAAGTAGACGTAGCGGATGGCATCGCCGGACTCGTAGAGCACCTGACCCAGCGCGAGGTCGACCCGCTCCATGTGGGGCAGGATCCGGTCGCGCGCTTCCGCCGACAGGGCGCGGATCAGGTGGTTGTCCAGCGGCGTGGGAACGGCGAAGGGCTCGGCCATGGTCGCGCAACCCTGAAGCGAGCAATCGGCAGGTGACACTATAGCGCGTCGATTGGGGCGGATTTGTCCGACATCGCACAGACGGTCCGGGTCCATGCGTGGCACCGCACCGACGGCGACGGCGCGCAGGGCGCATGCTGGCCCCCGTGGCCATTCGCGCGCCGCATCCTGCAGCGCCCGCCCCGCATCCGGAGCCTTCCATGCCGATCCCCCGCAAGCCCCGCGACGGTCCCGTCGCGCCCATCGCCCTGTCCCGCCAACCCCGGGTATCCCCGTCCGAGTCCACCATCGGGCCGCTGCGCCCGGGCGGCGCCTTGCGCCAACGCGCCGCGCTGTCGATCCTGGCCGCGATCGCCAACCGGGAGGGTCGGCCTGGCGTCGCGCGCAAGCGCCCGGCGCTCGCACCGGACGACGTGTCGCCGCCGCGCGCCGCGCGGGGCGACGACGACTTGATGAGCGCCCCGCAGGATCACGCCCTGTCGGCGGGCGCGACTGCACGGCCTTCGCCGACGGTCGACGAGGCGATCGTGCCGCACCCCGAAGCGCCGCTGGCGCCGGCGAATCGTGTGCCATGGCCACCCCGTCGGGTGACGAATCGGTTCCGCGTATTCTGAGTCCCCCGCGTGGCCCGGCGCTGAGCGCGGCGCGGCGCACCTTTCAGCGGGGCGCCAGCCACTTCAGACCGACGATTCCGGCCACGATGAGGGCGATGCAGGACAGGCGCGCCGGGTCGGCGCGTTCACCGAACCAGAGGATGCCGCACGCCGCCACGCCGACCGCGCCGATACCGGTCCAGATCGCGTAAGCCGTGCCGATCGGCAGCGTGCGGGTGGCGAAGCCGAGCAGGAAGAAGCTGAGCCATGCCAGCGCGATGCACAGCGCGGCGAGCCCGTGGCGGGTGAAGCCGCCGGAGGACTTCATCAGGGTCGCCCACGCGACTTCGAGCACACCGGCGAGCAGCAGCAGGCTCCACGCGATCCATGGCGCCGTGATCGTGTCCATGTCCGACTCCCGATCCTGCCGGAACGGCCCGGCACACCGGTCTCACGCGAAAAGCCCCGCGCGGCCGCCAGCGTGCGTCGGGTCAATGCCAGAACGGAATCCGCCACGCCATCTCGGGCTCGTCGGGATCGCGCGCGGCGGCCGACTGGGCGACCACCAGCTCATGGGGACCGGCCGCAAGGCCCCGCAGGTCGATCATGACCAGGAATCCGCGGCGGTCGCGCCGTGGATCGTCGGCGAGGTGCCAGGCGACCGAAAGCGGCTGCCCATCGAGCGTGATCGGCTGCTGCGCGGCCATGCAGTCGAGCACGGCGCGCGCGCTGCCGGCCGCCTGGCGCCACGCCGTGCCGTGCGGGGCGACGCAGGCATCGAAGGAGTCGGCATGCCAGACGTCGACCCAGGGGATGAACAGCGGCAGCCAGTCGCCCTCGACGCGCGCGGAGGGGATCGACGGCAGGCGGCGCGAGGCCACGCCCGACGCGGTGTCGTCGTAGTGCACGCCGCGCAGCGTGGCGTGATCGCCGATCGACAGCCGCGGAAAGCCTGCCCGCAGCCGGTCGCCCAGTTCGCCGCGCAGGATCGGCGGCAGCGCGTTGGCGGCGAGCGTCAGCACCAGCACCAGCATGAACATGCCCACCACGCCGCGCGCACGGCCGCGTCCGGCGGCCAGCCGATGGATGAAGAACTGCAGGCTCAGGTTGTGCTGCGGCGTCACGCCCAGCCGGTCGTAGACGTCGAGCACGCCCCGCACGACACGCGGGGTGGGTCTCCCCAGCCGGCCGGCGCGGTTGTCCAGTGCGGCGCTTGCCGCGAAGGGCAGCATGAACAGCATGACCAGCACGCCGGCCGCAGCCAGCGCCGGCACGCGCCCCGCGCTGACGCCCTCGACCACCATCGACAGCGCCACGATCAGGCTGGCGTAGAGGAACAGTTGCGCCATCAGGCGCGCCAGCCCGAGCGCGAGCCCGAACACCACAGTGGCGCGGTCATCGAGCGCGGCGATGCGCTCGGGCAGTGCATCCCAGGCCGCGGCGATCCGTTCCCGCGTCCACGGGCCGAACGCGGACGATTCGCGCAGGCTGCCGACCGGGTCCACGGAGCGCAGCCCGACCAGCGCGATCCAGTAGCCGCGCAGGATCAGGTGCAACAGGAATCCGCCGGCCAGCGCCAGCATGCCGGCCTGCAGGTAGAGCAGCAGGGGCGACAGCAGGGGTTCCAGGCGCAGACCCGCAAGCTGCACCACGTCGACGCCGCGCGGCGCCACCCACCCGTAGGCCTGCAGCAAGGCGAACACCGTGGCGCCCGACAACAGCAGCTCCATTTCCCAGGTCGGGGTGGTGCGGGGTGGCAGCACCTCGGCGTCGGTGCCCGGGCGGGTGTCGGGTTGGTCCGGCATGGCGAAGCGGTTCCTCTGGGACGAATCGGCGTCGTACCGCAGTGTGCCCGCTCGCGGGTCGCCGGTCACATGCAGGATTTGCAAGTTTTGAACGATGCCCGAACGGGCCGCTAACGGCCGGATAATCGTGGCTTAAGGCAGGGCGGCGAGCATGGGCCCATGCCTGCCCTCGCCCTGCGCCGCGCGTTCGACGACCTCGCCCACCGCCTCGACGGGGCGCACGATCCCGGCTGGCGGCCGGAACTGCTCGGTCCAGGCGACGACCGCGCGCAGGCCGAAGCCTTCGTCGCCGCCGTCTACCGCGAGCGGCACGGCGCGACGCTGCGCGAGTTCATGCCCTGGCTGCTGGCGTTCCGCGACGCCGGCGGCGCGCTGCTGGCGGTGGTCGGCCTGCGCCTGGCCGCGAGCGCGCCGCTGTTCGTCGAGCAATACCTCGATGCACCGGCAGAGCAGGCGGTGGCCGGCGCGCTGGCGCGCGCGGTCGACCGCGAGGCGATGGTCGAAGTCGGCGGCCTCGCGGCGCGCCGGCCGGGCGATGCGCGACGTCTGATCCTGTGCCTGACCCGCGGCCTCGATGCCGCCGGCCTGCGCTGGGTGCTGTTCGCCGCCACCCTGCAACTGCGCAATGCCTTCGACCGCCTCGGCCTGCGTCCGGTGGCGATCGCGCCGGCACGCCGCGAGCGCCTGCGGCCGTCCGCCACCGACTGGGGTCGCTACTACGACAGCCAGCCGGTCCTGTTGTGCGGCGACGTGGCGGCTGGCGCGGCCTTCCTGGGCGCCGCGCAGCATGCGGTGCGCCGCGCGCACCACGCTGCGCAGGCACGCGCCGCAGCGGCGGAGTCGGCGTCGTGAGCCGCGTGCTCGACGCCATCGCCGCGCGCGCGCCGGGCGACATCGTGCTGCGCGATGCGCGGCACGCGCTGTGTGCGGC
>JAJTHZ010000241.1 GCA_021299185.1 Lysobacteraceae bacterium | reverse complement strand
GGCCACATCGGCCGGCGCGGGCGGCGCGCGGCGCCCGCGCCGGCGCCGAGGCGTGCGGCGATGGCCGGCCACAGGTCGACCGCGGGTTCGGCCGGACGGCGCAGGGCACGCAGGTCGCGCAGCAGTTCGAAGTCGTTCATCGTGGTTCTCCGAGGGCGCGACGGAGCAGTCCCCGCGCCCGATGCAACTGGGCCTTGCTGGTGCCGACGGCCATGCCGAGTTCGGCCCCGATCTCCTCGTGCGTCCAGCCCTCGATGTCGTGCAGCACCAGCACCGCGCGGGCGCGTGGCGGCAGCGCCGCCACGCCGCGCTCGAGGTCGATGCGGTGCTCGCCGGTGCGCGGCGCAGGCTGCGCCAGCACGGTGTCGTCTAGCGCCGACTCCTGGTCCTCGGCGCCGCGCCGCGCGCGCAGGTCCATCAGCGCGAGGTTGACCGCCAGGCGATACAGCCAGGTGCCGAAGCGGCTCTCGAAGCGGAAGCCGTCGAGCTTCTGCCAGGCCCGCACGAACGCGTCCTGGGTCAGCTCCTGCGCGCGCGCCTCGACGCCGCCGCACAGCCGGCGCATTGCGCCATGCACGCGCCCGGCGTGCGCCCGGTACAGCGCCTCGAAGGCGCGCATGTCGCCGGCGGCGGCGCGGCGCACCAGCGGCGCGTCCGGGTCGTCGGCAGCGGCGTCGGTGGCGGGGGTCGGCGGCAGGGCGGTCATCGCGAGCATGTTGCCCGATCCGATGCGGCCCGGCCGCCGAAGGTTTAGCCGGCCTGCGCCGCCGCGCGCCGGCCGCGGGCCGCGGCGAAGCGCGCGGCCAGCCGCACGGTCGCCTCGTGGATGTCGACGATGTCCTCCACGTCCTCGGCATAGCCGCCGGCCATGCTGATCGCCAGCGGCAGCCCGTGGCGCCGGCAGGCGTCCAGCACCTGCCGGTCGCGTTCGCGCAGCCCGGCCTTGCTGAGCGCGAGGTGGCCGAGGCGGTCGCCCGCGTAAGGGTCGGCACCGGCGAGATAGACCACCGAGTCGGGCCGCGCGTCCTCGATCGCGCGCGGCAGGTGGGCCGCCAGCGCATCGAGGTAGCGCGCGTCGTCGGTGCCGTCGGGCAGGGCCACGTCGAGGTCGCCGTCCTGCTTCACCGCCGGGTAGTTGCGCGCGGCGTGCATGGAGAAGGCGAACACGGAGGCGTCGCCGCGGCAAAGCGCGGCCGTGCCGTCGCCCTGGTGCACGTCGAGGTCGACCACCAGCACGCGGCGCGCCAGCCCGTGCGCCTGCACGTGGCGCGCGCCGACCACCGAGTCGTTGAAGATGCAGTAGCCGCCGCCGCGGCCGGCGAATGCGTGGTGGGTGCCGCCGGCGAGGTTGACCGCCACGCCGTCGCCGGCGATCGCGGCGCGCAGCGCAGCGATGGTCGCACCCGACACGCGGCGGCTGCGCTCGGGCACCGCCGGGCTCCAGGGGAAGCCGATGCGCCGCAGTTCCGTGTCCGACAGCGTGCCGTCCAGCACGCGCCGCACGTAGTCCGCGTCGTGCACGCGCAGCAGGTCCTCGAGCGAGGCCGGCTCGGGTTCCAGCAGTTCGATCGGCTCGCCCTGCGGTTCGTCGCGCAGGCGCTCGTAGAGCCGCCGGTACTTCGCCATCGGGAAACGATGCCCGGGCGGCAGCGGCAGCACGAAGTGGTGGCAATAGAAGGCCTTCATGGCGCGCGCGATGCTGCCGCGCGCGGCATGAAATCCACGCGAGGCGCGGTCAACCCACCGCCGCGCGCGGCGCGCTGCCGGCCGCCGCCTGCTCCAGCAGCGCGACCGCCTTGCGGTGCTCCAGCCGCAGCGCGCCCGGCACGCGATCGCCGAACTCGTCGAGGTACTCGCCGATCGCGGCGTACTCGCGATGGTAGCCCGCGGGGTCGACCGACAGCAGCGCGTCCAGCGCAGCATCGGGCAATGCAAGTCCCGACAGGTCAAGGTCGGCGCGCCGCGGCAGCAGGCCGACCGGCGTCTCGACCGCGCCACGGCTGCCCCTGCAGCGGCCGACGATCCACTCCAGCACGCGCAGGTTGTCGCCGAAACCCGGCCACAGGAAGCGCCCGTCGGCGCCCTTGCGGAACCAGTTGACGTGGAAGATCTTCGGCAGCGAAAGACCGCGGTGGCCGAACGAAAGCCAGTGCGAGAAATAGTCGCCGAAGTTGTAGCCGCAGAAGGGCTTCATCGCCATCGGGTCGCGACGCACCACGCCGACCGCGCCGGTCGCCGCCGCCGTGGTCTCGGAAGCCATCGCCGCACCCAGCAGCACGCCGTGGTTCCAGTCGCGCGCCTGCATCACCAGCGGCACCAGCGATTCGCGGCGGCCACCGAACACGATCGCGCTGATCGGCACGCCGTTGGGATCGTCCATCTTCGGCGACCACGAGGGGCACTGGCGCGCCGAAACGGTGAAGCGCGCGTTGGGATGCGCGGCTGGGCCGTTGGCGCGATCGTAGGGCCGGCCCTGCCAGTCGAAGGCGGGGATGCGCTCGTCGAGGCCCTCCCACCACGGCTGGTTGTCGGCGGTCAGCCCGACGTTGGTGAAGATCGCATCGCGGTCCAGCATCGCCAGCGCATTCGGATTGGTCTTCGCCCCGGTGCCGGGCGCGACGCCGAAGAATCCCGCCTCCGGATTGATCGCGTACAGGCGGCCATCCGGGCCCGGATGCATCCAGCAGATGTCGTCGCCGATGGTCCACACCTTCCAGCCCTGCTCGCGGAAGGCCGGCGGCGGGATCAGCATCGCGAGGTTGGTTTTGCCGCAGGCTGAAGGGAACGCGGCGGCGACGTAGGTCACCTCACCGCGGGGGTCCTCGATGCCGACGATGAGCATGTGCTCGGCGAGCCAGCCCTCCGTGCGCGCCTGCCAGGAGGCGATGCGCAGTGCGTGGCACTTCTTGCCGAGCAGCGCGTTGCCGCCGTAGCACGAGCCGTAGGACTGGATCGCCAGTTCCTCCGGGAAGTGCACGATGAAGCGGCGGTTCGGGTCCAGCTCGCCGGTCGAGTGCAGGCCACGCACGAAGGTCCCGTCGCGCTCGATGCGCGCCAGCGCCGCCGCCCCCATGCGCGTCATCAGGCGCATGTTGGCCACCACGTACGGGCTGTCGGTGATCTCGACGCCGCAGCGCGCGAGCGGCGAGTCGACCGGGCCCATGCAGTAAGGGATCACGTACAGCGTGCGCCCCTGCATGCAGCCGTCGAACAGCGCATCCATCATGGCGTGGGCCTCGGCGGGCTCCATCCAGTGGTTGTTCGGCCCGGCATCGCGCGGATCGCGCGTGCAGACATAGGTCAGGTGTTCGACGCGCGCGACATCGCTCGGATGCGAGCGGTGCAGATGGCAGCGCGGATGGGTGTCCGGCGACAGCGGCAGCAGGTCGCCGGTCGCTTCCATCCGCGCGACCAGCGCGGCGTGCTCGGCATCCGAACCGTCGCACCAGTGGACATGCGCGGGACGCGTGCGGCGCGCGACCTCGTCGACCCATTGGTTCAGTGCTGGCAACTGGCTCGGCATGTCGATGCGGGCTCCGGCCCGTCGGGGCCTGGTGGAGTCAAGGGAAGGGCGCCACGGTAGCGGCCCCGCCGCGAGGGTTTCAATCCGCGGCGGGCTGCACGCTGCCGCGCGCGGGGATCAGGGTCGCCACCACGTGGTCGACATAGGCCTCGAACTCCTCGGCGGTCATGCGTTCGAGCTTGAGCAGCAGCATCAATTGCAGGAATCCGACGTAGGCGCCATAGGCGAGCCGCGAGCGATGTGTTGCATCGCGGCGCGAAAGACCGAGCGCGCGATACGCCAGCGAGAGATACTGGATGCGGCGCTGCGACACGCGCTGCATCACCGGTCGCACCGCGGGATGGTCGAGCGCCTTCAGCAGCGCCGAATAGATCACGTGCGAGCGCATCTCGCGGCTGGTGCGGCGGAACAGTTCCAGCAGGCGCTCGCGCGGATCGGCGATCCGGTCGACCTGCGCGATCAGGGCACCGGCGTCGGCCTGCTCCCAGCGCCGCAGGGTCGCCTCGAGCAGTTCGTCGCGGGTGCCGAAGTGCCAGTAGAAGCTGCCCTTGGTGACGCCGAGACGGCGCGCCAGCGGCTCCACCGCCACCGCCGCCACGCCCTGTTCGGCGATCACGTCCAGCGCCGCCTGCTCCCAGTCGGTGGCGGACAGGCGGCTGCGCTCGGCGCGGGCACTGGCGACGCTCATGGGGTCCCCCGGGATCGCTGATCGGTCATATCCATACGGTAGCGTATTGACAGGCGCGAAAAAAGCCCAAGATACTGCCCCGTATGGTCGCCCTCGCCCAAACCCAGCCAGCCCTGCCGAGCGACCCGGTCCGCCTTCGTGCCACGGACGGGGTTGGCCTGGCGTGCGAGTTCCATGGCCCGGGCACCGGACCGGCGGTGGCCTTCGCGCATGGCTTCGGCCAGACCCGGCATGCCTGGCGGGCAACCGCCCGTCACCTCGGCGAGCGCGGCTGGCGCACCCTGATCGCGGACGGCCGCGGCCACGGCGACAGCGGCTGGGTCGAGCACGGCGGCTACCGCTTCGAACAGTTCATCGACGACACCGCCTGCCTCGCCGAAGCCGCCGGTGGCCGGCCGGCCTGGGTCGGCGCCTCGATGGGCGGGCTGCTCGGGATGGTCGCCGAGGCGCAGGCGCCGAGCGGCCGTTTCGCCGCCCTGGTCCTGGTCGACATCACGCCGCGCTGGGAAGCGCGCGGGGTCGAACGCATCATCGGCTTCATGCGCGCCCACCCGCAGGGCTTCGCCTCGGTGGAGGACGCGCAGGCGGCCGTGCGCGACTACCTGCCGCACCGCGCGCACGACAAGGACCCCGCGCGCCTGTCCAAGCTGCTGGTGCCGATGGCCAATGGCCGCCTGCGCTGGCACTGGGACCCGCGCCTGCTGGAGACCGTGGCCCACGAGGCCGAGCGCTGGGGCCCGCTGCTGGCGGATGCCGCGCGCGCCCTGCGCCTGCCGGTGCTGCTGGTCAGCGGCGGCCGCAGCGACGTCGTCTCGCGCCACACGATCGACGAATTCCTGCAGCTCGCGCCGCACGCCGAGCATGCACAACTCGCCGATGCCACCCACATGGTGGCCGGCGACGCCAACGACCGATTCACCGCCACCATCGCCGATTTCCTGCACCGCATCGGCCACGCGCCGACGCGATCCCACCCCTGAGGAGTGTTCCATGGACAGCTTCGCCAACTGGACCCCGCTGCTTGCCCTGCTGGCCGCATCGCTGGCCTGCGCCTTCCTGCGGGCCGGGCTGCGCGCCTGGACCGTGGCCGGCGCCGTCGCGATCGCCGCGGCGACGTTCGCCGTGCAACCGCACTGGCTGGGCTGGGCGATCCCGACGGCGCTGTTCGCGCTGGTCGCCCTGCCGCTGAACCTCACCCCGTTCCGTCGCACCGCGATCAGCGCGCCGCTGCTCAAGGTCTACCAGACCATGACCCCGCAGCTGTCGGAGACCGAGAAGGTGGCGCTGGAAGCGGGCACGGTCGGCTGGGAAGGCGAGTTGTTCAGCGGCCGACCCGACTGGTCGAAACTCGAAGCGATCCCGGCGCCGAAGCTCACCGCCGACGAGCAGGCCTTCCTCGATGGCCCGGTGGAGGAAGTCTGCGGCATGACCCACGAGTGGGAGGTCAGCCACGAACTGGCCGACCTGCCGCCGCAGGTGTGGGACTACCTCAAGAAGCACCGCTTCTTCGGCATGATCATCCCGCGCGAGTACGGCGGCCTGGGCTTCTCCGCCTACGCGCACCACTGCGTGCTCAACAAGGCGGCCTCGGTGTCCGGCACGCTGTCGTCGACGATCGCGGTGCCGAACTCGCTCGGCCCGGCCGAACTGCTGCTGCACTACGGCACCGAGGAGCAGAAGAACCACTACCTGCCGCGCCTCGCGCGCGGTGACGAGATCCCCTGCTTCGCGCTGACCAGCCCCTGGGCCGGCTCGGATGCGACCTCGATCCCCGACTTCGGCGTGGTCTGCAAGGGCCTGCACGAAGGCCGCGAAGTGCTCGGCGTGCGGCTGACCTTCGACAAGCGCTACATCACGCTCGCGCCGATCGCCACCGTGATCGGGCTGGCGTTCCGCCTGCACGACCCCGACCACCTGCTGGGCGAGCAGAGCGACCGTGGCATCACGCTCGCGCTGGTGCCGCGCTCGACCCCGGGCCTCGAGGTCGGCCGCCGCCACCTGCCGCTCAACATGCCGTTCCAGAACGGCCCGGTGCGCGGCAACGGCATCTTCGTGCCGCTGTCCTGCCTGATCGGCGGCGAACAGTACATCGGCCACGGCTGGCGCATGCTGGTCGAGTGCCTGTCGGTGGGCCGTTCGATCTCGCTGCCGTCCTCGGCGGCCGGCGGCGCGCGCATGGTGGCGGCCAACACCGGCGCCTACGCGCGCATCCGCAAGCAGTTCCAGATGCCGATCGGCCGCTTCGAGGGCGTGGAGGAAGCGCTCGCCCGCATCGGCGGCTACACCTATGCGATCACCGCGCTCTCGCGCATGACCGCGCACGCGGTCGACCTCGGCGAGAAGCCGGCCGTGCCCTCGGCGATCGCCAAGTACCACGCCACCGAGAGCGCGCGCGAGGTGGTCCGCGACGGCATGGACATCCACGGCGGCAAGGCCGTGATCCTCGGCCCGCGCAACTGGATCGGCCGCGGCTGGCAGGGCGCACCGGTGGCGATCACGGTCGAGGGCGCGAACATCCTCACCCGCTCGATGATCATCTTCGGCCAGGGCGCGATCCGCTGCCATCCCTTCGTGCTGAAGGAAATGCAGGCCGCGCGCCTCGAGGACCGCGCCGAGCGCCTCAAGCAGTTCGACCGCCTGCTGTTCGGCCACATCGGCTTCGCGATCTCCAATGCCGCGCGCGCCTTCGTGCTGGGCCTGGTGCACGGCAAGGCCGGCAAGGTGCCGGGTGGCGAATACACGCGGAAGTTCTACCGCAAGCTCGGCCGCTACTCGGCCGCGCTGGCGCTGGTGGCCGACACCGCGATGCTCACCCTCGGCGGCAAGCTCAAGCAGAAGGAGCGCCTGTCGGCCCGCCTCGGCGACGTGCTGAGCCAGCTCTACATCGCGTCGGCCATGCTCAAGCGCTTCGAGGACCAGGGCCGGCCGGCCGCCGACCAGCCGCTGCTGGCGTGGGCGATGCACGACGCCATCCACAAGATCCAGGTCGCGCTGGATGCCTTCCTGCGCAACTTCCCGGTCCGTCCCGTGGCCTGGGTGCTGCGCGGGCTGGTGTTCCCGCTCGGCCTGCGCGAGGTCGCGCCGGGCGACCGCCTCGGCCACCGCGTCGCGGGCGCGCTGATGACCCCGTCGGAGACCCGCGACCGGCTGTGCGAGGGCATCTTCTTCGGCAGCGGCCCGCTGCACTGGACCGGCTTCCTCGAGCGCGCGCTGCCGAAGGTGATCCAGGCCGAGCCGGTCGAGCGCAAGCTCGCCAAGGCGCTCAAGACCGGGCAGTTGCAGGCCCTCGATGCCGCGGGCCAGCTGGAGGAAGCGGTGCGGGCCGGCGTGCTCACCACCGCCGAGCGCGACCTGCTCGCGGAGGTGCGCCAGATCACGATCGAGGTCATCACGGTCGACGACTTCGAGTCGGAGGAACTGATGAGCGTCAAGGCCGCGCGCCCGGCCGCACTGCGCTCGGTGGCCTGAACCGATGGCCATGTCGCCGCTCGCGGCGTTCCGGCGGTTCGGCGGCAGCGCGCCGGGCCGCTGGCTGTTCTCGCGCCTGGTGTGCTTCCAGGCGCCCTACTTCGGCAGCATCGGCCCGGTGATCGAGGAACTCGCCCCGGGCCGCTGCGTTGCGCGGATCAAGGACCGGCGTCGCGTGCACAATCACATCGGCACGGTGCACGCGATCGCATTGTGCAACCTCGCGGAGTTCACCGCCGGGCTCGGCACCGACGCCTCGATCCCGCCTTCGATGCGCTGGATCCCGAAGGGCATGACCGTGCGCTACCTGCGCAAGGCGCAGGGCACGATGACCGCCACCTGCACCATCCCGCCGGCGACCGAGGGCGTGGCGCAGGACCTGCTGGCGCACGTCGACGTGCGCAATCCCGCCGGCGAGGTCGTGTTCGACGCCGACATCACGATGTACGTCAGCCCGCGCAAGCCGCGCGAGGCTTGAGCATCAGCGGTCCAGCGGCACCGTCAAGCCGAGCGTGAGCACGCCGTCGCCGAAGCCGTTCTGGCCCGGCTGGCCGGTGTCGTTGCGGTCGTAGCGCAGGCGCAGGTCGGCGCGCAGCAGCACGCGCTCGGGCGCGACCAGTTCCCACTGCCCGCCGATGCCGAGGTTGAACATGAAGTCGCGGCCGTCGCGCACCGGATTGCCCGGCGGCGCGTCGAACTCGATCAGGCCGATGCCGATCAGGAAGTACGGGTCCCACAGCGGCCCGCGGTTGATCGTGAGGTGGTTGATGCCGATCGCGCGGTGCTTGAGCCCGTAGTCGATGCCGAAGTCGAGCTCGTCCGCGGACAGCTCGACCTCCAGCGCGTACTGCGGGCCGAAACTGCGGCCCAGGGTCAGCGCCCACACCTCGCCGTCGGCGTCGAAGTTCTGGTCGGTGACCACCACGCCGCCGCGCGCGCCCAGCGACCACGCATCGGCCGCACCGACGGGTCCGGCCAGCAGGCACAGCACGGCGGCGACGGCCAGCCGGCGCCTCACGTGCGCGCCTCGTGGTCGACCGTCTCGGCCGGCAGGTCGCGCGCACGCCGGATGGCGAGCAGCGCGGCCAGCAGGAACAGCACGCACAGTCCGATGCCGAAGGCGGCGACGCCGGCGGTGCCGAATCCGAGGCCCTTGGTCAGCCCGACGTGGACCCAGGAGAAACTGAGGTCGCCGCCGCGATAGACCACGGTGTCGATGAAGTTCTTCGACTTGTAGCGGCTCTCGCGGTCGACGCGGGTGTAGAAGGTCTCGCGCGCAGGCTTGCTGAGTGCGAATTCGCCGGCGCGCGTGACGATCTGCACGGCGCTGAGCAGCATCGGATAGGGACTGCCGGTCAGCGCTGCGAATCCGATCCCGAGCCCGATCGGCATGATGACCAGCAGCGGCGCCGGCCCGTACGCCTTGAGCACCCAGCGCGTCACGGTCAACTGCGTCACCAGCACGGTGATGTTGATCGCCAGGTCGAGGGTCCCGAAGAAGGCCGCCCGCGCATCGGCGTCGGGGAACGCCAGTCGCGCATACGCCAACTGCTGGTTGTACAGCAGGGTGCCGACCGAGACGCCGATGAACAGCAGCAGCGCCATCGCCTGCAGGAACGGCGAGCGCAGCACCAGCAGCGCACCGCCCAGGATCGAGCCGCCGATCGCGTCCTCGCCGGCGTCGTAGCCGCGCTGCCGCTCCTGGGCGAGTGCCCACGGCACGAGGCGGGTGATCGCGAGCAGGCAAAGACCGAGGAACGCGGCCGAGATCAACAGCATGCTCGGGATGCCGAGCCGGTCGACCAGCAGCACGGTCAGCGACGGCCCGAGCAGCGCGCCGAGCGTGCCACCGGCGGCGACGCTGCCGTACAGGCGGCGCGACTGCTCGTTGGTGAAGATGTCGGCCATGAAGCTCCAGAACACCGACACCGCGAACATGTTGAACACCGCCACCCAGACGAAGAACGCCGCCCCGCGCCAGCCCACGCCGGTATCGCTCTCCATCAGCGCGTGGAAACCGAACAGGCAGGCGATGAAGGCGATGTAGACCAACGGCAGGAACACCCGGCGCGGGAATCGCGCGACCAGCGCGCCGTAGGCCGGGACCAGCAGCAGCATGCAGACGAAGGTGCCGAGGAACAGCCACTGCAGCGGATAGTCCGAGCCCATCGCATCGCGGATCGGGCGCAGCACGTAGTAGCCGCACAGCAGCGAGAAGAAGTACACGAACGACCAGCCCAGCGCCGGCAGTTCGTCGCGGCGCGCACCGAGCACGGTTTCGTGCCAGGTCGCTCGCGGGGGGGGAACTGCTGGAATGGACAAACGCACGCTCCGGGGATCGACGCGGGGACGGTAGCGGCATGCGCGCTCAGGCGCCAGCCTCGGGCTCGGCATCGGCACGGGCGATTTCGGCCGCGCGCCGCCACGCCGCCAGGGCTTCCTCGTGCAGGTCCCAGACGCAGGGCGAGCAGCCGTTGCCGCAGCAGTCGCCGGGCAAGGGCGGCTCGGGTGGCGGGATCGCAGGCGACGGTGGTGCTGCCATGCGCACAGGGTACGATGCGCGCGTCACGGGCGCGTCGGAGGGCGCATGCGGCTGTCCACGATCGCGATCCATCCGCTGAAGTCCTGCGCCCCGCTGCGCGTGCCGGAAGCGGACGTCGAGGCGCGCGGCCTGGCGCATGATCGCCGCTGGATGGCGGTAGACCCCGGCGGTCGCTTCATCACCGGCCGGCAGGTGCCGGCCCTGGTGCGGATCGTGGCGACCCCGACCCGCGACGGCCTGTCGCTCGCCGCGCCCGGCCTGCCCGCGCTGCACGTGGCCACGCCGCGGCCGGACGCGCCGCGTGCCGCGGTGGTCGTGTGGCGCGACACCATCGACGCCGCCTGCGCCGGGCCCGCGGCGGACGCTTGGCTGTCGCGTGCGCTGGACCGGCCGGCGCGCCTGGTGCACATGGACGCCATCGCGCGCCGCGCGGTGGACCCGGCCTACGCGCAGCCGGGCGACGAGGTGGGCTTCGCCGACGGCTTCCCCCTGCTGCTGGTCGGCCAGGCCAGCCTGGACGCGCTCAACGCGCGCCTGCCGGTGCCGGTGCCGATGGCGCGCTTCCGCCCCAACCTCGTGGTCGACGGCGCCTCGCCGCACGCCGAGGACGGCTGGCGCCGGATCCGCATCGGCGGGATCGCGTTCGACGTGGCCAAACCCTGCACCCGCTGCGTGTTCACCACCGTCGACCCGCACACCGGCACGATCGATCCCTCCGGCCAGCCGCTGGCGGAACTCAAGGCCTACCGCCGCACGCCGTCGGGCGTCACCTTCGGCGTGAACCTCGTCGCACGCGGCAGCGGCACGCTGCGCGAGGGCGACGCGGCCGAGGTCCTCGCCTGACCCGAAGCACAACCAGCACGCGCGGTCACGCTGCAGTGCGATGGAGCGATCATTCTAAGCCCGCGGCCCTAGCCTGAGGCATCGACGCTCCCGGACCCACCGTGTACGACTACATCATCGTCGGCGCCGGCTCCGCCGGCTGCGTGCTGGCCAACCGCCTGTCCGCGGATCCTTCCCGTCGCGTGCTGCTGCTGGAAGCCGGCGGCCGCGACTGGCACCCGTTCATCCACATGCCGGCCGGCATCGCCAAGCTGGTCGGCAAGAAGGGCGTGAACTGGGACTACACCACCGAACCCGAGCCGCACCTCGGCAACCGCCGCCTGTGGTGGCCGCGCGGCAAGGTGCTGGGCGGTTCGAGTTCGATCAACGCGATGTGCTACATCCGCGGCCACCGCGCCGACTACGACGAATGGGCAGCGATGGGCGCGACCGGCTGGGACTGGGACGCGGTCCTGCCCTACTTCAAGCGCGCCGAGCACAACGAGCGCGGCGGCGATGCCTTCCACGGCACCGGCGGTCCGCTCAACGTGGACGACCTGCGCCACCACAACCCGCTCAGCGACGTGTTCCTCGCCGCCAGCGGCGAGGCCGGGTTCGCCGCCAACGACGACTTCAACGGCGCGCGGCAGGACGGCTTCGGCTACTACCAGGTCACGCAGAAGGACGGCGCGCGCTGCAGCACCGCGGCGGGCTACCTCGCCCCGGTGCGCGACCGCCCCAACCTCACGGTGCTGACCGGGGCGCTGACCCGCCGGGTGCTGCTCGACGGCACGCGCGCGGCCGGCGTGGAGTACCTGCACCGCGGCGCGGTGCAGCGCGCCGAGGCCACGCGCGAGGTGATCCTGTGCGGCGGCGCACTGAACTCGCCGCAGGTGCTGATGCTGTCCGGCATCGGGCCGGCCGACGAACTGCGCCGCCACGGCATCGCGGTGGCGGTCGACGCGCCCGAGGTCGGGCGCAACCTGCACGACCACCTCGACGCCTGCACCATCCACCGCTGCACGCGCGACGTCACCTACGACCACACCAACGACCTCGCGGTGGCGTGGGAGTACTACCTGCACCGGCGCGGCATCGGCACCAGCAACGTGGCCGAAAGCGGCGGCTTCGTGCGCTCGGACCTTGCGCCCGACGAGCGCCCGGACATCCAGTTCCACTTCGTCCCGGCCATGCTCGAAGACCATGGCCGGCAGCGCCTCCCCGGCCACGGCTACACCCTGCACGCCTGCGCGCTGCGGCCGCTGTCGCGGGGACGCGTGGCGCTGGCCTCTGCCGACCCGGCAGCGAAGGTTCGCATCCATGCCAACTACCTCGGCGACCCGCAGGGATTCGACCTCCGGGTGCTGATCGAGGCCGTGCGCCTGTCGCGGCGCATCCTGCAGCAGCCGGCCTTCAGGGACTGGCAGGCCGGAGAGATCTTCCCCGGCGAGGACGCGCGCGACGATGCCGCGCTGGCCGATTTCGTGCGCCGCAAGGCCGAGACGATCTACCACCCGGTCGGAACCTGCCGCATGGGCGCGGACGCGCGGGCCGTGGTCGATCCGCAACTGCGGGTCAACGGCGTCGCCGCGCTGCGCGTGGTCGATGCCTCGGTGATGCCGCGGCTGATCGGCGGCAACACCAACGCGCCGACGGTGATGATCGCCGAGCGGGCCGGCGACCTCGTGCTGGCGGCCTGAGAGGCTGTCAAGAACCAGCCTATCGAACAGGCCATGGATGGCCCGCGCGCGGGTCATGCACGCAAGTTCATGATTCCGAGGCTCCGAGGGCCCGCGCAACGACGGCCGCCCGCGCGCGCCGTGCGCGGGCCGTCGTCGGGTCGGACTGGCCGGCACCCGAACAGCGCAGGCTTGGCCGGGTCCGTGGCGGGGCCGGAATGGCGCCTGGCATGGCGCCTGGCATCGCTCGCCGGAACAGGGCCTCGCCCCGGTCCCTGTCAACGCCACGCGCGTCAACCGATTCCGCCGGCGGGCGTTGACGCCAGCGTTCCGCATCGCCACCCTCGATCCATGCGCGCCGCGCTCTCCCCGGTACTCGCCCTGCTGCTCGCCCTGTGCGCCGTCCCGGGCGCTCAGGCTCAGCCGCGCACCGGGCCATGGTTCGACCGCACCCGCGACGGCCACGGACTGGACGTGCAGCGCTACGGCGACGCGCTGGGCGTCATCTTCTACACCTTTGATGCGGCCGGCGAGCCGGAGTGGTTCCTGGCCCAGGGCGTGCCCGCCGGCGACACGCTGGATGCGCCGCTGCTGCGCTTCCGCAACGCCGGCACGCCTGAGCGGCCGGACGCGCAGCCGCGCACGGCCGGCAGCCTGCGCCTGCGCTTCGGAACGGCCGGCGGCGCCCCGCCGTGCGCGGCCGGCGAGTCGCGCCCTGGCGCCGCCCGGCTGGCCGACTTCGAGGCGACGATCGACGGCGAGCGCATCCGCTGGTGCGTCGAGCCGCTGCTGCCGGAACCGGTCACGCCGGTATCCGCGATGGACGGCACGTGGTGGGGCGGGGCCGCCGACGCCGGCTGGGGGCTGACCACCTACTTCGTCGACCTGCCCGGCGCGCGCGCCGCGGTCGCCCTGCTCTACGCCTACGACGCCGCGGGCGAGCCGCGCTGGAACCTGGCGCAGGCGGGGTTCGACGCCTTCCGCGTCGAGGCACGACTGGCGTCGTACCGCGGCTACTGCCGCACCTGTCCCGGCGCGCCGCGCCAGTTGCGCGACGCCGGGTCGGTCTCACTGTCGCTGGTCGCGCCGCTGCCGGAGGCGACCGGCAACCGGATCGACCTCGACGCCCGCCATCCGGGGCCGGCGGGCGGGGTGTGGCGGCGCATGGGACCGCTGGTGCGAATCTCCGATGCGATCGCGCCGCCGCGCACGGCGGTGACCCGCGAAGGCATCGTCGCCGGCGCGGCCGACGCCGCCGCCACCACGGCCTGGCGCGGCGTGCCGTTCGCCGCCGCGCCGGTGGGTGCG